>CAYZLT010000369.1:265-3802 GCA_964479175.1 uncultured Solibacteraceae bacterium | reverse complement strand
ATACGCGGCGATCCTGTACCGAAGTGACCGGTTTCATGTGGCCGAGTCGGGGACGTTCTGGTTCTCCGACACGCCGTCAGTGGTCGCCTCCCGCTCGTGGGGCAACACGATCACGCGCATCTGCACCTGGGCGAGGCTGATCGATCGGCAGGGCGGCGCGTTCTGGGTGTTCAACGTCCACCTCGACCACCAGTCGCAGCCTTCGCGCGAGCGGAGCACCGCGTTGCTGGCCGAACGGATTCGCGCGAGAGCCAATCCCGCTGAACCGGTCATCGTCACGGGCGACTTCAACGTGGGCGAAAACAACCCCGCGCTGCCGGTTCTCGTTGGAAGCACCACTCCACTGCTGGTGGAGACGTTTCGGCGCCTGCACCCTGCTGCGACGCAGGTCGGCACGTTCACGGGTTTTGACGCGACGCGCACCACGGGCGACAAGATTGACTACGTGCTCGTGACGCCTGGTGTCGAGGTACTAAAGGCGGCGATTCTCCGCACCGCGAAGGACGGACGGCTGCCGTCCGATCACTTTCCCGTCACCGCCACGCTCCGGCTGCCGCGCTGACGACGCGTTGTTACTTTGCCACCTTCCAGAGATTGGCCAGGCCCGGCTCCTTCATCACACGTTCGATGTCGGCAATTTCCACCGGCAAGGATGCCGACAAATTTTCGTAGCCGGTCTCGGTGATGAGGATGGCATCCTCCAGGCGGATGTAGATGCGTTCCTCTGGAATCGTGAGCGCGGGTTCGATGGTGAGCAACATGCCGGGACGGTAGTTGCCGTCAAACACGCCGCCGGCCACATCGTGCGCTTCCATCCCGAGCCAGTGGCCAAACGAGCGGCGGGGTCGCGCGTACCCCTCCACGAAGCGGGTGGCGGCAGCTTTGACGCTTGGGTCGGCGAACACGAACGACTCAAGAATCTGCACCATTTTTTTGTGGGCCTCGGCGATCGACGGTTCCGCTGGTCCAGGGCGAATCGACGTCATGAGGGCCTGATACAGCTTCAGGTAGATGCCGTACATCTCGCGTTGCCGCGGCGAAAACGTCCCGTTGGCGGGGAACATGCGGGTCACATCGGTGGTGTAGTAGGACACGTCCGGCGCGTAGTCCATCAGTACCAGGTCACCGTCGGCCAGCCGACTCTGCGCCGCGTGGTAGTGGGGCCAGAACGAGTTGGTGCCTGTGGCCACCAGCGCGTAATACCCGATGCCCTGCGCGTTGTGCCGTTTGAAGATGTAGTCGCCGATCGCCTCAATCTCGTACTCGAACATCCCGACCTCGGCCGATTTCATCGACTCGAGAATGGCCAGGTTCGCCAGCCGGGTTGTTTCGCGCATGAGGGTGATCTCGGCCGGACTCTTGATCTCGCGGAGGCGGTCCACAATCGGATCCAGATTCACGATCTCCGAGTTCGGTGCCGCCGCCCGCAGCTTCTCGCGAAACACCGCGTCCTTCGACGCTCGGCCGTCCCACGGATCGGCCGCGACCGCACGCTCGTGCGCAGAAATTCTGTCGGGCGCCGCGGCCCCCAGTGATTCACTGCGATACGGGAAGTAGATCGGGCGTCCTTCGGCTGAGATCGCCTTGACCGCCTCGTCGAACAACACGCGGTCCACGACCCGTTCGATGCCCGTGAGCACCCGTGCCTGGTCGTCTGGAGCCAGCAGCGGCCCTTCCGATCGGTCCGAGGCCGGCGTGCGCGCGGGTAGAAACAACGTCGTGGTTTTTGTCCGCCCATCCATCAACAGAATCGCGCGTGGCACTTCCACGCCCGACAGATAAAAAAACTGTTTGCCCTGCTGAAACTTCGTATACGCCGCCGGTTCCGTCGCACCGGCCACGATGGCGACACCATCGCCGATCGCGGCCATCACTTTGGCCCGCCGCGCACTGAACTCGGCCGCGGTGAAGACGGCGGTGAACAGCGGCTTGTCGGCCGCCACCGGCAGACACGTCGCCGCGACAAGAATCAGGATCAGCAGAGGTCGTAGGGAAGGATGGGGCATGGGGACCTTTCGTTATCGTCTGATGGGCTCGCCACAGGGTGGCATGCGGAACGCGCCAATGCGCGAAGAGTAGTTCTCCGCGCCCTTGCGGTAATAGTCGCCGACATACCAGATCGTGCAGTCGTCGACAGGGTCGATGGCCGTCTGCGTGTAGTCCTCCCATCGGAGGCCGTACGTCTGTGCAGCCTCTCCGGTGGCGAGCACCACTTCACGCAATCCGAGTGTGCCAAGTGGATCGGTGGGACGCCGGCCGGCAAACCTCTGGCCCGCAAAGTGTGGGGTGCCGCCGAACGAGTACCCGATCCCGATGTTGCCGAAACGATCCATCGCGGGACTGGCCATCCACCGATAGAAGCCATCCGGCGCGTGTGTCCCCTGTTGGTGAAGACGGAGCGTGCGGTCCTGATTGATCCGGAACTCGTACCACCGCACACCACCGGCGCCCGCCTCGCTATTCACCGAGTGCACAGCCACCACCGACTCGTGCGTCACACCGCCGCTCGATACGTTGCGATACACCACACGCGCCATCAACTTGTCGCCTTGTGCATCGAGCCGCATGTCGGTGCCGGGCTGCGGCACACACCTGGTCAGCTGCCCGCCACACAGATATTGGTAGGGCTCCACGGGAATCTTCGCGACCGGTGTCAGTCTCGTCTTCGACGGGTCCTGCCAGTCGACGTGGAAATTCCACACATACACGCCATCGTCGTCCACATCACCTTTGAGCTGTGACCCTCCGGTGGCAAGCATCGGATTGGGCGCACCGGCTGGCGGCAGGCGCGTGCCGTCGAGATCGGCATTGTTGAGGAAGTTGACCCCGTCGACGATGAGGCACTGTTCGGTGGCCGGCTCTCCACGGAGCATGCGTTGACGGTCTACGACACACGCGTGTTTTTCAATGACGTTATCACCGGTGCTGGTCGGCACGTAGTAACCGTCGGGCCACACCGCCGGGCGTGGATAGTCGGGAAACAGCGGGCGCAGGAATTCATAGCGGTAATACTCACCGAGCGGGTCGTCGGTCACGCTGACGGCGTAACACATCGAATAAGGACCTGTCGGCGGCGCGGGTGCCGGAGCGCCGGGTACGGCCGGGGGAGCGGGAGTGGCTGCAGGGGCGGCGGCCGGCGGCGGCACGGGCATTCGGGCGGCACGACCGGGTTGCCCAGCGACGCCGGGAGTACTGACGATCGCGCGATCAGACGCCTTCGGCACCGGTGGCTGATCCGGTCGGGCCTCGCCGCGCCGGAAGATCGGCATCACGATCAGCCAGCGATTCGCGAGTTGGTCGTACCGCACCACCGTGTCGCCGTTGTTGCGAGCTTCGCACGCGCCGCCGAAGCCGGCAAACACCGTGTTGTTTGGCACGGCGCCCCACAGCACTTTGCCGTGTTTGTCCCACACGGCCATGCGCGTGTTGACCGACGCCATCACATGGCGCGGTCCTACCGCGAGACTGTTGTCGGAGGGGTTGCGACCGCTGGACGGCCCCTGTGGGCCTTCAAAACCCACGCCGAGCCCCTCAAAT
>CAYZLT010000369.1:0-255 GCA_964479175.1 uncultured Solibacteraceae bacterium | reverse complement strand
CAAATTGCGTAACGAGCGTCGGCGCGGCTCCTGTCGCGGACGCCTGCGCATCAAGTCGTGTCGACGTGGCCTGGGCGGCGAGTCCCCAGACACTCACGCCCGTGAGCGCGATTACACAGAAAGCCGCAGCGGTTCGCATGCGGCCTATTCTGCCACGTGTGCCCATCGCTGAGTAGAAGCCGCACCAATCACACGGCGAAGACGTCGGCCTTCCACTCAATCCCGAGTTCCTCGGGGCCGGCCATGTAGCCAAGC
>CAYZLT010000368.1:3213-3812 GCA_964479175.1 uncultured Solibacteraceae bacterium | reverse complement strand
GCCGTCCGGCCGGACGGCAGATTGCTGAACGCCATCCAGGCGTTTCTTCGGCCAGGTGGGCGACTCTTCATGTTCGGCACTGAAATGTCCGCCAAGGCGGAATTTGCACCTCCGTTCACATCCGGACATAGCGAAGTGCTCCTTCCGTCCATCGGGAGCCAACTTGTGGTGATGAACAAGAACGCTAAGTTGTTCTAAATAAAAGACTTGTTAGTAATTATTTGATTGTTCCACGTGGAACAATGTCGTCGACTCCTGCGAAAAAATGGATTCGGTGTGATTGACTCGACCTGAGTGGTTCTGCGTTCAGTCGGGCCTCGGCGTTTGGATGTCTTGGAGACTCATTATCCTTTTCTCACAGGGAGGCCCTGAGACGCTGGGAACTTTGATCAGAGCCTCCGTGTCTCGGCGCCTCCCTGTATAAGAGAAGGCCTGCGTCATCGACTGGAGGTGGGGGCATTGGCTGGCACGGCGGGCCTCGACGTTTCGGATGGCCTTGGAGACTTATGTTTCCTTTTCTCACAGGGAGGCCCTGAGACGCTGAGAACTTTGATCAGAGCCTCCGTGTCTCGGCGCCTCCCTGTATAAGAGAAGGCCTG
>CAYZLT010000368.1:0-3113 GCA_964479175.1 uncultured Solibacteraceae bacterium | reverse complement strand
CGACTGGAGGTGGGGGCATTGGCTGGCACGGCGGGCCTCGACGTTTCGGATGGCCCTGGAGACTCCTGTTCCTTTCTCACAGGGAGGCCCTCAGACACTGAGGAAGTCCGATCCAGGCCCTCCGTAGCCCGGCGGGCTCTACTTCCTGGGCTGCGTTCCACGTGGAACACAGCCTCGCCGTTTATGGGATGCGCGTCTGGTTGTCTCCCGTGTACGTTAGAATCCAGATCACATAACACCGCCATTGTTTTTGTTGTTCATATGACCAAACATACCAAGGTGATTGCCGTTTCCAATCAAAAGGGCGGCGTCGCAAAAACGACGACGGCGATCAACTTGGCCGCGTCGCTGGCCCTCGCCGACCAGCGCGTGTTGGTCATTGATATGGACCCGCAGGCAAATCTCACCTCCGGTGTCGGCCAGAAGGACCAGGCGACCGATGCCGGAACGATCTATGACGCCCTGACCAGCGACGGCGTCGTGGCCCGCGACTTTGTCCTGCCCACCGCGCTCGAGAATCTCTTCCTGGTCCCCGCCGATCGCCACCTCACCGGTGCCGAGATCGAACTGGTGACCATGCCCGACCGCGACAAACGACTCAAGAAATTCATCGACGCGCTGCGCGGCGAATACGACTACGTCTTCATCGACTCTCCCCCATCGCTCGGCTTGCTCACGCTCAACGCGTTGGTCGCCGCCGATACCGTGTTGATTCCCCTCAACTGCGAGTACTTCGCACTGGAAGGGATCGCCGATCTGGTGTCGACCCTCGAACGCGTGCGCACGTCGCTGAACCCCGGCCTGCAGGTCGAAGGGGTGTTGCTCACGATGTACGACGACCGCACCAATCTCGGTCAGCAGGTGGCCGGAAATATTCGCGAGTACTTCGGCGACAAGGTCTTCACCACAGTCATTCCACGCAACGTGCGACTGGGCGAAGCGCCGAGCCACGGCAAACCCGTCATCCTGTATGACCCGCGCTCGCGAGGCGCCGAGGCGTACGTCGCCCTGGCGCGCGAATTCCTGACGCGGGAGAAGAACTGAACATGGCAACCAAACGTCCCGCCCTCGGCCGTGGCCTCAGCGCGCTGATTCCCAATACGGCACCACCACCGGTGCGCGAACAGCAGACGCCCTCGGAGCGCCCGCGCGCACAGGAACTCGACATCGATCTCCTGGTGCCGAATCCCAAACAGCCTCGACTCCAGATCGACGACGCGAAGCTGGAAGAACTCGCGCAGTCCATTCGCGCCAACGGGGTGATTCAACCAATCGTGGTGCGCAAAGCCGGCGACCACTATCAGATTGTCGCCGGTGAACGGCGCTGGCGCGCCTCGCAGCGCGCGGGGTTGTTGAAGGTTCCGGTCGCCGTCAAGGACGTCCCGGACGACAAGTTGCTCGAGGTCGCGCTCATCGAAAATATTCAGCGCGAAAATCTCAGCCCGATCGAAGAAGCACAGGCCTATCGCCGACTGACCGATGAGCTCGAGATGTCGCAGGAAGCGATCGCCGCGCAGGTCGGCAAGGATCGCGCGACCATCTCCAACTACATGCGCCTGCTCCGCCTCCCGGCCGAAGTGCGCGCCGCGCTCAACGATGGCGCGCTCGCCATGGGCCACGCGCGCGCATTGCTCTCGCTGCCGGATGACACGTCTCAACGCCGTGTGAGCCGCGACGTGATCGCACGTGGCCTCTCGGTGCGCGAGACCGAAGCATTGGTGCGCCGGGAATCGGAACCCAAGACCGCCATCAAGCCCGAACCCAAAAAGATCGACCCGAACACGCGCGCAGCCGAGGATCAACTCAAGCTCGCGCTGGGTACTCGCGCGCGCATCATCCGCAAGGGCAAAGGGGGACGTATTGAGATCGACTTCACGAGCGAAGACGAACTCCAGCGAATCTTCGAGTTGTTAACCGAGGACTAGCAAGCCCTGTGACCCTTGGACGATTATGGAAGCGAAGCGACTGACCGAATACGCCGACTGTACCGGCTGAGCCAGTCTGACCAAACCCCTCAGGACAGGCATCGTTGTCCTGGCCACTACATTTGGTCATTCGACCACTTGTTAACTCACCAGTGCCTCGCATCCATGACCGTGCTCAATCGAGTGGCCTCTGACGTCGCCAGGGCGCAGCCGAGGGCACAATTTCAGCTTGCACCGACGTGACCGGGTTCGGTCTTTAAGGGTATACGACAGAAATTGAGCTCGCCTGGCACGTCACCCTCACGTTCGACCCCGACAATTCTGCCCGTGCTTCTGGGGGCGGTCGAGCTCGCCCTCCAGAATCTGCCGTGTGGAGGCCGATCAAGTCAGCGCCACTACGACCGGCTGGCCGTCGAACCCGGAGTCCCGCGCGAACTGTTTCCTCGTGTGTTGTGATCCCCAGACCTCAGGCCGCCTCCTCTCTATTGCGGCCAGTGATCAGGCGGACAATTTTGTCGCCGTCCAGCGCGCGGCGGGCGTTCCAGCCGCCCGGGTCGGGTCGTGCAGGCCCGCTCAGACGATGGAAGCCTTGTCCGGCTTCGCTAGAGACCCGATGTACATGGTATAAATGTTTGTTTTGCCGGGGGCCGATCACCCCGGCGGAGGCTCCCAACGCTCATGACTGCACGTTCGGCCGCACGGCGCTACGCCGCGGTCCTTTTTGAAGTCGTCAACACAGCCGGCGATGTCTCGCGCGCCGAGCGCGATCTGAAGGCATTTGTCGAATTGGTGCAAGGCCACGCCCAATTGAACGCGGTGCTCACCTCACCCGCCGTGCCCGCTGCGAAGAAACGTGCCGTGCTCGAACAGGTGCTCAACAGCGCCGGAGACATGACCGTTGAAGTGCGCCGCTTGCTGCTGATGCTTGCGGATCGTGATCGCCTGGCCAGCCTCGCTGATGTGGCCGATGCGTTCACCGCACGCGTGATGACCCATCAGAAAATCATGGACGCGCAGATCGTCACCGCGACGCCGATGCCAGACGCCCAGCGCGCCGCCCTCGCCACGGCGCTCAGCACCGCATCAGGTGCCGACGTCCGCATTCAGGAATCGGTCAATCCCGACATCGTCGGCGGCATCATCGCCCATGTCGGCACCTGATGCGGTGCTGAGCGCCGTGGCGAGGGC
>CAYZLT010000367.1:0-3824 GCA_964479175.1 uncultured Solibacteraceae bacterium | reverse complement strand
CCCCGCCGAGGTGTTCGAAACGGCACGCCGGTTCCTCATGCGAACGGACCCGCGACTGGTTGACGTGATCAAGCGGACTGGCCGCCAGCGTCCGAATTTTGGGGAGCGGGACCCATTTGACGCGCTGGTCAGCGCCGTGATTTCACAGCAGCTTTCAACCAAAGCCGCCGCCACCATCCGCGGACGGGTGTTGGCCTTGATGCCCAGGCTCACGCCCGCGGCGTTGTTGGCGATTCCTGTGCCTGACCTGCGAACGGCGGGCCTGAGCGGCCAGAAAGCGGCGTATCTGCGCGACCTGGCGGAGCGGGTCATCGACGGTCGCCTGGACCTCGCACACCTCGAAACCCTCACCGACGATGAGGTCATCGAGGCCATCGTGGCGGTCAAGGGTTTCGGCCGCTGGACGGCTCAGATGTTCCTCATGTTCAGCCTCCATCGCCAGGACATCCTCCCCACCGGCGACCTCGGCATCGTCAAGGGCTTCCAGAATGTGCTGGAGATGAAGAGTCGGCCGTCGGTGCGGACGATGGAACGTGCGGCAAAAGTGTGGCAACCCTATCGGTCCATTGCGAGCTGGTATTTGTGGAGGACGCTTGGGTAACCGCCGTGGTGGGGTAACACCTCTGCCGCGCCAGACGTATTCGATGCCCAGATGCTCCTGAGACGATTGCTTCTTGTCGCGCTGTTGCTGTCTCTGGCGGCGGCGACACTGGCGCTGTGGGGCGTCGAGCTGGTGCGTGCCCGCGATCGGGCGCGGGCCGTCGAGTGGATGGCGGCCTCGTTCCAGACGGACTTGATTCGTGCGCGGTGTGAGGCCAATCCCAAGTGGTTTCTCGCGGGCCCGCGCGAGAACGCGCCGTCCGCAGAAATGATGACGAACCCCGACGCGGATGTCCTGGCCCCACGGCCGGACTCGAATCCACGTCCGGTTGAGTTCTTTGCGTACGACATCGAATACATCGGACAAAGCACTGCGGCACCGCGGTTGAGTGCGACCATGCGGGCCTTGTTGCGTGCGGGCGAACTCACGATCACTGAAACGTTCGAGACCGGCGAGGGCACCGGCGCGCAGACGGCGATTGCCACCCGTTGGGATGGGCCCTGCGCGGTGCTGTTGTTCCGGATGCACCCCGAACCGAATCAGGGGCACCAGCGGGCGATTCTCTTCAGCGCGTTCACGTTCGGCGCGTTTGTGGTGACGATGCTGGTGGCGTGGCCGGTGTATGGTCGCATCCGTCGTGTGGGATCGCAGATGCGCGCGTCGGCGCGGACGGAGTATCGCGAGCCGGCATCCGTGCGTGGGCGGGATGAACTCAGTCAACTTGGCTTTGCGTTTAACGAGGCCGCGCTCGACATCAGCCGTCTGCAGACCGACCTTCGGGATCGCGACGGGGACCAGCGCCGTTTCCTGAACTACATCACGGCCGATACCGACGCGTTGCTCCAGTCAGCGATGACATCCGCGGACTATGCGCGCATCGTTGAAGAAGCGTTGCGCCTGAGCAATGTGGTGGTCGGCGCGCACCTGCGTGATTCAGCGACGCGGCCACCGGCGCCCGTGGATGTGGGTGGTGTCGTGACGACCGTAGCCCGCGAGTTTGCGCACCTCGCCTCACTTCGACGCGTGGCGATCGATCTCCAGCGACTGGATCCCGGAGTGTTGCTCCAGGGGGAGGCGCTGTTTCTGGCTCAGGCGCTTCGCAACATCTTCATGTTTGCGATGGATCGCGAGCCCGCCGGTGGGCGAATCACGGTGGAACTGCGCAAGGGCGCGGGACGGGACTTTTCACTGCGCGTGTCCGATACCGGACCAAACCTCACCGATCCAGACGTGCGCAAACTCAACGCCGTGCGCCGGTTCCGTGGTGATGAAGGGCGCGGGGCCGACCTGCGGGGCGATATCGGCCTTGGCCTCGCGGTCGTCCACGAGGTGTGCCACCGCTTTCATCTGCAACTGGTCTTCCAGCGACCGGTCACCGGTGGCCTTGAGGTCGAGCTGAAAACCGCAACGGAGTGAACGTTGACGTCACGACGTACATTCATCAAGTCCACCCTTGCCCTCGGCGCCGTCGCCGCTTTTGCACCCCGCGCTACGTTGCGTGCGGATGACGACTTTGACTTTGTCGTCATCGGCGCAGGGTCGAGTGGATGTGTGGTCGTCAACCGACTCACCGCCGATCCCCAGGTGCGGGTCCTCCTACTCGAAGCGGGTGGACCTGATACCAACCCTCTGATTCCAGTGATCGGGCAGTGGACGTCGCTCGCTGGTTCAGCGGTGGATTGGAACGACGCCACGGAACCGGAGCCGGGTCTAGGAGGCCGATCGATTCGCTGGCCCAGAGGCAAGACCTATGGCGGATCGAGTGCGATCAGCGCAGCGGCGTATGTGCGTGGGCACCAGTTGGACTTCGATGGGTGGGCGCTGGAGGTCGGGCCGACGTGGAGCTACCGCGAGGTGTTGCCGTACTTCGTGAAGTCCGAAGACAACTCTCGCGGTGCGTCACCATTTCACGGTGTCGGCGGTCCCGTCGTCGTCAGTGATACGGCCGATCCACATGCCGCTCACGAGGCGTTCCTCGCCGGCGCGCAGGACCTCGGATTCTCCGCTGATCCGAAGTGGGACTTCAACGGCTCAGAGCAGGAGAACGGCGCGGGGTTTTATCAGAAGAACCTCAAGGAGGGCCGGCGTCACTCGGCGGCGGACGGCTATCTGACGCCGATCCTGCAGCGACCCAATCTGACCGTCCGCGCGTGGAGTCAGGTACGGCGGCTGTTGTTCACGGGCACGCGCGTCACCGGTGTTGAGTACCTTCGCGGCGGTGACAAACCCGGCGTGGCGCTGGTTCTTGAGCGCGTCCACGTGAACCGCGAGGTCATCGTGTCCGCCGGTGCCATCGCGTCGCCGAAGATCCTGATGCTCTCCGGCCTCGGACCCGCGGAGCACCTCCGCGCACACGGGATACCGGTTGTGCTTGATCTGCCTGGCGTTGGCGCCAACCTTCACGACCACCCCCGCATTGGTCTGCGGTGGAATGGTCTGACGACGTTGCCGGGGTCGTCGGTGTCGGCCGGTCTCTTGACACATTCGGGTGTGAACAAGGGGGCGCCGGATCTGCAGTTTTACGTCGGACGTGGCCTGAGTGCGCCCGATTCGACGATTGCGTTTTCGGTGGTTGTGAGCCGGCCGCACAGTCGCGGGTCAATCCGTTTGCGGTCGGCCGATCCCCTGGCCGCACCGATGATTCACGCGGGGTATTTTTCGGATGCACGCGACATGGCCGCCGCCGTCGAGGGCGTACGCCTTGCCCGGGCGATCGCACACACTCGCGGCTACGAACGGTTGCGCGGCACCGCAGCGGATCCGCTTGAGTCGGATGTGTCGGCCGATCAGCTGCAGTCCTTCATTCGCCGCACCGCGTCCACGATCTACCACCCTGGCGGCACCTGCCGGATGGGCACCGGACGTGAGGCGGTCGTTGACACACAACTGCGGGTGCGCGGGATCGACGGGCTTCGAGTCGCCGATGCCTCGGTCATGCCGACCGTGGTCAACTGCCAGACCCACGCTGCGTGTGTGATGATCGGGGAGCGCGCGGCCGAATTCGTGTCTTCATAATTCCTTCTTATTTGCCCGGTAGCGTCTGCAGTGTGGACAGCCTCCGGCTCGACCTGACGTATGCCTTGCGTGCGTGGCGGCGTTATCCCGCCACCACGATCGCGGCGATTCTGGCCTTTGCACTCGGCATTGGTGCGACGACCACCGTGTTCAGCGCCGTGTCGGCCGTGCTCCTCCACCCGCTGCCGTACCACGAACCCGCCGGCTT
>CAYZLT010000366.1:0-3830 GCA_964479175.1 uncultured Solibacteraceae bacterium | reverse complement strand
ATCCTGAACTTTGACGAAGTGACCGCGCGAGAGGGAGCGGCGCCGCGATTCCGCTACAACTGGAGCTCGCCGCTGATTCTTTCCCCGCACGATTCCAAGATTCTGTACCTGGGTGGCAACTACCTGATGCGCTCGACCGATCGAGGAGAGAGCTGGTCGATCATCAGCCCGGACCTGTCCACCAAGGATCCCGACTACACGACGCCAGCCCCCGCCGGATTCATGGGTGAACGAGGTGGGGCTGAGACCCACGCGACACTCATCACCGTGGTCGAGTCGCCAGTCCGCCCGGGCGTCATCTGGGCGGGCACTGACGATGGCAACGTGCAGCTGACCCGCGATGGCGGCGTGACATGGACCAACGTGCGCGACAGGATTCCGACCACACAGGTGCCGGAGCGTACGTGGGTCAGCCGTGTGGAGCCATCACACTTCGATGCAGGGACGGTCTACGTCTCCTTCGACGCGCACCGCACCGGCAACTTCAAACCCTACGTGTTCAAGACCACAGACTTTGGTGCGACGTGGACGAACATCACCGCGAATCTGCCACAGCGTGATCCGGTCTACGTCGTCAAGGAAGATCTGAAGAACCCCAACCTCCTGTTTGTGGGCACTGAGTTTGGCGTGTATGCATCCGTCGATGGTGGTGGTGCGTGGCACAAAATGATGACCGGCATGCCCACGGTGGCCGTGCACGACCTCGTCATTCATCCGCGTGACAATGACCTTGTCGCAGGCACGCACGGACGCAGCCTGTGGATCCTCGACGACATCACGCCGCTGCAGCAGCTCACGCCGACCGTGCTGGCGTCGAACGCGCACGCGTTCAGTAATCGTGTGGCGACAATGTGGAAGGCGGTCAGCCGAGGTGCGACGCGTGGCCATCTGATCTTCCAGGGACGCAACCCGCTCACGATGTCGCAGCGCGAGCCGCTGAACTCGCCGACCGAAATTCAGAACTCCGCGACCGTCACCTTCTACGTCGGACATGAGCCGTCCGCGCCGGCGAAGATTGAAATCACGAGTGCTGACGGGACGCGCACCTTCACCGCGGACATTCCCGTCGTCCAGGGCATCAACCGCTACTTCTGGCCGCTGTCGTTTGCCACGCCTGGCGCGGGTGGTGGCGGAGGGGGCCGCGGCGGTCGTGCCGGAGGTGGTGGACGTGCGGGTGGCGCACCGCCTGCAGCCGCCGGTGCCGCAGCGGCCGGACCCGGTACCTATCGGGTGAAGCTGACAGTCGGCGATCAGGTCATCCACTCCACGATTGTGGTGCGCGCGGATCCGGGCGCAGGCCGGGTGACGATGTGAGATCGCGCGCCGCGCGCGCGCGCGTCGCGATCGTCGCCACGGCGTTCGGTGGCGCGTATGCGCTGATTGGGCTGATCCCGCACTGGAAGTTTGCCAGTGGTCCGTTTGACCTGGTGATCTTCACGCAGGCGATTTGGTACTTCAGCCGCTTCGAGATTGGTCCCGACACCATTCGGTCCCTGGCCCATCCGTTCATGGAGCATTTTTCGCCGGCGATCATGGTGTTCGCGCCGGTGTTCTGGCTGTCGGCGTCGTCGGAGTCGCTGATCGTCGCGCAAGCTGTGGTCCTTGCGGCGTCCATCTGGCCGGTGCATGCGTTCCTGCGCGATCGGTTGCCTGCGCGCACGGCACTGATCTTCACGTGTGTGTATGGGTCGTTCTGGCCGTTGCAGTTGACGGCTGAGCGGGATGTGCATGAGTTGGCTCTGGCGCCGCTCGTGATCGCGGTCGCCGTGCTGGCGCTGAGTCGGCGGCGATGGGCGTGGCTCTGGGCCGCGTGTGTCGCGATGTCGCTGGTCAAGGAGGATCTCATCCCCATGATCGCGGCATTCGGAATCATGACGATGGTGCAGGGGGAACGTCGGCACGGAGCGGGGCTGGTGGTGTATGCGATCGCTGCCATGGCCGCGGTGTTGTGGATCATCTTCCCGGCGATCGGTGCGCCGCAGGGCGGCGTGTTCTGGGCCGACTACCAGTGGATGCTGCAGGAACCGTGGCGCATCCCCCTCGCGTTGTTTGATGACGAGGCGAAGGTCCGATCCTGGCTCGCGTGGCTCGGGCCGCTTGCGCTGCTGCCGGCGTTTTCTCCCGTGGCGTTGCTCGGGATTCCCGTCGCAGCCTCGCGGTTGCTGTCGGAGTCAGGAATGTTATGGGGGCCGGGTGACTACTACTCGGCACCGCTTGCGCCGGTGCTGGTCATGGCGGCAGGTGACGGCCTGCGTCGGCTTCAGGATCGCCTCCCCGAATCGTCGCGGAGTGAAGCTGTGCTGTCGGCGGTGGGCTGCGTAGTGTTGGTGCTGACTCTGGTGGCCCCTCGCGGCTTGCCGCTGGGACAACTGCTGATGCCGGATACCTACACGATGCCGGCCTGGCGCCAGACCGCGCTGCGGGCGCTGGCGTTGGTCGGGTCCGAGGACTCGGTGGCTGCACTGCACGAGGTGCTGGCGCAGGTCTCGCCCCGAGCCGGGCTGTATCCACTGGGCCGCCATTTCACTCCCCGCCAGGACGTGGATGTGGTGGTGCTGTCGCATCCGATTGCCGCTGAGCGTGAGGGCGAGGTCAGTGGACTCCGCGCGCAGTACGCGGCCTGGGGTTTTGCGACGGTGTTTGATGTGGACGGGTGGGTGGTGCTCAAGCGCCGTCGGGAATGACAGAAGTTGTAGGGCGTTCGGCAGATTCGTAACGGACCGTCTGTCCAGACCCGCCATCGAGGCGGAACGGTACCCTGCAACATGCAGAGCATGTTGGACTTGTCGATTACTCCATCATGTGGCTGCGGCCTTGCAGTGTAGCCGGGTGGAGGAATGGTGGTATGGCCGTGATCGTCGCGGAGTTTCCCAACCCGGTGGCTGGGCGCAATGGGGTCAATTGCAAAGCCCGCGCGTGCGCGCTGTCGACACCGCGTGGAGCCTGGCACGGGTGGATCGAATTTAATCCGCTCAATGGCGCCCCCACGTTCATATCGCCACGCGAGACTGAGCAACCGACGCGCCTGGCGATCGGCAAGTGGGCGGATGGTCTGACCCCTCCCGCCCTCGAGCAGGCCCTCGATCGCGCGTTGGTCCGCATCGGCGCGTGACTAAGACCCGGGCGTGATGACGGGAAAACCCTCCAACTGCGCTGCGTGTGCAAGCGTGCGATCTCGAGTCACAAACGGCAGGCGGTGCGGCTGATCCTCTGTCACCGTCAGCGCCGCAGCGAGCTGCAGCGCATCGGCTGACTTGAGCGGGTGCAGATTCACCAGTCGCTGCGCGCGTGTCGACACCTTCGGCCAGTCCGAGACGCGCGCCCACGTTGGCCAGCGCTCCATCACGTCATGTCGGACCGTCGCGAGCAGATCGTCGAGCCCTGACGAGTGCCGACGACAACGTGCAATCGCTGAGAGCAACTCGATGTGGGTGGCCTCCCAGACGATGATTACCGGATCGGAGGAGAGAAGCGCCCGGCACTCGTCCGTGGTGGGTTCGTCCACAAACAACGGCAGGAGTGCCGACGTATCCCAAAACCTCACCAGCGCTCCTCGTCACGCATCTGCAGGAACACGTCCGAGAGCGACGCGGTGCCGGTCGGCACCGTGGCTGCCGTGCGTGCCTTCAGCCATGCGGCCGTCTGATCCGCGTCACCTGCATGCGTCAACACGCCGCGCTCCACCATCACCTGCAGCGTCTGCCGATCGGTGTCGGCCGCCTTTTTTGTGCCCGTGCGGGCCGACACAGGCGCCTGCCGGAACGGCACAATGCGCGCGATCGGCGTCTCGCGGTCCATCACCACGGCCTTCAGCTTTGCACGCTTCTTGG
>CAYZLT010000365.1:0-3865 GCA_964479175.1 uncultured Solibacteraceae bacterium | reverse complement strand
AGCGTGGCGCCGAACGGGAATCACATCAAGATGGGGTTGGTCGAACGCTTACGATCGACATGAGCGGGAGCGTGGTGCGGCGCTTCCTCCGCATGCGTGACGGGGCGTTTCATTTTGTCCGCGCGCTCAAAGCCGACGACCGGGCCCGGATCGGATCGTGTGGCGCCGAGATTGCGATCCGTCCGGTGCTCGCGTGTCTGGTGCCCGCGTGGCGCGCTGCGCGTGTCGACCCGGCGGCGGTGCTGCGCGCCTGACCATCGCGCCGTTGTTAATGAGGCAATGGAGCAATGAGCCAATGCCCCATTGCCTCACTGCTGCGAGATGGCAATGCCGCGAATGTAGTCCATGCGGGGGAAGTTGCGGATGAGGAACGGGTTGCCGTTGGCAACGATGGCACCCTGGTCGGGGCCCTCACCGTATTCGCTGTAGATGCGTTCGACGAGGACCATGCTGGTGATGATTTCGCCGAACGGGGCGAAGCCGTCGATGTCGAGGCGCGAGTTGTCGCCGAAATTAATAAAGAACTGCGTCGTGCGTGAGGAGGCGAGTGTGCCCTTCGCGAATGTCACGCGCCCGCGCATGTTGCTGAGCAGCGGACGGTCGGATGGAATCGTCGCGTCCTTCCACGCGTTGGCGATCGCCGGGTCACCGTGGATGCCCACCTGGGCCATGAACTTCGGGATCACCCGGAAGAACCGGTTCTGATCGTAGTAGCCATGTTTGGCGAGGTTGTAGAAGCGGTCCGCCCCGTTGGGCGCCCACTCACGAAGGACGCGAATCACGAACGTTCCGACCGACGTGCTCACCGTGGCCATGAACTCCGCCGGCGCGGTGGCGTTCAGCGCGGCTGGAGTGAGTAGTGGTGACGGTGCCTGGGTGGCCGTCGGCCACGCAGAGACAGCAGCGATCAGTATCAGCAGGGCAGAGCGCATGCGACCGGCGGACTCAGCCCGTGAAAATCTGCGTCAGGATGGACAACAGCACCGCGGCCACCGCACCACGGATGCCGCCGATGACCCATCGAAAGTTGGCGTGCATCTCGGTGCGCAGTTCGGCGAACCCGGCAGCCATTCGTCCTTCGAGACTGAGGAACCGTGCCTCCACCTTGTCATCGAGTCGATGGACTGCGTCGCGAATACCGGCCAGGTCCTGCCCGTTAGCGTCGAGGCGTGCGTCAAGATTCGCCACTCGTTCCCCCAGTTCTGTCATTGTTCTTTCTCCATGGAAAGAACAGGTGCATGAGTCGTGCCGGTTCCGAGGCCTCCACGCCGGGTTCCATCGATTTTAACTGTGACGACGACGGCAGCATCGTCAATCGCCGCCGTCCAGTGTCTCGATCCCGGCGCTTCATCACCCGCGAACAACCGCGGGTATCGGGTACACGCAACAACGTTCGTCACAGGGAGCAACGGGGGGAATGGGCCATGCCAATGGGCCAATGGGCCACTGAAGAGCATTGCCTCATTGCCTCATTGCCTCATTGCCTCATTGTGAGTTCCTTTCAAATGATTTGGTCTGTTCGTGGGCGTGGTACGACGAGCGCACGAGCGGCCCGGATTCGACGTGCCCGAAGCCAAGTTCCAGCGCGATGCGCTTGAATTCCTTGAACTCGTCTGGTGTGTAGTAGCGATCCATGGGGATGTGGGCGAGTGATGGACGCAAGTACTGGCCGATGGTCAGAATCTGTGTGTCGATCGCGCGGAGATCCTTGAGGACGTCGATCACCTCGTCGGGTGTTTCGCCCAATCCCACCATCAGGCCTGTCTTGGTGGGGATTGTCGGGGCCCACTGACGCGCGCGCTCAAGCAGTTGCAGCGCCCGATCGTATTTGCCGCCCGGCCGGGCCACACGATACAGGCGCGGCACCGTCTCCATGTTGTGGTTCAGGATGTTTGGCTGCGCGTCGAGCACTGCACGCAGCGGCGCTTCCTGGCCCTGAAAGTCAGGGATCAGTACTTCGACCTGGCACTGCGGACGTTTCGCGTGGATCGCGCGGATCGTCTCGGCGAAGTGTCCCGCACCGAAGTCGGGCAAGTCGTCGCGATCCACCGACGTGACCACCACGTACTCCAGCGCCATGGTGTCGACCGCATGCGCGAGTTTGTGAGGTTCGTTCGTGTCGAGTTTTTCGGGCGTCCCGTGATTGACGTTGCAGTAGGTGCACGCGCGGGTGCACGTGTCGCCCATGATCATGAACGTCGCCGTGCCATGGTGCCAGCACTCGCCGATGTTGGGGCAGTGGGCCTCTTCGCACACCGTGTGCAAGTCAAGGTCACGCATGAGCGACTTGATGCGCAGGTAGTTTTCCGAGCCGGGGGCCCGCACTTTTAACCACTCGGGCTTCTGGGTCTTGGCGAGCGGTGTGTGCCGCTGGTGGCGGCCACGAATCAGGGGCAAATCAAATGTAGGCATCAAACCGCACTCCGCACTCCGCACTCCGCACTCCGCACTCCGCACTGATCAGTATACTGGCCCGATGGCGAACCTGCAGATCACGTGGCTTGGGCACTCCGCGTTTCTCCTGGAAACTCCTGCGGGAACACGCATTGTGTGCGACCCGTGGCTGGGCAATCCCTCCTGTCCACCCGAATGGGCGAAATCGGCGTCGGTCCAGCCGCTCGACCTCATCCTATTGTCCCACGGCCATGGGGATCACCTTGGGGACACGGTGCAGGTGGCCCGCGAGTCCGGCGCGCCGGTGGTGTGTTTGTTTGAGATAGGGCAGTACCTCGGGCACAAGGGTCTTCAGAATGTGCGCGACATGGGTATCGGAGGCACGCAGGAGGTGGCCGGTGTGACCGTGACCATGACCAACGCGGTGCATTCCGGCAGCACGATGGACGGCGAGCGCATCGTGTATCTGGGAGGTGCCGCGGGTTTTATCCTGCGCCAGACAGGGATGCCGACGATCTACTACGCCGGTGACACGGCGCTCTTCGGCGACATGAAGATGATCGCGGAGGTCTACGCACCGGAGATCGCGTTCCTCCCGATCGGCGATCACTACACGATGGGGCCAGACACCGCCGCCATCGCCGCAAAGTGGCTCGGCGTCCGCCAGGTGGTGCCCATGCACTGGGGAACATTCCCACTGCTGACGGGCACCCCGACCATGCTCAAGGCACATCTTGCCGGCACCAACATCGACGTGCTCGAACTGCAGCCGGGAGAGACCGCGCTCTGACAGTCAGGGGTGCGGGGTGCGGAGTGCGGAGTGCGGAGTGTTGTGCGCAAGGGTACAGCGTGGCCGGGGCGGCGGGCGCACAGTGGATGCATGCGACTCAAAATCGGCGTCATCGCGCTCATCACTGGTGTGTTGTGTGGACCGCTCGCGGCTGATTCAGCGTCAGCGCAAGGCCGGGGACGAGGGCAGGGCCAGGGCAAGGAAAAAGTAAAGGCTGAAGAAAAGGTGGTCCAGCACCACTTTCTCGAGCGAGATCGAGAGATCGTCCTCCGGCACTACACCGCCGGGTTGCCGCCCGGACTCGCCAAACGTGGCGAGGACCTGCCGCCCGGACTTGAAAAACAGCTTCGGCGAAACGGGACGTTGCCCCCAGGGCTGCAGAAGAAGATCCGGCCATTCCCTCCCACACTGCTCGATCAGTTGCGGCCGCTTCCCTCCGGCTATCGCTACGGCATCGTCGATGAACACGTCGTCATCTACAGACCGGACACGTTTCTGATCGCGGACATCATTCTGCACATCGTTCGCTGAGAGAGGCCGAACCGAAGTCCCGAAGTCCCGGGGTTCGGGACCCCGGGACCTCGACTCACGTCTTCTCTCACTTTTCGTTCAACCAGGTGTCCTCGATGACGTTGAACATCTCGGAGCCGACTTCTTTGCCGGCCACCGAGAGCGTCACCT
>CAYZLT010000364.1:0-3868 GCA_964479175.1 uncultured Solibacteraceae bacterium | reverse complement strand
CCTCGATGCCATCAGCCGCGAGCCGCTCGGCCACTCTGAGGCCCACGTGGACGTAGGCGCCATACGAAATAATCGCCAGGTCCTTGCCCGCGCGTCGCAGGGCCGCGCGTCCAATGGGCACCGGCGCAGGCGCGGCGGGGTCGAGCCACTGCTTCACGCGGGGATCGCGATAGAGCGCAATGTGTTCGTAGTAGAGCACGGGGTCAGGATCCGCGACCGCCGCCGCCATCATCGCGCGCGCATCGTGTGGCGTGGACGGACACACGATCTTCAAGCCGGGCGTGCGGTAAAACCACGGTTCGGTGTTCTGTGAATGATAGGGCCCGGCGTGTCGCAGCCCGCCCCACGGCATCCGCACCACCATCGGCACCTCGCCGCCCCAGCGGTACCGAATCTTCGCGGCGTTGTTGACGAGTTGATTAAACCCCGTCGCGACAAAATCGTTGAACTGAATCTCGCCGATCGGTCGCAGCCCCGCCAGTGCGGCACCCACACAGGCGCCGAGCACAGCGCCCTCGGCCAGCGGCGCATTCAGAATGCGGTCGCCGTAGTCCTTGAGCAGCGGGCGGAGCAGCAGGAACGCATTGCCGTAGTGCCCGCCGCAGTCTTGGCCGAACACAAACGTCCGCGGGTCTGCGGCAAGTGCGTCGCCCACCCCCATCATCACCGCTTCGAGAAACGTCGTGCCCTTGCGGTCAAACGCCGGCGCGTCCTCGACGATGAGCGGCGTGGTCGATGGCTGGCGCGCACGCCGCACGTCCGGATCGAGCACCTCGATGCGGCGACGATCGACGGGGTCGTCCTTGAAGACACCGACCGTGACCTGCGCGGCATCGGGCCACGGCGCCGCGATCACGGCCTGGGCTTCATTGTCGACAAGGGCTTCGATCTCTGCCTTGATCCGGACCTCGTCCTCACCGGTCATCACACCGCGGGCGATCAGTCGCTGGGCGTACCGTTTGATCGGATCGCGCTCGCTCCAGAAGGCGTACAGTTCTGGATTGGCGTACCCTTGGGGCGTGAGCGCGGGATAGTCCCACCCGGGATGGGGGTCTTTGCCCAGGTACAACATGTCGTCGTGATGGGCATGACCACACATCCGCATCGTGACCAGTTCGAGGAGCGCGGGCCCCTGACCGGCGCGGGCGCGATCGGCCGCCCACGTAAACGCGGCCATCACCGCTTCGGGATCGGTGCCGTCGATGGTGATGCCGGCAATCCCGTAGCCGATCGCCTTGTCGGCAAACACACGCACGGCGGACTGGTCGGCCACGGGTGTCGACAACGCCGTTTGATTGTTCTGCAGACAGAACACCACAGGCAGACGCCGCGCAGCACACAGGTTAATCGCCTCGTGCCATTCGCCGAGTGAGGATCCGCCCTCGCCGATGAACGACACCGCGATGCGCTGGGCGTTGGTCTGCGCAAACGCAAACCCCATCCCGGCTGCCGTCAACGTGCTGATCGACAGCGGGGCCGATGCGGGCAACACCCCCCAGGAAAAATCCCCGACGTGCAGATCGCGCCCGTTCATCGGCGGACCGGCCTTGCCCATCTGTGCGCTCAACACCGCACGCACCGCGTCGCCATCGCCCCGCATCGCCAGCGCGGCGCCGAGGTCGCGAATCAGCGGCGCGACCACATCCCCGCGCCACTCGCCCTGCTCGGACCGCCATTCGGCCCCACGCTTGAAGCGCAGCGGCGCGGCGTAAATGGCTTCCTGGCCCAGGGAGCGGAAGCCTTTGCCCTGAAAGGACGCGGCGCCGTAACGCACTTCCCCACCGGAGAAAAACTGTTTGAGCCGATTGTCCACCGCGCGCGTCAACACCATGCCGCGCCACATTTCCCTCCGCTCATCGTCGGTGAGACTCTGGACCACGAGTGACCGTGCGAAAAATCCGTCCACCGCCTCGATGAGTTCGGTGGCCGCGTGGACCGCGCGCGCCTCGCTGGTGACGCCCGGGGTGGTTTCGACGCCGGGGTACGCCAGGCTGGTGAGATGGGTGCGGATGGCGTCGGGCAGCACCTTGCGCAGGTGGGCGCGCATGCGGGTCAGGTCGATCGCATTTAATGCGTCAAACGCGCCCAGCACGGCCGGTAATCCGAACGGATGTCGTTCCGAGACGAACGCGCGCAAACTCTCACGCAACGGAGTATGGTTCTTCCGAATTGCCACGGCGAAACTCTATCGGAAAATCACGTGACCTGCCGCCGGGCGCGATGGGTGGGCGTCGCCGTCCACGGGTCGTCGGGCCAGGGATGTTTGGGATACCGCCCTCGCAGCTCCTTCCGCACCTCGGGATACCCACGCGTCCAGAAACTCCTGAGGTCGCGGGTCACCTGCACCGGACGTTGATTGGGCGCCAGCAGCACAAAGGTCACAGGGACCGACCTGGGACCCAGTTTGGGCGTGTCGGCGAGCCCAAACACCTCCTGCACTTTGACGGAGACCTCGATGGCGCCGTCCTCGCGATACACGATCGGATGTTCGCGACCGCTCGGCACCCGCAGGACCTCAGGCGCCAGGCGCGCCAGGTCCGCGCGGAGGCGACCGGGCAGATGCGATTCGAGGTGGACCTCGTCGAGACGGGATACGCCGGCGAGCGCGTCTTTTGCCAACGCCACCAGGTCGACCTCGAGACCGGCAAACTCCAACCGTCGCCTCAGGCGGGCGTCCCGTTCGCTGGGCTCACGCTGCAGATACGCCTCGGCGAGCACTCGCCTCGCCTCTTCCGGGTCCGGAGGCACGATGCGTTCGTGCAGCACCACGGCGCCGTAGCGATCGACACGGGTGGCCCGCACGGTACCTGTTGACGCCACAAGCGCGTGGCTGACCTCGGCGTGTGTCGGGGTGAGCCAGTCGGCGTCCACGCCGCTGGCCAGGCGAATCAGGGTGTCGCCGTTGGCGAGGCTCCCGACATCGACCGCGACGATGAACTCGGCGTGGCGGACGCCACTCTCGCGCGCGAGTGTGGCACCCGTACCGGACGCCAGGAGGAAGGTGTCCTTGCCCGCGCCCCTGCGCCGTGCCACCCGATCGGGGTACGCGTCGAGGACCGCCCGCCGGAGCTGCGCGTCGCTGCTCTCTGCGGGGCTGGACCCGGTCAGTTGCCGCACCACCGTTCGGAGATGCGGCGGTAACGCGGACTCGTCACCAAAGACGTCGACATCAGACTCCCGCGTCTCGCCTGCCAGGACGGCCCGCATGCGCACGCCGTCCCAGAGGCACGCACACACACGAGCCGCGCGTGGCGATCGCCCGGCGGAGAGGAGCAATCTGGCCAGGCGCGGGTGCAGCGGCAGGCGACGCATGGCGTGCCCGTCGGCCGTGACCTGGCCGCGTGCGTCGAGTGCACCGAGGCGGACCAGCAGGTCCACGGCTGCCTCGACCGCGTGCGCGGGCGGCGCCTCAAACCACTCGAACGCCCGGGGATCGCCGCCCCAGGCCGCGACGTCGAGGACCGGACCGGCGAGATCCACGCGTACAATTTCGGGCTCACGGTGGGGCCGCAAGCGATCGCGGGGGTCCCACAGCCGGAACACGACGCCGGCCTGCGTGCGACCCGCCCGTCCGGCGCGTTGATCGGCCGAATCGAGCGTGATGCGCTCGGTCACGAGGGTATCCACCGCACGACCGGCGTCGTACCGCGCGACCTTGTGCAGACCGGTGTCGACCACGGCCGTGACGTCGGGCACGGTGAGCGTGGTTTCCGCGAGGTTGGTGGCGAGCACGATGCGCGGGCCGGCGCCCGGTGTGAGGGCGCGATCCTGCGCATCGGCGTCGAGACCGCCATGCAGCGGCAGCACCGGCCAGGGCACACCCTGCAGCGACCGCGCGGCGTCCTGAATCTCGCGCGCGCCCGGCAGG
>CAYZLT010000363.1:2262-3872 GCA_964479175.1 uncultured Solibacteraceae bacterium | reverse complement strand
ATCCAGGACGATGGCGCAATTCGTCTGGGGCTGATGTACGTGCAGGGCCTGCGCGCCGAGGTGGGGCGCAAAATGACGTCAGGTGTCTTTTTGGCGCCACGCGACGCCAAAAAGACACCCGACGTCATTTTTGGAGGACGGTTTGCGACGATGGACGACCTCGTCGCGCGCACGGGCGTGCGCCGCGACGAGCTCCGCGTGCTCGCCGAGGCCGGCGCGCTCGCGTCGCTGGGCGGCGACCGCCGGTCGGCGTTGTGGCAGGCCGAACGCGCCGCGCGTCCGGCCGGGCCGCTGCTCACAGACACGGAACTGACGTTGGGGACGCAGCAAAAAGACGTCGGGTGTCTTTTTCTGCAGTCGCCGGGATCTGAAAAAGACACCCGACGTCTTTTTGCTGCGTCCCCCCTGCGACAGATGACCCTCACCGAGCGCGTCGGCGCCGACTATGCGGCCACCGGACTGACGATCGGGCCGCACCCCATGGCGCTGGTCCGTCGCGCGCTGGCCGCGCGCGGCGTCCTGCGCGCCAGCGATCTGCCCAGCGGCCGTCCAGGCCGTCGTGTGCGGGTGGCCGGCGCGGTGATCACGCGCCAACGTCCCGGCACCGCCAAAGGCTTTGTGTTCCTGTCCCTTGAGGACGAAACCGGCATCGCCAACGCCATCCTCACACCGGATGTCTTTGCCTCACACAAACGCACGGTGGTGGATGCGCCGTATCTGCTCATCGAAGGGCTGCTGCAGAACCAGGATGGCGCCGTGTCGGTCAAGGCTGAACGGATTGAGGCACTCGCCGACACTGGCCCTCGTCCCGTGTCGCACGACTTTCACTAGGCCACCAGGGTGGCTGAGCTACAATCATCGATTGATGAAGACGCCTCGCGCACGTGTAGAGATCACCGAGACCGGTTGCCGCATCATTCGCAAGAAATCCCGTATCGCCGGCTGGGGCGTGTACGCGGCGGCCCCCATCAACAAAAACAAGCGCATCGTCCAATACACGGGCGAGAAGGTCACCTCCGCTGAGGCCGATCGGCGCGAGACCCGGTACCAGAAGAAGGGCCAGATTTGGTGCTTCACGCTCAATCGCGCCTGGTTCCTCGACGGCAACGTCGGCGGGAGCACGGCGCGGTTTATCAACCACGGGTGCACAGGCAACTGTTACTCCGAGGTGGTCAAGGGCGTGGTCTGGATTCGCGCGTCAAAAAACATCGCCAAGGGCGAAGAATTGACCTACGACTACAACACCGAAGGCGAAGCGGGCATGTCTTGCTACTGCCGGCCCAACTGCCCGAACAAGATCTGACCAGGCCCGCCATGCTCGACATTCCCCGCATTCCCGTCCGGCACGTCGTCTACCTCCACGGGTTCGCGTCGTCGCCCGCGTCGGGCAAGGCGGAACGGTTTCGGCGGGAGCTTGAGGCGCGCGGCATTGGTTATTCGTGCCCCGACCTGAACTTGCCGGCATTCGAGACGCTCACGACCACCCGGATGCTCGCGCAGGTGCGTGACGTGGTGGCGGGCATCCCCGAGGGCCCCGTGGCCCTGGTGGGGTCGAGCCTCGGTGCCTTTGTGGCCGTCCACGCGGCCGACCAGGACACGACGGGCAAGAT
>CAYZLT010000363.1:0-2252 GCA_964479175.1 uncultured Solibacteraceae bacterium | reverse complement strand
CTCGACTTTGGCGGCAACCGACTCCGCCAGCTGGGGCCGCACGGGATCGACGAGTGGAAACGGAAGGGTAGCCTGACCGTGTTTCACTACGCGGACGAACGTGAGCGCCAAGTCGGCTACGAACTCTACGAGGACGCCGCGCGGTACGACGCGTTTACAGTCGAAACCCGGTTTCCCTCGCTGGTCTTTCAGGGAGACCACGACGAGTCGGTCGACCCCGCCATGGTCCAGCGCTGGGCCGCAGACCGCTCCCATGTTGACCTGAGGCTGCTCAACGATGGGCACCAGCTGAGCGATTCCATCGACACCATCTGGGCACAAAGCGCAGTGCTGCTACAGGGAGGCACAGAGCCACGGAGTGTGGTCTTTTAAAAGCCTTCCCTCTGTGCCTCCGTTTCTCCCTGTGAAGAAATCCGTGGTCGCCTGCCAAGCGTATTCCTGTAGCCCCGGTCCAGCAGGAGGCGAAGTACCCGTGCCGGGGTAGAATTTCAGGCAGGGAGTCCCCACGATGTTGATCAAGATTGGCCAGCCGTCCGATATCCGTTCGTCCGAGATCACCCCAGAGCCGGTGTATCGATCGCGCCGCGAGTTTCTGCAGTTGACCGCGGCGGGGGCCGTCGGGGCCGTGGCGTGTGGTCCGCTGGGCGAGGACCTCTCGGCTCAGGTCGCGATTCCCAATGTAAAACCGTCGCCGCTGTCGACCACTGAGAAACCCCATACGTGGGAACAGCTGACCAATTACAACAACTTCTACGAGTTCGGGACGAACAAGTCGGACCCGGCAGCCAACGCCCATCGCCTGACGGTGAAGCCGTGGACCGTGAAGGTGGACGGTCTCGTGGCCAAGCCGGCTGACTACGCCCTGGAAGACCTGGTGAAGCCGCACCAGCTCGAGGAGCGCGTCTACCGATTCCGGTGTGTCGAGGCGTGGTCGGCGGTCATCCCGTGGGTCGGATTCCCACTCGCAGATCTCATCAAACGTGTGCAGCCGAATAGCCGCGCGAAGTATGTCGCCTTCACCACTCTCCTGCGTCCCAACGAGATGCCGGGGCAGCGTGGGGCCTCGCTCGACTGGCCGTATGTGGAAGGTCTGCGCATGGACGAAGCGATGCATCCGCTGACGATTCTGGCGACCGGACTGTACGGCAAGGAGATGCCGAAGCAGAACGGCGCCCCGATTCGTCTCGTCGTACCGTGGAAGTATGGCTTCAAGAGCATCAAGTCCATCGTGCGGATCAGCTTCGTGGAGCAGGAGCCGCCGACGTCCTGGAACATCGCCAATGCGCGCGAGTACGGATTTTATTCGAACGTGAATCCCACGGTGGCTCACCCCCGGTGGAGCCAGGCGCGTGAAAATTCCCTCGGATCGTTCCTGAAGAACAAAGAGACGCTCATGTTTAATGGGTATGCCGATCAGGTGGCGAAGTTGTACGAAGGCATGGACCTGAAGAAGTTGTACTGATGTGGCTCAAGGTGGTGGTGACGCTGGCCGCGGCCTGGCCGGGCGCCAACCTGGTCTACAACACGTTCTGGGGCGACCTCGGCGTCAATCCGCTGGAAACGTTGCTGCTGACGAGCGGAGAAAGCGCGCTCGTCATCCTGTTGTGTTCACTCGCCGTCACGCCTGTTCGCCGCCTCACCGGCTGGAACCGCATCCAGTCGGTGCGACGCATGCTTGGCCTCTGGGCATTCTTCTACGCCTTCTGCCATCTCTCGTTCTACATCCTCCTCGATCGCGCCTGCCTCTACTGGTCCGACTGCCAGGTGCAAGCGATTGTTGATGACGTAATGAAGCGGAAGTTCATCATGGCCGGGATGGTCGCGTTCCTCGCGATGGTACCGCTGGCGCTCACCTCCACCAAGGGCTGGATTCGTCGCCTGGGCAAGAAGTGGCAGACACTCCATCGCCTCGCGTATCTGGCCGGTCTGGCTGGAGCTATCCACTTCATTTGGAAAACCAAGGTGCCAGAAACCCAGCCGTACCTCTACATGAGCATCCTCATCGTGTTGTTGCTCGTACGCGTGTATTTCGCGTGGAAGAAACGGTCAGTCAGGACTGGAGCCGCTTGATGCGTGGTGTATCTCTCGTAATTGGTCTCGTCGTTGCCGCTGCGTGCGCCGGTCCCGCTCCGACCGGGTGGCTCTATGGCGACGTCGGTGGCGAGCCCACGGAGTTTGTGGTGCTGGCAGGGAACTGGGGTAAGCGTTCGACCAACCCCATCTTGATGTGATTCCCGTTCGGCGCCACGCTG
>CAYZLT010000362.1:0-3878 GCA_964479175.1 uncultured Solibacteraceae bacterium | reverse complement strand
GGTCGATGCTCGCTGGCGCAAAGTATCGCGGTGAGTTCGAGGAGCGCCTCAAGGCGGTCTTGAAGGAGATCTCGGAGTCGAACGGCGAGATCGTGCTGTTCATCGACGAGCTGCACACTCTGATCGGCGCGGGCGGCGCCGAGGGTGCGGTCGACGCGGCGAACTTGCTCAAGCCTGCGTTGGCGCGCGGTGACCTGCGCTGCATCGGCGCGACGACGCTCGACGAGTACCGCAAGCACATCGAGAAGGACGCGGCGCTGGAGCGGCGCTTCATGCCGGTCCTCGTCGAAGAGCCCAGCGTCGACGACACGATCGCGATCCTGCGCGGCTTGAAAGAGCGCTATGAAGTGCACCATGGCGTGCGGATCGAGGACGGCGCGTTGATCGCGGCCGCGCGACTGGCCGATCGGCTCGCACACGCCGGCTTCCGCATTGTCAGCGGCGGCACCGACAATCACTTGATCCTGGTGGACGTGTTCTCCAAGGGCATCACCGGCAAGGTGGCGGAAGCCGCCCTGGGACGCGCCGAGATCACCGTCAACAAAAACGCGATCCCGTTTGATCAGAATCCGCCCATGGTGGCCAGCGGCATTCGTGTGGGCACACCCGCTGTGACCACCCGTGGTCTGGGCGAAGCGGACATGGATACGGTGGCTGCGCTCATCGCCCGTGTCCTGGACGCGCCCGAGGATCCCGCGGTGGCTGCAGCCGTCCGCGCCGACGTTCAAGCCCTGTGTCGGACTTACCCGCTGTATCCAGACCTGGCGCGCTGACCGCCAGCGTCGACGCGGTCTTCGCAGAGGACGGGCCACTGACCCGCGCGTTCGACACGTTCGAGGTCCGCACTGGCCAGCGCGAACTGGCGCACGCCGGCGCGTCGATGTTCGAGACGGGCGGCACCCTGTTGGCCGAGGCCGGCACGGGCACCGGCAAGACGCTGGCCTATCTTGTCCCCGCCGCCTTTGCCGGACGCCGCGTGCTCATCTCGACCGGCACGCGCACGCTGCAGGATCAGATTTTCTACAAGGACATTCCGGCGCTCGCGAACGCGCTGGGCACCGAGATCAAAGCCGCGTACATGAAGGGCCGAACAAATTTTCTCTGCCGCCACCGGTTTGATCGACTCACCGAAATCGCCACCACACTCACCGACGACGAACAGCACTGGCTGGACACGATTCGCGAGTGGTTGCCGGAGACGCAGACGGGCGACCGCGCCGAACTCACCGAGATGCCCGACGCCCTGCCCTTCTGGACCGAGGTCACCGCGACCAGCGAACAGTGCCTGGGGCGCGAGTGTCCGCAATTTGCGGACTGCTTCATCACGCGCATGCGCGAACGCGCCGATCGCGCCGACATCGTCGTCGTCAACCATCACCTGATGTGTGCGGATGCGTCGGTGCGACAGGGAGACTTCGGTGAAGTGATTCCGGCGTGTGACTTCGCCGTGATCGATGAAGCGCACCAGCTTGAAGACGTCGTCACGCAGTACTTCGGGATTGCGCTCAGCACGCATCGCGTCGATGAGTTTTCGCGTGACGCCCTGCAGGCCGTCGCGACCATTCCCGCCGCCGAGGGTCGCATCGCGGTGGGATGGCAACACGCAGTGGGCGATGTGGACCGCGCCGCACGGCGGCTCTTCGACACGGCGCGCCTCGAGATTCGGCACGCGCGCGGCGGGGACCGGCTGACGCTGACGCCGGACATGGCGGGCCGCTTGAGTCCGGAGGCCTCGGCGCTGCGCGAGGAACTTGATCGTTTGATGGCGGTCGTGCGGCCGCTGACGGAGATCCCCGACGATGTGGCGGCGATGGTGGCGAGGGCCAGCGGACTGCGTGACGACCTGCGCGTGTTGCTGGCCGCCGACGACCCGGCGTTTGTCCACTTTGTGGAGGTGCGCGGTCGCGGTGTGACCTTTCGAGCGGCGCCGATCGACGTCTCGGCGATTGTGCGCGAGAAGGTGATTGGGGAACGCCTGGCCACAGTGCTCACATCCGCGACCCTCACGGTCAGCGGGTCGTTCGCGTATATCCAGGGTCGGCTTGGTCTGGACCGCGCCGCCACCCTTCGACTGCCGTCGGAGTTTGATTTTGCGAGCCAGGCGCTGCTGTATCTGCCGCCGCAGATGCCCGACCCCCGTTCGCCGGAGTTCAACGTGGCGGCCGCCGGCGTCATCGCCGAGTTGTTGTCGCGGTCGTCCGGTCGGGCGTTTGTGTTGTTCACGTCCTACGCGGCGATGCGTGAGGTGCACGACCGAGTGGCGCCCCACCTGGAGTGGCCGACGTTCCTGCAAGGCGAGGCGCCCCGGTCGGCCATCCTGCGGGACTTCCGCGCGACCCCTCATGCCGTGCTGTTTGCGACGGCCAGTTTCTGGCAGGGCGTGGACGTGGCCGGCGAGGCCCTGAGCTGCGTGATTATCGACCGCCTGCCCTTTGCCTCTCCGGGCGACCCATTGGTGTCGGCCCGCATCAGCGCGATTCAGGCGGCGGGCGGCCATCCCTTCCACGACTACCAGATACCGCTGGCCACCCTCACGTTGCTGCAGGGGTTGGGTCGCCTGATTCGCACCCGCTCCGACCGTGGGGTGATGGCCGTCCTCGATCCGAGGCTCACACAGATGTCCTACGGCCGCCGGTTTTTGGCCTCGTTCCCGCCGGCCCCCCTGTCGCGAAACCTCGACGATGTCGCCGCCCTGTTCGGTGCGCGATGATAAAATACGCGTGGAGGATTTGTATGACCCGTCACTCTGGAATTCGCGGACTGATCACCGGCGCCCTCGCCATTGCACTGACCGTTGCTGCCGCCCCCGCGTTTGCGCAGGGCATGGGCTCCATGAGGGGCAAGGTGGTTGACGAGGCTGGCATACCCGTCCCCGAAGCCGAAGTCATCCTGGAATACACGGGTGACGTCGCGCTGACGGTCACTCTGAAAACCAATACGCGCGGGGATTTCACTCGGTCGGCGCTCCGCACCGGCGTGTGGAAAGTGCAGGCCTCCAAGGGCACACTCATCGGGCGCAACAACTCCGTGAAGGTCAACCTCAGCGACATGACGACGGTGGAGCCGATTGTGATCAAGGTGCCGACGGCGCCTTCGGCCACCGCCACCGACACGTCAGGCATGACGGCCGAAGACGTGGCGGCGCGCAACAAGCTGATGGAATCGATGAAGGCGGAGTTTGAGGCGGGCATGGCGCTGCTCGACACCGACCCGGTCGCCGCTGTCGCAAAATTTACGGCCGTGGCCGAGAAGATCCCGTCCTGCGGGCTCTGCTACACGCGTGTGGGTGATGCGCAGCTCAAGGCCAAGAACGAGCTGGCCGCCGAGACCGCCTATCTCAAGGCCATTGAAGTGGACCCGAAGGCACCCGACGCCTACTCGGCGCTGGCCGGCCTGTACAACCAGCAGAAGAAGTTCGCCGAGTCCGCGAAAATCAGCGCAAGGGCCGCCGAATTGGGCGGAGAGGGTGGCGGCAATGCGGCCGCAGTCCTCAACCAGGGCATCAGCCACTGGAACGCGGGCCAGTACCCGGAAGCGAAGGCGCAGTTTGAACGCGCGACGAAGCTCGATCCGAAACTCGCGGACGCGTTTTATCGGCTCGGAATGGCCAACGTGAATCTCGGCCAACTGCCCGATGCGGTCACGGCGTTCGAGGAATACCTCAAGCTGGCGCCGACGGGCGAACACGTCGAAATCACCAAGGGCATTCTCAAGAGCATCAAGGGCACGACCGCGCACGTGATCTGACGGGAAAGTGGTGTCCACGGTCAGTGACAATCTGCACGACGTGCGCCGCCGCCTTGAGGCGGCGGCGCATCGAGTGCACCGCCCCTCCCCTCCCCGCCTGATCGCCGTCTCCAAGACATTTCCCATTGACG
>CAYZLT010000361.1:0-3889 GCA_964479175.1 uncultured Solibacteraceae bacterium | reverse complement strand
TTCACTGGCCAGGCGCAAGGCGCTCAACTGCGAGACGGCGTCGGCAATCCCGCGCTCATCGGCGCCCAGGGTGCCTTGCGCCTGGCCAGTGAAACACGGCGGTCGAAGGCAGAGGACGCCAACCTCGCTGAAGCCATCACCCGATTGTCGGAAGCCGACACCGCCTATCGTGCGGTGCTCGCGGCCGTGAGCCGTGAGGAACGCATGAGCCTGCTCGATTACCTGCGATGAGTACACACACGCTCCCTCGTGAAGCCCTCGTGACGTTTCCCTCCGGACTGCCGGGATTTGAATCCTGTCGGCAATTTGTGCTCGTGCAGTCCGAGGAGTTTGATCCTGGCGTTTGCCTGAAAGGCATGGAGGCGCCGGGCCCGACCTTTTTCACCGTGGACCCGCGCCTGCTGGCGCCCGACTACCGCTGTGAGTTGACCGCCGGGGATGCGGCCCGCCTTGGCGCCACCGGCACCTCGCACTGTGTGTGGCTGGTGATCGTGTCGTGCGCCGACGACCGACCGCGGGTCAATATGCGCGCACCGCTGGTGATCAATCCGGAGACGATGCGCGGTATTCAAGTGGTGCCAGCCGATTCCGCATGGCCCGTCGACATGCCGTGGGTGGAACTGGCATGCTCGTCGTAACCCGTCGTGTCGACGAAGCCATTGTGATCGGTGACGGGATCGAGGTGCGGGTCCTGCGCGTCGGCCGGTCCGGCGTGCGCCTCGGGATCACCGCCGCCCCAGACGTGCCCGTGCATCGTCGCGAGGTGTACGACATCGTCGTCGCCGCCAATCGTGCCGCCGTGGCGAGTGATGAGGCCGTCCGCGCCCTGCGTCTGCACATCCGCCGTGACCCCCATCTGTGAATCGTGGCAGGCCGCGCCCACGGCTGAAGTCCTGAGCCTGCTGCACGGCGAGTGCACACGCTGGTCCGTGGACCTCGGCTGGGATCTCGCGCGTGACTGGGCCGCGGTGGAGCCGGCGCGTCGTGCCGGTCTGCTCGCGGGATGGGTCGTGCGCGGCACCGATCGCCAGCCTCGCGGGTGGGCGTTTGGTGTCGACATCGACGGCGAACGCCAGGTCGGCGCTGTGGTGGCCGACGACGCGGATACGGCGCAGCAATTGATGCACACACTGACCGCCGATGCGTCCGTTCGTCGCGCGCTGGCGTTTGTGCGGACGACCGAGGTTGTCACACCGGACCTGTTGCGCGCACACGGATTTGAGGTGCAGCCGTACGCGTATCTGGTCGCGCCGACGGGTGGCGCGTCCATCGACGCAGACACCTGGCGCGCCCAGGATCGGATCGCTACTGCGGATTTATTGATGCGTGCCTACGTGGATGACCGGAGTCTGCGACCGTTTGCACGGCAGGGCACGCCCGCCGACTGGCTCGACTATGTGGATGCGCTGACGATGCGGCCTGGGTGTGGTGTCTTTTCCCCGCAGTGCAGTGTCGTCATCCGCGAAGGGCGGCGGCTCCTGGGCGTGGCGTTGGTCACGTCGATTGGTCCAACGACCGCGCACCTCGCCCAACTGGCCGTGGCCCCCGAGGCTCGCGGTCGCGGGCGTGCGCAGACGCTTCTTGCCGCTGCGCGCGCCAACGCCGATCGTGTGCTGCGCGCCTCGCGCATCTCGCTGCTGGTGTCGACCGCCAACACCCCGGCGCTCACGCTCTACGCCCGCGCCGGCTTTCGGCACGCCGGCGACTTCGTCGCAGCATCGTTGTGCGGGGAGCGCGAGAGCGTCACTCTTCGCGGCGGCATAGCCGGAGGTGCCGGGCGCGTCGTCGAAGGTGCCGGGCTTTAGCCCGGCACACGGACGGGCTCAAGCCCGTCCGGTCCGGAGAATGTCACCCTTTGCGATCCATCAGCACGGCGCCGGCGACCGGCGGTGACAACGCGCGCCGGTACGCCGAGAGCGTGGCCTCGCCGCGTTCGAGGCTGGCCAGAACGGTGCGCCTCGCGACTTCGGCCTCGGCGAGGGCGTCGAGAGACGTGCGGTCGGTGGCGAGAATGCGTGCGACCTGACTCGCTGTCGACTGATGCAGCGCCGTGGCGCCGGAGAATCCCGCGAGGTGGCGCGCCTGATCCTGGTGTTCCTCAAGTGCGCGACGGATGGGGCGGATCCCTTCTTCGAGGGTCACGAGGCTGCGCGTGAGGCGATCACGGGTATCGGCCGCCGCATGAAACGCCTCGAAGTCACGCACGGCGGTGACATCACGCTGCATCTCGGCCATCTGCTCAAGCTGGCGCAGAACCGTCCGTTCAGCTTCCAGTCCGGCATGAAACAAGTCGATGAGCCGGGCGAGTTGGTCATCGGTCATCGGGTCGCCTCAATGGGCGTCGCGCCCGGGGGAGTGGTGGCGAGCGTGCGCCAGGCGTCCGCGAGCGCACTGAGCACGCGCTGCGCCTCGGCGAGCGCCGAGGCGTCCTGGTCACGCGTGACACGCAGCAGGCGGTCCTGCACAAAGTCGTAGAGCCGGTCCAGTTCTTCGGCGACCGTGCCGCCCTTGGCGAGATCGAGCGTGTTCTGCAACTCGTTCACAATCGCCAGCGCCTTGCTGATCGCCGTGGCACGCGCGGGCACGTCCTGTGCGGCAAGCGCGCGCTCGGCCTCTGCCAGGAAACGCAGCGCGCCGTCGTACAGCAACACGACCAATTCGAGGGGGGAACTGGTCTGGGCCTGGGTCGTGCGGTAGCCACGAAGCGCGCGAGTTGCCTGAGTCATCACTTATCCTCCAATGCCGGCCAGCGCACTGGACTGGGCGTTGAGTCTCGACATCGCGATTTCTGCCGCGATGAATTCCTGTTGGAGTGTCGCGCGTTGCACGGCCAGGCGGTCCTGGGCCTGGAACAACTGCGTGTCCATGGCGCGCACCTGAGCGGTGAGACGGTCCTTGCTGCTCTTCAGGAGTCCGTCGGTGTTGGTGTAGACCTCGAGGGCCGACACCACTCCCGCAAACGCGCCATCGTCACCCGCGAGCAACGCCATCACGCCATCGGCGTCGTCGGTCAGCGCCTTCTCGAAGACGGTGGAGTTGAGCTTCAGCGTGCCCGTCAGCGTGAACTCCACGCCAATTTGAGAGAGGCGATCGAGATCCCCCGTACCGTAGGCGGCGGTCAGCGACGAGCGGAGTTGTGTGCGGATCTGCCGCACCATGGGGTCGCGGGCCAGGCTGCCAGCATCACCCTTGGCCTGCGCGGTGTGTTGATCGTTGAAGAACCCAATCACGTCGTTGAAACTCTTGACGAACGTGTCCAGGCGGGTTTTGAGGGCCGCCGGGCTCGAGGTCACGTTGATGCCGATGGTCTCCGCCGGGTCCTTCTTGAGGACTGTGAGTGTGACCCCGGGGACCGCGCTGTCAAACGTGTTGCTGGCGCTGATGGCCTGCACGTTGTTGACGAGGATCGAGGCGTCGGTGGCTTCCACCGCATTGCCTCCGAAGGTGAGTGTGCTGCCGGTCAGGCCATTGGTCACCGCAAATGTGGCGTCGGCGCCCGTCTCTTTGCCGGTGAGGACGAGTCTGTAGGCGCCCGAGCCCGATTGCACCACGGACGCATTCACGCCGATGTCTGCGGTCTGGTTGATCGTGGCGGCCAGCTGCTGCAGCGTGACCGATCCGGCCACGGTGACCGTGACTCCGCCGATGTCGAGTGTGCCGCCCGTGGCGGCCACGGTGGTATTGGTGTCGGGAAGGGTGGTGGCCGAGGCGGTGGTCTGCGCGCGCGCCAGTTCCTGGACGACGACGTCGTAGCGGCCGGCGACGGCGCCGGACCCACCGGAGACGCCGACCGCGGTGGCGTCGGTGGTGGCGGCCGTGACGGTGTCGCCCGCCTTGGAGTCGGCGAGGTCGTCGGCGGCCTGCCGAAGGGCGTTGGTCTGGCTGGTCA
>CAYZLT010000360.1:0-3894 GCA_964479175.1 uncultured Solibacteraceae bacterium | reverse complement strand
CGCGCCGCCCCACCCGTCGGCAGCACGTGATTGGACCCCGTCGCGTAGTCGCCGGCGGCCTGCACACTCCAGTCGCCGACAAACACCGTGCCGGCGGCCCCGGCCGCCGGCACGTCGTTCGCGCTGTCGACGACGAGGTGCTCCGGCGCGAGGCGATTGACCACGTCAATCGCCTCGCGCCGCGACCGCGCCACCACGATCGCCCCGTGGCGCGCGATCGACGTGCGCGCGGGGCCGTCCGCCGGCGTGAGCCGGCGGACGGCCCCGGCCACTTCGCGCGCCAGCGACGCGCGCGTGGTCACAAAGACGGCGCGCGCGTGGGGGTCGTGCTCGGCCTGCGCGAGCAGGTCGAGCGCGATCCACTCGGGACGCCCGGCGTCGGACCACACGACGATCTCGCTCGGGCCCGCGTGGACGTCGATCGGGCACTCGCGCGAGACCTGCGACTTGGCCGCGGCCACCCAGGCATTGCCCGGGCCGACAATCTTGTCGACCCGGGCAATGCTCGCGGTGCCATACGCGAGCGCGCCGATCGCCTGCGCGCCGCCGACGGTGATCACCCGCGTGGCGCCGGCTTCGAGCGCTGCGCACAACACCGTCGCATCCGGGCGCGGACAGACGACGGTGATGTCCTTGACGCCGGCCGCCACTGCCGGCACGACCGTCATGATGAGGGTGGACGGGAGAGGGTAGCGGCCGCCGGGGACGTAACACCCGACGCGCGCCAGTGGTGCGACGCGTTGCTCGATGCGCACACCCGGCTCGACATCGACGACAAACGGACGCGGGATCTGCGCGTCGGCGACCAGGCGCACGCGCGCGATGGCGGCGCCGATCGCCTCACGGACTTCGCGTGGGGTGGCTTGCCACCCCGCGCGAAGATCTGCGCGCGTCAGCTCACGCGGCACCATCCCGTCCAGCTTGCGACTCCACGCGCGCACGGCCACATCACCGCGACGACGTACGTCCGCCAGAATCTGCGCGGCCGTCGCCTCCACCTGGGGATCACGCGCCTGATCCGCAGAAACCAACCGAGTAATCGCACGCACATCCGATCCGGAAATGATTCGCATCACATTACAATTTTGTTGAGGGGATATTCGACGATGCCCTGGGCGCGGGCGGCCTTGAGCGCCGGAATCAGTTCGCGCACCGTGCGCTCTTCGATGATGGTGTTGACCGCCACCCAGTCGTCATCACTCAGTGCCGAGATGGTCGGACGCTGCAGCGCCGGCAACAACGCGAGCACATTCGGAAGATCCGCCCGGGCCACATTCAACATCAGGCCCACGCGACCCTGTGCCTCAATGGCCGCCCGCAGCAACAGCGCAATGTTCTCGATCTTGGTGCGCTTCCAGTCGTCAGTCAGCGCCACCGGGTTGGCAATAAACTGCGTGTTGGACTCCATCAGCGTATCGATCACCCGAAGTCGATTAGCCCGCAGCGACGATCCCGTTTCCGTCACATCCACGATGGCGTCGGCCAGCATCGGCGGCTTGACCTCGGTCGCGCCCCACGAGAACTCGACGTTGACGTTCACGCCCTGGCGACGGAAGTACGACTCGGTCACGCGCACAAGTTCAGTGGCGATCGTCTTGCCTTCGAGATCCTGCGGTGTCTTGAACGGGGAGTCTTCCGGCACCGCGAGCACCCAGCGGACTTTGCCAAACGACTGCTTTGCATAAATCAGGTCGGCCACCGACGTCACAGCCGGTCCGTTCTGCGACGGCCGCTGTTCGGCGTGTTCCGCGATCCAGTCCTGCCCGGTGAGCCCCGCGTCGAGCACGCCGTCGGCCACGTACCGCGCCATCTCCTGCGCGCGAATCAGCATGCACTCAATCTGCGGATCATCAATGGCCGGAAAGTACGACCGCGAGTTCACATAGACGTTGAATCCGGCGCGTGCAAACAGCTGCACCGTCGCGTCCTGCAACGACCCCTTCGGAATGCCGAGACGCAGTTTCGCTGCGGTCATTGTGCACCGCCTTCACCACGAACCCTGGACCCTGGACCCTCGGACCCTGGACCATTGGCCCCCATCGGCACAAAACAACTGCGCCGATTCAGGTGACACACATTGCCATCGCCTTCGCGCCGCACCTTCACCACCACCGTGTCATCGTCACAATCAGTGAGGAGGGCGGTCACAGCGAGACGGTTGCCTGACGTCTCGCCCTTTTTCCAGAGGGTGTTGCGCGAGCGGGAGAAAAACGTCGCGTAGCCGGTCTCACGTGTGAGCCGGAGGGCGTCGTCGTTCATGAAACCGACCATCAGCACTTCGCCGCTGGTGTCGTCCTGGACCACCGCCGGGATGAGCCCGTTGAGTTTTGAAAAATCCACTGTGCCTCTGCCTTTGTTGAAATCGCACGGACTGGCAGGGCCTGAAAATACAAAACCCCGCCAGGTCCGGCGGGGTTTGTGTCTCTCGAGAGTGAACTCGAAACGCGCTAAGCGCAACTCCACCGACCGGTCAGATGACCGTGATGATGGTGGTGATGGTGCTGCGACGCAAAAAACATGACTCGATAAGGCTACTCAGCCCGCCGGCCGGATGTCAAATGTGGCCTCGTCGCCGACCTGCGTTCGGGCTACACTGCTCTGCGAAGCGCCCATGACGACTCACGCCTCGGTCCAGGCCTCGGTCCAACCACTCGTGCACAGTCGATGGTGGGGACCCCTGGCGGTTGTCACGATGGTCCTGCTCTTGGTCGCCGAGATTGCGCCATGGCCCGCATGGGAAACGACCTTCAAGTATGCGCAGCGGATCCTGATCCTGACCGGAATTGCGATTTATGCCCGGCATGGTTTCCGCATGCGCCTCGGCGTGTGGACGAGCCTGTCGTGGTGGCGTTTCGCCGCCTCGGTCATCGTGTCGCTTGCCGGTCCCGCGCTGATGCTCGCAATGTCTGCGGGTGTCGACAACGGATCGGCCTGGGTGGGCGAGGGACGGTCGATGATGCGCCTCACGATCGCCCTGGCGGCCCTTGCTGTCGCCGTTGTCGGAACGAGCATGTTCGTCGGCGCGATGCACAGATTTGCGACTGATACACCCGACAGCCAGTACGACTCGCGCCTCGCGCGGTTGTGGCGGGCGCTCCTCGTGAAACGTTAACGCCGCCCCGGTAGCGCCGGGCGACTCAGGCACAATAGACCCCCAATGCACGTGCTCGTGGTGGAAGACGACGGGAAAACCGCGCAGTGGCTGCGGCTGTATCTCGAGCAGGACGGGCTGCGCGTGTCGACGGTTGCGGACGGCCCGGCAGCGCTGGCCGCATTCGACAACGATCGCCCGGACCTGGTGCTGCTCGATGTGATGATTCCCGGCATGAATGGCTTTGACGTCTGCAGGGCAATCCGGCTGGGGGCACGGACGCCGATTATCCTCATCACCGCGCGCGCGGCCGAAGACGATCGGCTGCGGGGATTTGATGCAGGCGCGGATGATTACATCACCAAGCCGTTCAGTCCTCGGGAGGTCGTCGCACGGGTTCGTGCCGTCCTGCGACGCGCGCAACCCAACTCGGACACTGCCGACAGCGCCTCGATTGTGCTCGGGAGCCTGACGCTGCGGCCCGATGCGTTGGTGATGGAAGTCGGGGCCACGTCGGTGAAGCTGACGCCGGTGGAGTCCCGATTGTTGGCCGTGATGCTCGGCGTCCCGGGTCGCGGCTGGACCCGCGCGCAGTTGGTCGCTCGGGTGATGGGACACGACTTCGACGGCAATGAACGGACGATCGATGTCCACGTCAAGAACGTGCGACGCAAACTCGACGGCTTGCCACAGACGCCGACATTGCCTCGAATCGAAACCGCGCACGGATTGGGATACCGGCTGACATGCGAAGTCTGACGACGCGATTTTTTGTCGGTCTGGTGCTGGTGTCGGTGGCCGCT
>CAYZLT010000359.1:0-3919 GCA_964479175.1 uncultured Solibacteraceae bacterium | reverse complement strand
GAGGTAGCCGCCCTTGGCATCACCCGCGTAGCTGGCGCAGAAAAAGTTGTTGGTCTCGTTACCCAGGCCCTTGGCACCCTGCTCATAGGGCAGGTCACGCTGCCAGAGCCGGTTGCTCAGGCTCTTGCTGACACGGACATCCGCCAGTCCGATCAGGAGTGATCCGAGGCTGCCGCCGTGGTCATTGCTGTCTCTGGGGTGCGCGTCGGTGAAGCCGCCCACGAACAACCGGTCGAGCACCGCATCGTAAATCACATGGCTCGCTTCGGTAAGCGGTTCGGGAATCGCGTAAGTCTCGGTCGGCTCCTGCGTGTAAATCGGAGCGCCGTGCGGGTTCAGGCCCTGGTGGCGCCAGCAGCGGATTTCTTTTCCGCCGCAGTTCCAGATGTCGCCGTTCGCATCCACGGTCCAGCACGAGCCGAACGCGAGCTTCGGGCTGAATTCACCGGCGTCCTGCTGGCCGTCGCCATTCCCATCAATCCACAGGCCATCATTGGTCACCTTGCCGCACGGGATGGCGATCTCGCTGCCTTCGTTAAAGCGGTAGAGCATCTCCCCGTTACGAGCCCATTCGTGCAGGAACAGAATGCGCTGGCCGCCAATGCGCCGCACCACGGTGGCATTGACTGCACCGCCGTGGTTCGCATTGCGCTTATCTTGAGGATAAGTGAACGGGTCGAAGGTCAGTGCGCTGAATGTGGCTTCCTTGCCCGGGCCTTTGCTGAAATCCATCGTGTAGCGATGCGTCTGAGTGAAGACGTCAACGCCGTCAGTCCCTGGATCGCCACTAGCCGCTTCCTGAAATTCCAGCCCTTGACGTTCCCACAAAACCTTCGTGCCGGTGGGATCATACTTACGCAGCAACGCGCCGCCGTTCCAGCCGGTGCGCGGCACCATCGCGAGATATAGGCAACCTGTTTCATCAAAGGTGATGGCGCGCGGGAAGTAGAGATGCGTGGCATCGACGCGGCCGGGGATTTTGTTTTTGTAAACCCCGCCGAGTTCGCCGAAACGACCGGCCGGCTTGCCCTGCGCATCGAAGATCCACAAGCATTGATTCGGCCCGGCATCGCAGACATAGAGGTGACCGGTCAGCGGATGGATGGCCATGTGGCCCGGCTCCACGACGCTATCGAGCGTGATGGTGCGTTCCGTCACCTGCTTTCCGTCCACCGTGAAATAATGGATCTTCCCTGGATGCTCGCGGTCCGGTGGTTTGCCGTCGGGCAGCGATTCGAGGGAACTGCCGTGCACGCCAGGCTTGCCATCCGCCGCCGGAATCTGCGGCGTTTCGGGCGCGGTGCCGGGACGTTGCACGACCCAGAGTCCGCCTTTTCCATCCAGCGCGATCCGACCCGGGCGCGGCGAACGGAAGCTCGCGACTTCCGCGAGGCTGGCCGCATCAAGAATGATCACGCGCTCGTCGTAGGCTTCCGCCACATAGACCTTGCCGCCGCCCGCCGCGAGACCGGTGATGTGTTTGAGTTTGCCTGAGAGTCCAGGAACCTGGTTCTTGGCGGAGCTGGGGGCGGCAACCGTGCTGGACGCATCAAGCCGCTCCAGCATCGTCGAGCCGTTCCAATTGCCGCCGGAAGCCTCAAAGATGAATTTGCCATCCGCTGCGACCGTGCTGCTGCCGCCGTTCTTGAGTTCATACATCCACAACAGATTGCCCTCGAGATCGTAGACCGAAGAGTCCTTTCCTTCATTCTGGCCCACCACGCGCAGTCGCGGTTCCGGCCCGGAACGGTCAAGGCACAGCCCGGTGATCTGCATTTGCACATGCCCTTGGTAATACTGCGAGGCGAAGCTGTTGCCCAGCCACGAGGTCACGTAAGGCAGCTTCACGGGCTGCTCGATGGTGAAACTGTCCATCGTCGCCTCCTCCAGTTCGTCGCTGTCGTGCTGGCTGCTGACCACGCCGACGAGCACTTCTTCCGGCAGTCCGGGACTGAACCGTGCGCCTCCAAAGTGCATCAGATTCCACTCCATGCCATCCGCCGAATAGTAACTCGCGAGGCTGTCACGATAGCGGATGACGCGCACCCAGCACGGCAGCGGCTGGACGTGCGCGATGTCACCCGGCCGCCACGCCTCGACATTGTCCGTCTGGCGAATCGTCACCGCCGGGCCATTGCCGAAGCGGACGTTCTTCAGAAAGCGCGCCCCGAATTCAGTGCTCGTCCGCACCATCAGGCCGGCGCCCACCGACTTCGCCGACGCTGCCGTGACCCGGCATGTCGCCACGAAGTCGCCTTTCACCCGCATGTAGCCGAACGTGCCGCGCTTCTCCGTCGCCTCGCCGATGCTGCGCACGGTGAAACTCTTCGCTGCTTCATCGTAGCGGACTGAACCTGCCTTGCGTACCGGCCCGATGTCGGCCGCCGCCCAGCCCTTCGGCAACTCGGCACAAGCCGGCACCAAAGGCGGCAGGTCTTTGGTTTGCATCGGAGCCGCACTGGCGACGAAGTTCGGCAAGAACATCAGAGTGGCGAGGAGGATCATGTTTCTGTTCATCATAAAATTGTTTCTGTTCATCAATTGCCGCGAAATTTACTTCAACAATCCGAGCACCTGCCATTCAGCCAGCATCTGGTTCCGGCCCGCCGCCGAACGCCAACGCAAGTAGCGCCATGATCGCTCTTCGGGGATCGCGAACTGTTGCCAGTCGTCATCCATTTCCCGATCCGCGGTGAGCAGATGTGTCCAAGGCCCCTTGGCCGGATCACCATTGCAGCCTTCCAGCACTCCGTGTCTTAAATACGCGCCGTGACCGGGCCGCGGCAGCAGACGCAGGCGGACGGGTGAGGTTCCCTCAGGCAGTTCGACACCGATCCAAGCCTTGGGATTCTCCAGGTAGCTGTAGCTCGCGGGATCGCCGTCGATGGTCCTGGTCGCCTGGGTAACGGCACCGGCGTCGCTTCCAATCGGGCGCAGCACCAGGGGTTCGCCGGCCGGCCGGGCGGACAACTCGACGATGGCCGACGGCGCCGACCAGCCAGCGGCATGGACGGCCAGCACTTGGTAGCGTCGCGCTCCGGTGAGTCGGTCAGGATCCTTGAACTGCGCCACTCGCAGATTGCGTGCGAGGATGCGGCTTTCCTTTCCATCCAGAACCTGCACGGTCCAGCTTCCCACGGACTCGTCCACCGGCCAGGTGAGGGCGCCGTTCTCGACGCGTACGACGGGAGTCGGCGGAAGTTTCGTGTCGGACGGATTCCAGCGGTAAAGCATGAGCTTGCAGAAGCCATCGTCTTCCACCAGCACTGCATACTCACCGTTCGGCCGCCGAATCGCACTCAGCCCATGGGCCACATCCACCCAACCGCTGCGACCGCCGACCTCTGGTCCGGGAACCATCGTGTGGACGAGGTTCCCGTTTCGCGCATCATAGACAAGGATGCGGGCGTCATATTGGTCGGCCGTGAAAACATAATCACCGGCGACATCGAAGCTTCGTGTCACCTGACCATCCCCCAGAAAATCGGTCGGCAGGGGAATCGCGACGGAGGGCTTGGCTGCGGCATGGGTTGGTGCGAGGGCGTAACGCGTGAGCAGCGATCCGGAATTCGCGAAGAAATTCAGCGGGTTGGGACGACCCGCACCCCAAGCGCTCAACCAGAATTCCTGCCGCTCCGGCACGCTCAAAACCTGTTTCAATTCGTGCCCACCGACGCCGGGAAATATCGAGGGCCGCTCGGTGAGTTCGGGCTGAGGGATCCATGTCGGCGAGCCGTGCAGATCGAAACCGGCGAAACGCAGGCCGAGAATCTTGCTGCCCACGATCCACAGATCACCCGCGCTGTCCAAATCCATTCCCGGACCGCAACCGGGACGCAGGTCGGGCAGCGCGGTGAATTCACCGGCTTGATAGACACCATCACCATTGGCATCCATCCAGAGCCATGGCCCTTGGGGC
>CAYZLT010000358.1:0-3944 GCA_964479175.1 uncultured Solibacteraceae bacterium | reverse complement strand
GTGGTGGCAGACTCGCTGCACGGAGGTCCGTTTGGCGAGACGTTGCAGGCGGTCTACCTGCCGTTTGTGCCCACGGATGCATCGGTGCGCCGCGGATCGGCGCTCACGTTTGTCATTCGTGTCGGTGACCCTCCTCCCGGGTTTGCCGATCGGCTTCGTCAGACCGCACTGGCGGTGGGACCACGCGTGCTTGTTGAACGGATCCGTTCCGGTGACGAGTGGCTGGCCACCACGGTCGTCACACCTCGCCGCCGGATGGTGCTGCTGACCCTGCTCGGTGGCCTTGGGCTCGTCCTCACGCTGATCGGTGTGTTCGGCATGACCGCCTACGCGGTCGCACGCCGTACGCAGGAGATTGGTATCCGCATGGTGTTTGGTGCCCAGTCCGGACAGGTCGTGGGCAGTGTGGTGCGCGACACCCTGCTGCCGGTGTCGCTTGGGATTGTGGTCGGCCTGGTCGGTGCCGGACTTTCGACGCGTGCGATTCAGTCGTTTCTGTTTGAGACCGAGCCGATCGATATTCCGACGTTCGGCGCTGTTGCGCTGGTGCTGCTGCTGACCGGTGGCCTGGCCGCGTGGCTTCCCGCGCGCAGGGCCGCACAGATCGATCCGATGGTCGCCCTGCGGGAATGAACCCCGAACCCCAGAACGCAGAACCTAGGAACCAAAGAACCCAGAACAGCACCCTGAACGCTGAACCCTGAACCCGGAACCCTTCCCGTTCCCGCGATAGCGCCCGACAGCCATGGCAGGTGTCTTGCAATTGATCGCACTGCGAGTATCCGCTCGCCACGCGAAGGAGATCCTCATGGCGACACAGAATCCGAATCAGACGAAGGCAGACAAGCCGCAGGGTGACAACCGCCAGGCCGGCGACGTGGACGGCAACCGCGGCGCCGATCCGAAGCGTGGCAGCCAGGGCGTCAACGAGAGTGCCGGCAATCAGAGTGACGGCACCAAGACCAAGAACCCTGCCCCCAGAACAGACCCCGGCACCCTGCACCCAGAACGCTGAACCACGATCGACAGTGAAATTGGTGCGGAAGAGAGGACTCGAACCTCCACCCTATTGCTAGGACTAGCTCCTGAGGCTAGCGCGTCTGCCAATTCCGCCACTTCCGCACGAAGAGGGTCTTGCAGGCAGGTCCGGCCACCGGGACCGGAAGACGCGATTATATCGCAACTCGCCATTGCCCCATCACCCCATCTCCACATCCGCCCATCCCGCGTGTGGATATACTGCCAAGCGTGAGTGCTCGCCGAGGGGTTGCCCTAGTCCTGTTCCTGATCTTCCTGGCCATGATGGCCTCCGCCGCGCTGGTGCTCATCGGTGCCCTGCTGGTGGCGCCGTCGCGCCCGCATACGACGGTCCCGTCCAATGCGACGATGTTCCTGCGCATCACGGCACCGTTCCCGGAAATCGAGTCGGTGAGCCTCTTCTCGCCGCTCATGGCAGCCCAGCCGACTCTGCGCACGGTCATCCAGACCATCGACCGCGCACGCACCGATCCGCGCATCCGTGGCATGGTCGTCATCCCGCAGACCACCGGCGCCATGTGGGGACAACTGCAGGAACTGCACGACGCGCTCGCGCACTTCCGCACCTCCGGCAAGTCGCTCGTCGTCTTCTTTGAATACGGCGGTGCTGGCGAGTACTACCTGGCCTCGGCCGCCGAGCGTGTGTTGATGATGCCGGCCGGCACCCTCGACCTCTCGGGGCTGGCCACCTACGAGGTCTTCTTCCGCGGCGCGTTCGACAAGATCGGCGTCTATCCCGACATGCTCCACATGGGGGACTTCAAGACCGCCTCCAACACGTTCACCGAGCGCGGATTCACACCTGCGCACCGCGAGATGTCGCAGTCGCTCAATCGCGACATGTACGACCAGCTCGTGCGCGCCATCGCGACCGGACGCAACCGTTCCGAGGACGAAATCCGCCGCGCGCTCGACGAAGGACCCTTCCTGCCCGAGGAGGCCAAGGCCGCCGGCCTCGTGGACGACATCGTCTACGACGACCAGATAGACGATGCGCCGCCGGTGCAAGGCACACGCCGTTTTGATGGCGACGATTACGTCCGGTCCACACCGTCACACAGCAGCGGCTCGAAAGTCGCCTTGCTCTACGCCGTCGGCACGATCGCCAGCGGCACGTCGAGCTTTGATGGCCCCGGCGGATCAGTGCTCGGCTCCGACACCTTTGTAGAGTGGATCCGCAACGTGCGTGCCGACAGTTCCATTCGCGCCATCGTCATCCGCGTGGACAGCCCGGGCGGTTCGGCCATCGCGTCCGAGGTGATCTGGCGCGAACTCATGCTCACGCGGGCCGTGAAACCTGTGATTGTGTCGATGGGCGACGTGGCGGCCTCGGGCGGCTACTACATGGCCGTGCCCGCGCATGCGATCGTCGCGCAGCCGGGGACCCTGACCGGCTCCATCGGTGTGGTCACCGGCAAGTTCGTAGTGCAGGGGGCCCTCGACAAACTGGGCATCGGGACCGGCTCGGTCAGTGACGGGCAAAACGCGGAAATCTATTCGCCGTTCCGGACGTTTTCACCGGCTGAGCGCGCGAAAGTGGAAGAGCAGATGCAGGCGACTTACGAGTTGTTCGTGCGTCGCGTGGCCGAAGGCCGCGAGTCCACACCGAAGGACATCGATGCCATCGCCCAGGGCCGTGTGTGGACCGGGCGACAGGCCCGTGAGCTGGGACTGGTCGACGAACTTGGTGGCCTCGACCGCGCGATCGAATTGGCGAAGGAACACGCGAAGTTTGAACCCGAGGAACGCGTGAACCTCGTGGTGTACCCGCCGAAGCGCAGCTTCTACGACCTCGTGTCCAACCCGCTGGGCCTGGGGATGGGCGCCACGTTGGGTCTGATGGCGCCACGTCCTGAACTCCGCGTGATCGACGAGATCGCGTCGCGGCTGCGTCTGTTCCGGCGCGGCGAGACGTTGACCCTGATGCCGAACGTCTTTTTCCGCGAACCGTAGGAAGGGCAACGGTAAAGGGCTAAAAGGCTAAAGGCTAAAGGCCAAAGGTACGGACAAAAAAAGCTCCGGCGCGATTTACATCGCACCGGGGCTTTCCCGTTTCCCGAACCCCGAACCCTGCCGGACCCTGTCGGACCCTGGACTGTTAGCGTCCCACGAGGGTTCTGAGCGCCTCGTCGTTGAACGTAATCGTCATCTTGGTCTTCGCCTTCGTCATGTACGACGCGAAAAATTCCTGACGACGACGCTGGAGGAGTTCGTTGGTGAGCTGGGTCTTCTCTGCGGCGAACGCTTCCGGCGTGGTGGAGGCGCGTTCCACGACCTTCGCCACCACCACCGCGTTGGGCGTTGAAATCGGCGCCGAGACCTGACCCTGCGTCAACGTAAACACGGCATCGTCGACCGCGGTGTTCACCCCGACGTCGGGGAGTGCAAAGCCACGGGTGATGAGTTCGGTCGTCTTCATCTCCACGCCGGCGGCCTTGGCCGCAGCGGCAAAGGACCCACGCTGAGCTGCCTGGGAGAGGGTGGCGGCACGGGTCTTGGCCACTTCGATGGCCTGCAGGCGCGCCACGTCGTCGCGAACCCGGTCCTTGACCGCGTCAAGTGTCGGCACGGCGGGCGCAGCAATCTCGACCAGCGAGATGAAGGCGAAGCCCTGATTGGTGCGGAGCTGTCCGGAGACCTTGCCCTGTTCCATCGTGAAGGCTTGGGCGGCCACGGCCGGTGCGAAGCCCAGACCGGCGAGGGGTTCGTCGCGGGAGAACAGACCCGAGTCGCCAACGGTCAGGCCCTTGGACTGTGCCACGCGGTCGAGGTCTGACGGATCGTCGATCTGGCCCGCGGCGTCGGTCGCGATCTTCTGGCTTTCCGTCTGCGCCTTCTCGAACTTGATCTGATCTTCCAGCTGCGGGCGCACTTCCGCCAGGGTTCTGGTGGTGGGCGGGCGCTTG
>CAYZLT010000357.1:0-3959 GCA_964479175.1 uncultured Solibacteraceae bacterium | reverse complement strand
CGGACCTCGAACAGATCTTGCGCACCGTTGCTCGTGATCGCGACGACCGTACCGGGATACGTGTGCAGGAAATGTTCCAGCCACGCGACCGATTCGGCATCGAGATGGTTGGTCGGTTCGTCAAGCAGCAACAGGTCGGGTGCCATCAACAGCAGCCGGCACAACGCGACGCGACGACGTTCACCGCCCGAGAGTGTCGTGACGTCTGCCTCGGGTGGCGGCAGGCGGAGCGCGTCCATCGCCTGCTCCACGCGCGCGTCAAGATCCCACGCGTTGGCCGCTTCGATCTGATCCTGCACACGCGCCTGCTCTTCAAGGAGTTTGTCCATCGCCTCTGCGGACATCTCCTCGCCGAACTTCGCGTTGATTTCATCAAAGCGCGTCAGCAGGGCGCGCGTCGGGGCGACCCCTTCCTCGACGTTGCCCAGGACCGACTTGGACTGGTCGAGCTGTGGCTCCTGCTGGAGGAAGCCCACCGTGGTCCCCTCCGCGCGGAAGGCCTCTCCGAGATAGTTCGGGTCGAGGCCGGCCATGATCTTCAGCAACGTCGATTTGCCGGATCCGTTTGTGCCGATAACGCCGATTTTTGCACCGGGCAGAAACGACAGCCAGATGTCCTTGAACACCACCTGGTCGGGCGGGTGCACCTTGCCCAACCCCTTCATCGTGTAGATAAATTGCGCCATATAAAAACGAGCTGTTTTACTCTGCGCTAAATCCGCGGGATCGCGGAGGCGCGGGAATCTCCGCCTTGGGCGGCTCTGGTGTGAAGTCTTCGCCGGGATTGATGAAGCGGTCCTGCTCGAACCCGTATTGTTTGTCGTAGAGCTGGCGGTACCGGCCGTTTTTCTCCAGCAATGAGTGATGGGTGCCGCGCTCGACGATCTCGCCACCCTCGAGCACCAGGATCTGATCCGCCGATTGAATCGTAGACAGCCGATGGGCAATCACAAACGTCGTCCGGCCCTTGCGCAACGCGCGCAGCCCATCCTGAATCAGCGCTTCACTTTCGCTGTCGAGACTTGACGTCGCTTCGTCGAGCAGCAGGATGCGCGGATTCGCGAGAATCGCTCTCGCGATCGCCACGCGTTGCCGCTGACCGCCTGACAGGCGCACGCCACGTTCACCCACAATCGTGTCGTAGCCCTTCTCGAACCCTTCAATAAATTCGTCGGCGTGCGCGATCTGACTCGCACGTTTCACATCCGCTGCAGTGGCCTCGGGAATGCCGTACGCGATATTGGCGCCCACGGGGCCGTCGAACAGGAAGTTGTCCTGCAACACGACGCCGAGGTGCCGGCGATATTCGCCCAGGCGCAGGCCACGCAGGTCGCGGCCGTCGATGAGCACACGGCCCCCCGTGGGATGGTTAAATGCCATCACCAGGCTCAGCAGGGTGCTCTTGCCGGACCCAGAGGAGCCCACCAGTGCCGTCGTGCTCCCCGCCGGCGCATGGAACGATACGCCCTTGATCACGGGTGTCTCTGGCTGGTACTCGAACCAGACCTTGTCAAACGCCACGTCGCCCTCGATTGTGGCCACACCGCTGTGGGCCGCGTCGTCGGCATCCTCACGAGGGGTGTCGAGAATTTCGCGGATCCGGTCCAGACCGGCAAATGCTTCGGTAATCTGTGTGCCGATAGAGGCGATGGACACGATCGGCGCGGCCATCAAGCCGGTGAAGAAGATGTAGCTGATCAGATCACCCAGCGTCATCGTCTTCGCGGCGATCGCGTTGCCGCCAATCGTGATGATGACCACGCCGATGGCACCGATGACCACCGAGGAGAAAGCGGTGGTGGCCGACACCCCGGTCATCGATTGTGCGACGTTGCGGAAGAGCCGGTGCACGCCTTTCGTGAACACGAGATCCTCGCGCCGTTCCGCGGTGTACGTCTTGACGACGCGGATGCCGCCAAGCGCCTCATTGAGCCGCCCGGTGATCTCCGCCTGGATTTTGCCGCGTTCGCGAAACAGGGGACGCAGTGCTTTGAACGCATAGGCCAAGGCGCCGCCGAATACCGCGAGCACCGACAACGTGACCACGGTGAGGAACCAGTTGACCCAGAACAGGTAGCCCAGTGCCAGCACCGCCGTGAGCATGCTGCCGGTCAACTGCGCCAGGCCCGTGCCGACGAGGTTGCGAATGCCCTCGGCATCATTCATCACGCGCGCGAGAACCTGCCCGGTCTGGTTCTTGTCGAAATAACTGACGGGCAGGCGCATGACGTGTTCTTCCACACGGCGCCGCATTTCGGTAATCGCATACTGCGCCGCCACGCCCAGCACCTGCGACAGGGCAAACGAGGTCACCGCCTGCACCACCGTGGCCGCGCCGACAATCAGAGCGAGGGTGCCCAGTTGTTCGACGCGCCCCTGCGTCAGGTCATCGATCAGGTACTTCGACAGGAATGGCAGGACCATGCCGGCCAGGCGACTGATCAGCATGAGCACAAGGCCGATGGCCAGGCGGCCACGCCTCGCCCAGATCAAATCCCGGGCTTCAGACCAGGCCGCCGACCAGCGAATCTTCTTTTTCTTGGGGGGTTCAGACACTCAGGTCTGATCTTAGGCCAAACTCCGGGCTCACAACGAGGAAGGTAGGACTGGGAGAAAACCAAAATATGGTTTCTCCCAGCCCTCCAACTCTCGCGGTGAATTTATTTCAACGACACGCGCAGTTCACCCACGATTTGACGACGGAGGATGTCGCCGAAGACGTGGGACTGGTGCTGCTTGTCGGTCAGGTTGATGGCCTTGACCGACCCCTGGTAGCGGCCGTTGTTCCACTTCACACCCAGGCTGGCGTTCATGGTCAGGTGCGAGTCGGTGGTGCCATGGTAACGGGCGTCCAGAATGTCCTGCCAGAAGGCGTCGGCGGTGTAATTGGCCGAGGCGCTGCCGAAGAACCGCGCGCCCGAGTAGTTCACGCCGGTGCTGAACTGGTTGGTCGGCGCCAGATTGACTTCACGAATGTCGAAATCCGGATCCGGATCCGCCTGGTAGGCATAGTTCGCGTAGAGGCTGGTGGTGGCGCTCAGCGTCGCGTCGATGCCCAGTTCCAGTCCCTTGCTCTTGACCGTGCCGAGGTTCTGGTAGGTGAAGGTGCTCGGGAACCGAATGCTCGGCGCGGCCGCATGAAAGCTGGCCCAGATCGCTGAACCGGGAAACGGACCGAGGCCGGGGAACCCAGGCGGGGCCGGCGAGGCACCCCACGTGCCGGTCTGCGTGAAGAAGATCTGCTCGCTGATCTTGTTGTAGTAGAAGGCCGCCGACAGGGTGACGCGATTGCTGACCGTGCCCGTGTAGCTGACTTCAAACGCATCCATGCGCTCTTCGGTCAAATCCGGGTTGCCCGTGACCGTGGTCGGCACGCGGTAAATGGCCGCCCCATACGCGGGGTTGATGGCCCCGAGTGGCAACGCGTTGGAGACCGTCACATCGAGGTGGTTGTTGATCATCGACGGCGCACGGAACGCGCGGTTGAACGAAAACCGGAACGTGTGGTCGAGCGTGGGCTTGAGGAGCAACGCGACGCGGGGCGAGATGACGGGGTCGCTGATCGACGAGAACTTGTCGACGCGCGCGCCGGCCACGAGCCGAACGTGGTCGTTCACAAAGATCTCGTCCTGCACGTAGATGCCGCCTTCGGTGCGTGACGTTTCGCCCGGGGCCAGGGTCAGCTCGAACTTGTTGTAGCGGAGGTTGCCGCCGTAGGTCAGCACATGACGGCCACCAAACGTCCTGGTGTCGCTGGCCTCAAGGTCAAACGTCTTGGTGTCAAACAGCAGCACGACCGGTGATCCAGCCGTGTCGACCGAAATCAGGTTCGTGGCATCCCCACTCAGGATGTTCATGAACGCCTGGGTGCGAAAGGTCCCCTTGGAGTAGTTCACCTTACCGTAGCCGTACTTTGTGCCTTCCTGAATATCGAAGGGCCCGATGCCGCTGTGCATGAT
>CAYZLT010000356.1:0-3962 GCA_964479175.1 uncultured Solibacteraceae bacterium | reverse complement strand
GGGGCAGTGCCGGCGTTCAAGGGGTATCGCGGATTTCCGGCGACCCTGTGCACGTCGGTGAACACGGAGGTGGTGCACGGCATCCCTTCTCGTGTGCGGCCGCTGGTGGATGGCGACATCGTGTCCATCGACATCGGCGTCAAGCTCGACGGGTACTACGGTGACTCGGCGGTGACGGTCCCGGTGGGCAACGTGCCGGAGCGGACGCGGGAGTTGCTTCGGGTCACGCGCGAATCGCTTGAGAAGGCGATTGAGGCCGTGAAGGTCGGAGGCCGGGTGTCGGACATTGGACACGCGGTGCAGAGGTGGGTGGAAGCCCACGGGTTTTCGGTGGTGCGGGAGTTTGTGGGACACGGGATCGGGCAGCAGTTGCACGAGGAACCGCAGATTCCCAACTACGGCACCCCCGGGCGCGGGGCCAAACTCGCCGAGGGCATGGTGCTCGCCATCGAACCGATGGTGGCGATGGGCCGGCCGGAAGTGAAGGTCCTGAAGGACGGATGGACGGCCGTGACGAAGGACGGGAGCCTGGCGGCTCACTTCGAGCACACGGTGGCGGTGGGTGCGGACGGGCCGTTGGTGCTCACCGCGCGTGAACTGCCGGCGGGTGTCGCGGCGGGCCGGTGACGGTTGACGGTACGGTGCTCGCGGTGTTGCCGCGAGCGTTGTATCGGGTGGCGGTGGGCGAAGGGGAAGGCGGGCACGTGGTGCAGGCGCATGCGGCGTCGGGACCCACCCTCAATTTCATCCGCCTGCTGGTCGGGGATCGGGTGAGGGTCGAGTTGGCGCCAAAGGATGCGGGGCGCGGGCGGATTGTTCGCCGATTGCCGGCACGATGAGGATTCTGGAAGGAAGAGCGAACGATGAAAGTCAGAGCTTCGGTTAAACGGATTTGTGTGAAGTGCAAGGTAGTGCGCCGACAGGGTGTCGTCCGCATCATTTGCCCGAATCAGAAGCACAAGCAGCGGCAGGGATAACGATATGGCACGTATTGCAGGCGTCGATCTTCCGCGCACAAAGCGGATCGAGATTGGACTCACGTACATCTATGGCATCGGCCGGAAGCGCGCAGAGGATATCTGTGTCGCCGCCGAGGTGAGTGGCGACATTCGGGTGAAGGACCTGTCGGAAGACGACGTCCGGAACATCACCCGGGTGATTGACGAACAGGGCCGCGTGGAAGGTGATCTCCGCAAGGAGATTTCGATGGGCATCAAACGCCTGGTCGAAATTGGCAGCTACCGCGGGGCGCGCCATCGGCGCAACCTGCCGGCGCGCGGTCAGCGCACGCGCACCAATTCCCGCACACGCAAAGGCCCGCGCAAGGGCGCGGTTGCCCGGAAGAAGACGGAGTAGCAGATGGCGAAAGCACAAGCAGACGGCGCCGAGTCAGGCAAGAAGCCGGCAGGCAAACCCAAGAAGGCGTTCAAGAAGCGCGGCGAAAAACGCGTCGTGCATCACGGCTTCGCCCACATTCACGCGTCGTTCAACAACACGACCGTGACGATCACCGACGCCGAAGGCGCCGTGATTGCGTGGTCGAGCGCCGGCGGCATCGGCTTCAAGGGATCGCGCAAGGGCACGCCGTTTGCGGCGACCCAGGCCGCCATGGCGGCCGGCAACGTTGCCAAGACCTACGGGCTTCGCTCACTGGAAGTGAAGATCAAGGGCCCGGGCGCCGGACGTGAGTCGGCGATTCGTGCACTGCAGACGGTGGGGATTGATGTGAAGTCGATCCGCGACGTGACGCCGATCCCGCACAACGGGTGCCGGCCGTCCAAGCGCCGCCGCGTCTGATGTTTTCGGAGAAGGATAACTAGTTATGGCGAGATATATCGGACCGGTTTGCCGCTTGTGCCGGCGTGAAGGCATGAAGCTGTTCCTCAAGGGAGAGCGCTGCTACACGGAGAAGTGCGCGATCGAAAAGCGCAATGTGCCCCCCGGACAGCACGGGCGGTCGCGTCGTGCGAAGGTGGCTGGCTACGGCATTCAGCTGCGTGAAAAGCAGAAGGTCAAGCGGACGTATGGCGTCCTGGAGAACCAGTTCCGGAGGTACTTCGAGGCGGCCGACCGCACGAAGGGCATCACGGGCGAACTCCTCCTGCAGTCACTCGAGCGTCGTCTCGACAACGTGATCTACCGGATTGGCTACGGCACCTCGCGTGCCCAGGCGCGTCAGCTGGTGCGCCATGGCCACTTCCTCGTGAACGGCAAGAAGGTGGACATCCCGTCCTACGCCGTGCGGCTGGGCGACACCATTGCGATCAAGGCCGGCAGCGTGGAAAACGCCTCCATCACGCACGCGCGTGAAGAGGTCAAGGGCCGCGGGATTCCCGAATGGCTCACGCTGGATGCCGCGGGCACGTCCGCACGCATCTCGGCACTGCCGACCCGTGAGCAAATCAACCTGCCCGTGCAGGAACAGCTCATTGTTGAGCTGTATTCGAAGTGATAGGAAGGCCATAGGTAAAAGGCCATAGGTTAAAGGCGATAGGTTGATGGGTGGTTTTCCCTGTGGCCTTTTGTTTTTGAGCTGAACCGACAAAGACACTCGACGTCTTTTTCGACGCGCACAGTGCGCCAGTCGCCGGCCCGCAGCTCTTCAGACCTGCAGTGGGAGGCCGGTGACCGTAACCCGCAGGTCTGGGGCGCCGACATGGTCGGCCCCGTTGGCGAAAGGTATTGAACATGTTGTGGAAAAATTTTCAGCGGCCCAAGCGGCTGGAGTTCGAGCGCGAGACACTGACGGACCGGTTCGGCCGGTTCACCGCGCAGCCGTTCGAGCGCGGGTTTGGTACGACGGTCGGCAACGCGATGCGTCGCGTGCTCCTGTCGTCGATCGAAGGCGCTGCGGTCACCGCGGTCAAGATTGAGGGCGTGCAGCACGAGTTCTCGCCGATTCAGGGCGTGGTCGAGGATGCAACGGACTTGATCCTCAACCTCAAGCAGATCCCGCTCAAGGTGCACACCGATCAGCCCAAGACGCTGACGCTACGTGTCACCAAGGCCGGCGAAGTGCGCGCCAAGGACATCCAGGCCGACGCCGACGTCGAAATCCTGGAGCCGGAAGCCCACATCGCGACCGTGAGCGAAGGCGGCAAACTCGAGATGGAACTGCGCATCAAGCGCGGACGCGGCTACGTGTCGGCCGACAAGAACTTCGACGAGGATCTCGGCATCGGCTGGATCCCCATCGACTCGGTCCACTCGCCCGTCAAGAAGGTCAACTACGTCGTGGAAGCGGCGCGTGTCGGCCAGACCACCGACTACGACAAGCTGACCTTGGAAGTCTGGTCGAACGGTGCCGTCACGCCGCGTGATGCCGTGTCGCTCGCCGCGAAGCTGATTCGCGACCACTTCACGATCTTTGTGAGCCTCGAGGACGTTGGCGAATCTGCGTTTGACGGCGCGGGTGAAGTGGCCAGCTCGTCTGGCAACGAACACCTCGACAAAAGTGTGGAAGAACTCGAGTTGTCGGTGCGGTCATACAACTGCCTGAAGAACGCGAACATCCGTACGATTCGCGAGCTCGTGCAGAAGAGTGAAGGCGAAATGCTGAAGACAAAGAACTTCGGCCGCAAGTCTCTCAACGAGATCAAGGAAATCCTCACCACGATGGGCCTCAGCCTCGGCATGCGGCTCGATTCGTCGGGCGAGTAACAGGGGAACGTAATGCGTCATCGAGTAGCACATCGAAAGCTCGGTCGGACCACGGAACACCGGATCGCGATGCTCCGGAACCAGGCTTCTGACCTTATCAAGTACGGCCGCATCAAAACGACGGTGGCACGGGGCAAGGAACTCCGTCCGTTTGTCGAGCGGCTGATCACGATCGCCAAGCGCAGCCTCACGGCTGAAGAAGGTTCGATTAAACACGTCAACGCCCGCCGGCAGGTCGCCATCGACATCGTCGACAAGGCCGTGGTCAGGACGCTGTTTGCTGACATCGCACCGCGGTATAC
>CAYZLT010000355.1:0-3966 GCA_964479175.1 uncultured Solibacteraceae bacterium | reverse complement strand
TGGGGCGGTCAAGCTGGTGGCAACCGCGTGATTCGCTGGTCGCCGCGCGGCGACCGTGTGCTCCTGCTCGACATCAACTACAGCAACGTGGCCGATCCGAGCGCGCCGATCTCGCAGGCCGTGGCGGATGCGAACAACCCGACGATCATCAAGGCGTTCAACGTCGCGGCGTACAACGCGCAGCAGGATCCAGTCATCGACGTGACGCAGCTTTTCACCACGGAAGTGCCGGAGTTCTCCGTGCGTGGCCGCATCGGCGGCCGTGGATTTGACGCGAGCCGCACCTTCCTGGAAAAGGCCACGTCGTTCCCGGAAAACATCAACGTTGAAGTCTTGCAGACGTTCACCGCTGGCGACGCGGCGGCGGCGCCTGGTCGCGCCGGCGGTGCGGCGGCCGGCATGCGCGGCAACAGTGCCACGGTGCTCACGCACTTCAGCATGGTCAAGTTGCCCGAAACGCCGATGATGCCGCGCCTCTTCGACGAGCGCGTGGGGTATTTTACGCGCGCGGTCGTGGACTACAGCACCGACGAACATCGTGCCGAGCAGAAACGCTTCATCACCCGGTGGCGCCTCGAGAAGAAGGATCCGACTGCGGCGATCTCCGAGCCCGTCAAGCCGATCATCTACTACGTGGATCCGGCGACGCCTGCCAAGTGGGTGCCGTTTGTGAAGAAGGGCATTGAAGACTGGCAGCCGGCGTTTGAGGCTGCGGGTTTCCGCAATGCCATCATCGCGGGCACTGCGCCGACCAACGATCCGGACTGGAGCCCGGAAGATGCCCGCTACTCCGTGATTCGCTGGCTGCCATCGACGACCGAAAACGCGTCGGGGCCGCACATTCACGACCCACGCTCGGGCGAAATCATCGAGTCGGACATTCAGTATTACCACAACGTCCAGAACCTCGCGAAGAACTGGTACTTCGTGCAGGCCGGTCCGCTCGACCCGCGTGCGCAGAAGTTGCCGCTGCCCGACGACCTCATGGGCGAACTGATGCGGTACGTGGTGGCGCACGAGGTCGGCCATACGCTCGGCTTCCAGCACAACATGAAGGCCAGCTCGACCTACACGATCGAACAAATCCGCGACCCGAAGTGGGTCAAGGAAATGGGGCACACGCCGACCCTGATGGACTACTCGCGCTTCAACTACGTCGCACAGCCCGAGGACAAGATCGATCCGGCGGACCTGATTCCGAAAATCGGTCCCTATGACAAGTGGGCAACGATGTGGGGCTACAAGCCGATTCCAGGAGCGAAGACGCCGGAAGAGGAAAAGGCGACGCTCGACCTGTGGGCGCGTGAACAGGATGAAAAGCCGTACCTGCGGTTCTCCACCGAAGGACAGGGCGGCACCGATCCCGGTGACCAGACCGAAGCGGTCGGTGACATCGACGCCGTGCGAGCCACCACGCTGGGCCTGCGCAATCTCTCACGGGTGTCTGAGATGTTGCTGAGCGCGACGGGATCGCGGACCGGTGATCCCTGGACGGAACTCGAGGAAGTCTATGGACGGATGGTCGGCCAGTGGACGACCGAGATGAACCACGTGACCCGTGTCGTCGGCGGCTTCAACTCGCAGCAGAAACACATCGGCCAGAGCGGCATGCGATTCGAAGTGGTCGCGCGGGCGAGGCAGCAGGAAGCCGTACGGTTCCTGGTGGCCAACGCGTTTGTCACGCCGTCACTCATGGTCCGCCCGGAGATTCTGCGACGGATTGAACCGGCCGGCATCATCGACCGTGTGCGCAACGCGCAGTCGTCGGTCATGAGCAGTCTGCTGCAGACGTCCCGCCTCGACCGCATGACCGAGCAGGTCGCCATCGACGGTCCGGCCGCGTATTCACCGGTCGAGTTTCTGACTGAACTCCGCACCGGGGTGTGGACCGAAGTGCAGAAGGGCGGCAACATCGATATCTATCGCCGCAACCTGCAGCGCACGTATCTCTCCCTCATCGACAACCGGCTCAACGGCGGCGCGGCGCCAAGCGCCGAGGTGCGGTCGTTGCTCAAGGGGGAACTGCGGGCGGTGGGTGAGATGGTGGACGGCGCGCTGCGCAGCGGCGGCGCTCGTGATGAAGCCACCATGCGCCACCTGCGCGATGTGATTGACGAGATCGCGACGGTCCTTGACCCGCGCGCGATGCGGGAGCGCGCGGCTCCCGCGGCCGCAGGTGGGCGCGGCGGCGGCGTCGGTCCGGGCGGGCGCTAGACGGTAATGAGGTAATGAGGCAATGAGGCAATGAGGCAATGGGGCAATGAATACAGCGTGACGCACACGCTGCTCATTGGCTCATTGGCTCATTGGCTCATTGGCTCATTGGCTCATTGCCTCATTTCATAGTCAGCGTCCGAGGATCACGCCGACGAGTGCGCGCTGTTTTTCCACCAGCTCCGCGATGCCCTTGTCCGCGAGGTTGAGAAGGGTGTCCAGTGCGGCGCGGTCAAAGGGCTCGGTTTCCGCTGTGCCCTGGATCTCGATGAATTTCCCGCCGCCGGTCTTGATGACGTTCATGTCGACCTCGGCGGCCGAGTCTTCCTCATACGCCAGGTCGAGCAGCGGCGTCTGTTTCACAATCCCGACACTGGTGGCCGCGACGTAATCCGTGACCGGAATGTTGCGGAGCGCGCCCTGCTGCCGCAGCCGATCCATCGCCAGCACCATCGCGACAAACGCCCCCGTGATGGAGGCCGTGCGCGTGCCGCCGTCGGCCTGAATGACATCGCAGTCAATCCAAATCGTCCGTTCACCCAGTTCCTTGAGGGCGGTGACCGATCGCAACGACCTGCCGATCAGGCGCTGGATTTCCTGCGTGCGACCACCCACCTTGCCCGCCGTGGATTCGCGCTGTGTGCGTGTTGAGGTGGCACGAGGCAACATGCCGTATTCCGCCGTGACCCAGCCTTTGCCGCTGCCGCGCAAAAATGGAGGCACACGGTCTTCAACCGACGCCGTGCACATGACACGGGTCTGTCCGGCTTCGATCATGACCGACCCTTCGGCGTGAATCAGTACGTTGGGAGTGAGCGACGTGGGGCGCAGCGCATCGACGGCGCGATCAAATAGTCGGACCATGCGATCAGCATAACGTGCATCACCGGATGATGCCTGGGTTCCGCCTGATCGGATGGCGCAGATCGATGTGCCCGGCCAGTGAATCCACTTCCCGGCCATCAATCAGAATCTGCACCGCCGTGATGTCCGGCAGATTCACCGTCAGGGCATTCACGATGGCATACACCGTCAACGCCTCGTGCAGCGAGCCTCCAGGATGGTTGGTCGCCAGCGGCGCAGTGATATCCACAAAGGCCTCACCACGACTGGTGAGAAACAGGGATCGCACTTCGGCACCCGCAGGAATCGCCGACACCTGGCCTTCCGGCGCCTGCGCCAACTGGGCTTCGACGATGCGTCGGGCCTGGGCCGCGGGCGCCGGCGCGTACACCACCTCGCGATCGACACCGATCAGGCCGTCGCCGGAGGCGGCCACATAAAACAGCGACGCGTGAATGCGGCGCGTCTGGGCAGGCACGGGATCGCCCGGGAGCATGGCGCTCGACGTGGAATCCGGTCGGTCATCGGCGAGCCACCCGGGCAGCCACAACGCGACCACCCACACACCGATCGCCGCCGCGATCACGCCACCGATGAGCCAGCGCCATGGCACGCTCACGGGTGACCTCCACCGGTCGCCGCCGGAGGGATCCCGAATCGGACGTCGGCGATGGCGAGCGCGATCGCATCCGCCAGGATCGCCAGGTGCGCCGCCGTGGCCAGCGCCGTGGCGTCCTCCACATTGGAGAGCATGCCCAACTCGATCAGAATCGCCGGCATGTTGGCGCCGACCAGGACCCGCAGCGGGGCCACGGCCACCGGCGTCGTATGCATCGTCACGCCCGCGCCCGACAATCGCTGCGCCATGATGGTGGCCAGCGACGATGACACCGAGACGTGGGGCAACTG
>CAYZLT010000354.1:0-3974 GCA_964479175.1 uncultured Solibacteraceae bacterium | reverse complement strand
AGGCAGAGGTCTGCAAAACCTCCATCCCCGGTTCAATTCCGGGCGGCGCCTCCAATATTGATCGGCGGGGACCCCTGCGCCCCGCCTCGGCTCCGCCCACCTCCGCTGCAGACAGCTATGGCGGCCTCCGCGCTCAATAGGGGTCTGGGGACTTTGTCCCCAGACCCCTTACACACTCACTCGCGGGGGCCCCTTGGCTCCGTTCGCGCGACGCGCTCGCTGACCGCTCGCGCTGCGGACGCAATGCGTTAGCGGAACAAAGGACTCCACAGGTACTCGCTCATGTCGAGGTTGTCTTCACTCATCGCGCGATGAAAGTCCTGCGTCCTGCTATTGAGTGGCGACCTTCTTGCCGTCGGGTGACCACGATAGCGACGCGGCCGCGCTCGTTGTCCATCCCGCGTTGCTCGTGGCATAGCCGAAGTCCTTTTCCCCGTCGGTCGTGAGCTGGCGGTCCTGTCCGGTGGCGCGTCGCGCACCCAGAGATTCCAGTCGCAGATAAAAATGGCTCTCGTGCCGTCCGGAGACATCGACTCCGCCGGGTTGCCGGGCATGCCGGTCACGTTGGGACCACACGTCTTGTTCGTGATCGCCATGTTTCCACGACCACCACGGCCGGCCCCACGACCGCCGCCTCGTCCGGCGCCCTCAACGGGTGGCGTCTGGCCACTCGCTGACGGCGTCGCCACAACCTCACGTGTCTTCTTGACGGGATCGACGACTACGTTATCTGTGCCGGCCAGTGAGGTGCGTTGATAGGAGAAGCGGCCGTCGGGCAGCCACGTGACGTTGGCGGTGCCGCCGACGACCAGGCCATTCAACGCGGGCGCCAGCATCCGTGACGCGCGATCGTAGTCAGCGGTGGTCAGACGGCTTTGCGCGACGGCGACCGTGGTGCCGACCAGGACAAGAACGACAGGGCGAATGAGTGATCGGGCCATGAACATTCTCCAGACTGGTAACGTGTGGACGGGCGATACCACGGCGCTATACTGCGCCCATGCCGACTCGACGCCTCTCATCACGTCCTGCCACCTGCGGCCTCGCACTGGCCGTTGCGCTCGGTCTGGCCAGTTCGCCGACCGCACAATCGAGTTCCTCCGGGCAGAATACCCCTGCCCCGTTGAAAGTCTTTGTATCGGTCGACATGGAGGGACTCAGCGGTGTGGCGGTTGCGGCCGACGTCAATCCCACGGGACGCGACTACGAACACTTCCGCACGATCATGGCCGCCGAGACGAACGCCGCGATCGCCGGCGCCGTGCGCGCCGGAGCGACGATGGTGGTCGTGCGCGATTCCCACGGAGGCAAGATGAACCTCCGCCCGGGCGATCTCACGTCGCCGGTGGCCCGGCTTATTCGCGGGGCGAACACCGGCTCGAAGAACATGATGGAAGGCATCGACGATACGTTTGCGGCGGTTGTCTTTATCGGGTACCACGCCAAAGCCGGGACGCCCAATGCCGTGCTGGCCCACACGTCGAACGGCAACGTGATTGATTTCTCGATCAATGGCGTCTCGCTCCCGGAGGCGGGCTACAACGCGCTCGTCGCGGGTCTGTACAAGGTCCCGGTGGTGTTTGCCGCCGGTGACCTTGCCTTCGTTCAACAGGCGCGCGCGCTGCTGGGCGACATCGAGGTGCTCTCCACCAAGTCCGACATCGGTGGGGCTGTGGCTGGCCTGACACCCGCCGGCAGTGAGCAACTGATTCGCGACGGCGTTGCGCGCGCGGTGCGCAATCGCGGGCGGATGACACCTTTCACGATGACGCCGCCCTATACGATGCTGCTGAAGGTGAAGACGGAGAAACCCCTCTACCCAGGCGCCAGTAGAAGCGCCCCAGGCGTCGCGACGTTCACCCATCCGGACTTGCTCGAAATCCTGAATGCGTTCAACGCGATGAAATAGGCGGCTCCAAAAAAACCTGGTGTTACGGAAAACGCGCGTACTCTGCACACACCGCGCGCCAGGCGGCGTCGGCGCGCAGGGCACGGCGTTCGTGGCGGTCGGCGGTGGAGAAGGCGTCCAGATCAAGCTCCGGGCCAATGGCCAGGTGGACAGGCCGGTGCTGAATGCGGCGCGACTCGCCGATCGTGATCTCAACGGTCTCGGGCGGCGGCAACACGTCGTAGGTGTCCATCGCCATCGGATAAAAGTGTGTCGGATGGCCCGCGCGGTGCGCCATCAGATGAAACATCTCGACGTTTTGCGAATCAAACGCCGCCACCTCCACCACCCCGTCCGCATTCCGTCGATCCCGTCCGCCACTGGGCGCGACGTAAATGCAGTGGCCGCCCTCCGACAGGAGGTCCGCCATCTGCTCCATGGTGCGGCGATTGTGATGGGTCTTGGCGGCCTTGAGCTCGGGCGGATGATCGATGTGCCGCTTGGAATAGATGCACAGCAGATTGCGCCCGAGGCTGAACGGCACGGCCAGGGGATCTGTGGTGACCCGTTCTCCAGCAACAAAAATCATGTCGGTCGCAAGCCTCGGGAACTCGTCCTCAAGCATGAGGCTGATCATTTGTGGATCACCCTCGCTCTGATGGTTCGCCAGAAAAATCACGTTGTCGCCGGCAGCCATTTGCGCAGAGAGCCGTTGCAGATGTTCACGACCGCGAAGCGTTGATGCCGCCTTGTCTACGAGCGGCCGGAAGAAGTCGACACCAAACGCGTAGTAGTCAACCGGCGCCGTGACGCGACGGTGGAACGGCTCGAACGTGTGGGGCGCCGCGATCGGCGCGGTCACGGCCGTCAGAAACTGCCCCAGGAGCCGGTCGGCTGTCTCGGTGGGGTACCCGGCCGAGGTCACCGCCTCACGGTAGGCCAGGGAGACTTCGCGCAGCACGTCCATCGGCACATTTTATCGACCCCGGCTAAGATGTGCGCATGCGACGACTTCGGACACCGATTGTTGTGCTCGTGGCCCTGTGCCTGGTGGGAGTATCCGTCCCGGCCGGCCAGACGCCGGCTCCGGATTTTTCGGGCATCGACGCGGTCATCCGCAAAGAGCTGCAGGAGACACAGACGCCCGGCGCGGCGGTGGCCGTGGTGATGGGCGACCGCGTGATCTACACCCGCGGCTTCGGCATCGCCAACGCAGAGACTGGGGAGCCGGTCCGGCCGGAGATGTTGTTCCGGCTCGGATCAACCACCAAAATGATCACGGCCGCCACCGTGGTGCTGCTGGCCGAACGTGGCCGCCTGGGTCTGCACGAACCGGTCAGCAAATACGTCCCGCGCCTCGACCCCACACTCGCGTCCCTGACGGTGCACCAGCTGTTGTCCCACACGTCGGGCCTCTTCGACGAGGCGCCGATGTTTGGCAGTCATGACGATGAGGCGATGAAGGAGCTGGTGGGCACGTGGAGGGACAGCCGGATGTTCTTCGCGGCGCCCGGGCAAATCTACTCGTACTCCAATCCTGGCTACTGGCTCGCGGGACTGGTCGCGGAAATGGTCGGCGGCAGCCCGTTTGCCGACCAGGTCGCGAGCACCATTTTTGCGCCGCTGGGCATGACGACCTCGACCTTCAGGCCCATGGTCGCCATGACGTATCCACTGGCGCAGGGGCACGACCTGGTCTCGGGCAAGACCGTGATCATCCGCCCCGCGGCCAACAACACTGCGTCGTGGCCGGCCGGGTCCATTTTTTCGAACGTCATCGATCTCTCGCGCTGGATGATCGCGTTTGTGAATGAGGGGCTGGTCGGCGGGGAACAACGACTGCCGGCGTCGCTGTTCCGCACGTTGGCGATGCCCCACGCGACCATTCCTGGCGCCACCGCCACATACGGCTACGGCGTGAGGACCGATACCTGGCGCGGGCTCGACATCGTGGAGCACACCGGGTCGCGCTCGGGCTATGGGTCGAACATGCGGATGGTGCCGTCCCGCAAGGTGGGCGTCATCGTGCTCGCCAATCGCACCGGCGTCACGTTGCCGCGCACGACTGATGCGGTGTTGACGGCCC
>CAYZLT010000353.1:0-3976 GCA_964479175.1 uncultured Solibacteraceae bacterium | reverse complement strand
AAAATCTCTACTTACAGAATCAAACGGGCGGGCTAACACCCGCTTCGCTGCGGTTCAGGGTTCTGCGTTCCGGGTCCCCAACCAATCCCCCGGTCCATGCGTCTATTGCTTACTAAGTGAGCAATGCCAAAGGAGGACGCGTGAAAACGGAGGGACTTTCAGTATTGGGTGAGGTCGAGCAACTGGTGCTGCTGGCGATTCTGCGGCTGGGCGACGGAGCGTATGCCGCGCCGATCAGGGAAGAACTCAAGGAGCGCGTGGGCATCGAGTTGTCCCGCGGCTCCATCTACGTGACGCTCGATCGGCTTGAACGCAAAAGGTATGTCTCGTCGTGGTTCGACGATCCGACACCGGAACCCGGCGGCAAGGCGCGACGATGCTTCAAGCTCGAGCGCCACGGTCTTGATGCGCTCAAAGCGGCGCAACGGATGATCGCTCACCTTCAGGCCGGCACGGTGCTCGCGCCCGGCAGCGGGCGAAAGTCATGAGCCTGTTCGAACGTCTCGCACTGATCTGCGTACCCCCCGACTGGCGTCGCGCGATCGCTGTCGCCATCGCCGAAGAAGAAGCCCACCACTCCGCACTCTGGCGCGCGGCGCACATCGCGCGCATCGGCGGCCGCATGCGTCTGGCCCGTAGCCGCGACGCCGTCGCCACCTCCATTCAAAGAAGGTTCCCCATGCGTGATTCCCTGAGAGATCTGCGCCTCGCCGTCCGCGGCCTGAAGCGCCAGCCCTGGCAAGCCGCCGCCATCGTCACCACGCTCGCGATTGGCATTGGCGCCAGCACCGCGATGTATTCGGTCTTCAACTCCGTCCTGCTGCGTCCGCTGCCGGGCGTCGATCGGCCGTCAGAGTTGGTGACCATCCGCTTTCAAGCGGCCAGCCGTCAGGGCAGCTATTGGGTGTCGTATCTCGACTACGCCGACATCCGTGACGGCACTCCCGGTCTGAGCGGCCTTGCCGCCACCTCGCCCCTTGCGGTTGATCTGTCGATCCCGAGCGAGCGCGATCCACATCGGATCGAGGCGGAGGTCGTGACCGCCAACTACTTCGACGTCCTCGGTGTGAGGCCGCTGCCGGGCCGCGGGTTTGCACCGCACGAGGAGCAACCCACCGCCGACGCGCCGGTCGCCGTCATCAGCCGGCGGCTGTGGGACCGGCTCTTCAATCAGGCCCCGGCCGCGATCGGGCAGAAAATTCTCATCAATGGCCACTCCGTCGTCATCGCGGGTGTGGCGCCCAGCGGATTCCAGGGGCGATCGCCGATCAGCGCGACTGACATCTGGTTTCCGCTGGGCGCCCATCCGCAAGTGATGCCGAGTGCCGGCAAGACGACGCGGCGCAACAACATCTTTGGCGACGCGATTGGCCGCCTGCGTCCAGGCGTGACGGTGGCCATCGCCGAGCAACAAGCGGTCGCCGCGGCCCAGGCCAGCCAGGATTTCATGGGCCGCAAAGGACGGCCCATGACACTGCAGCCAACCGTGTCGCCCGGCGTGGGTCACGAAACCTTCGCGCAGACCAGGTTGATGACGATGTTCCAGCTGGTGATGGCGGGGGCGGGCCTGTTGTTGCTGCTCGCGTGTGCCAACGCCGCCAATCTTTTGCTGGCGCGTGCGGCAGCACGGCGCAGGGAAATCGCCGTGGCGCAGGCGATCGGCGCCACGCGATTCCGCATCATCCGGCAACTGCTGGCCGACGGCGTCGTGTTCGCCGTGATCTCGGGCGCAGCCGGTCTGGCACTCGCGGTCGGACTGACCACCCTGTTTGATGGCATGCGCCTCATCACCTTCCTGCCGGCCGTCGAGAGCATCGCCGTGGACCGCAGAGTCGTGTTCTTCACGATGGCGGTATCGATTGGCACGGGCCTCTTCTTCTCGATCGTGCCGGCGCTCGCGTCGAGCCGTGTGCATCTCACGTCGGCGCTGAAGTCAGGTCAAGGGGCGTCACGCAGTGGCCGGGGGATCCTGCGGGGCGGGCTTGTGGTCGTACAGGTCGCGGTCTCGGTGCTGCTCCTCACGACCGCCGGCTTGTTCGTTCAGACGCTGGGAAATATCCGGAGCCTCGACCTCGGATTGAAGGCGGACGGCCTCACCACGTTTGCAGTCAGCCCATCGCGGCATGGGTATGACCTGATCAGGTCCCGCGAGTACATTCGCGACGCCATGCGGCGGCTCGAGACAATCCCGGGCGTCGAGTCTGTCGGATTCGGCTGGACCACCAGCTTCATCCCGATGCGCGCCGCCCAGCGATTTCACGTGGAGGGCGGAACGGATACGACGTTCACCGTCGCGGCCAACCAGGTGTCGAGCACGTTCTTCTCCACGCTGCGCATTCCTCTCATCGCGGGCCGTACATTCACGCCCGCCGAAGCGGAGGAGGCGGTCTCGGGCGCCCCGGCCGAACGTGTCGCCATCGTCAGCGAACGGCTCGCACGTGAGGCCTTCCCGAATGGCACCGCGATTGGCGGCCGGCTCGTGCTGGACTTTCCGAAAGGACACATTCTTCAGGTCGTTGGAGTCGTGGGTGACGTGCGCGGCCGGCCGATTTCCGACGAGCCCGAGCCCTGGATCTACCTGCCGTCAGACGAGGTCGGCAGTGGACGCGTGTTTGTCCGAACGGCGATGGATGAGGCCGCGGTCGCGACGTCGGTGCGAGACGTGGTCCGTGCCTTGAACCCGTTGATGCCGCCCTACGATCTTGAGCCCTTCAGCGCGAGTCTCGACCGCGTGCTTGCCGAACAGCGCGTCCTCGCGCGCTTGAGCACGCTGCTGGCCGTGTTTGCCGCGCTGCTGGCGGCCATCGGGGTCTACGCGATGATGGCCGGTGCTGTCGGTGAACGCATGCGCGAGTTCGGGATTCGACTGGCGCTGGGCGCTCGAGCGGGCTCGCTGGTCAGCCTGGTTCTGCGCCATGCGGTACAGGTCATTGCGCTCGGACTGATCGCAGGGCTGGGCGCAGCCGCGCTGACCACGCAGGCGATCGCGTCTCGACTTTTCGGCGTCGCGCCGCTGGACCCTCTGACGATCGGCGCCGCCTGCATCGTCTTGCTGGCACTCGCCCTGTCGGCCACCCTGCTCCCGGCGCTCCGGGCGACACAAGCCGATCCCGTGAAGGCGCTGCGATCGGAGTAGCGAGGTCCCGGAGTTCACTGGTGCCTCGGCGCTTCGGAATCTCGGCCCCCCGGAACTTCGTTTCGGAGGTGGCGCTTGACCGACAGCTCCGCGCCGCCGTAGACTTAGCAGTCGGTCACGCCGAGTGCTAACAGTCAGTGGACCTGACTGCCAGACACCGGCCTCACAACGAGACCGTATTTTCTCAGTCCACGGAGCATACACACATGAACGTCAGACCACTTCACGACCGCGTCATCCTTCAGCGCCTCGACGAAGGTGAACAGCGCGCGGGCAGCATCATCATCCCCGACAGCGCCAAAGAAAAGCCGCAGCACGGCAAAGTCATCGCCGTTGGCAAGGGCAAGATCGAGAAAGACGGCAAAGTCACGCCGCTCGACGTCAAGGCCGGCGACACCGTTCTGTTCGGCAAATATGCCGGCCAGGAGATCAAGGTGGACGGCGAAGAGTATCTGATCATGCGTGAGGAAGAAATCCTCGGCGTGGTCGACGGCAAGAAATAAGCGTCGGGATTCGAGGAGATTTCATACATGGCAAAGCAGATTATCTACGGTGAAGATGCGCGGCAGGCGATCCTGCGTGGCGTCAACGGCCTGGCCGACGCGGTCAAGGTCACTCTCGGTCCCAAGGGCCGCAACGTCGTTATCGACAAAAAGTTCGGCTCCCCCACCATCACCAAGGACGGCGTGACGGTGGCGAAGGAAATCGACCTGAAGGACCCGCTCGAGAACATGGGCGCCCAGATGGTGCGTGAAGTGGCGAGCAAGACGTCCGACACGGCCGGCGACGGCACGACGACCGCCACGGTGCTGGCGCAGGCGATCTTCCGCGAAGGCATCA
>CAYZLT010000352.1:0-3987 GCA_964479175.1 uncultured Solibacteraceae bacterium | reverse complement strand
GCGACCACCTGCAGGTGGCCGCCGACACCGCCGACCACGACGCGGGCCGGTTCTTCCCCATGCAGACCAAGACCCTGCAACCACTCGCCGTGCAGTTGGACCTGGTCAAAAAACGTCGACGGCAGGGAGGCGACATCGGCCGACGTCGCCGGACGCAGGTGCAGCGTCGTGCCGTCGCGCAGGACAATATCGGCCGTCATCTCTGTTGCGACCTTGCTTCAGCGCTTGGTCAATTCGAGGTCGAGCGTGACGCGAACGTCGGAACTCACCACGGCGTTGCTGTCGGCCATCAGGTTGTTCCACTTCAGGCCGTAGTCGAAACGATTTACGGTCGTCGTGGCCGTCGTGCCCGTGCGGTAGGTGGCAGGACCACCGTTGCGTCCGGGCTGCGTGATGGTGGCCGCGGGTGCCTCCACATCGAGGGTTACTTCCTTCGTCGTCCCGCGCATCGTCAGATCGCCGATCAGCTTGAACGCACCGGCAGCGCCGGCCGTCACGCGCTTCGACTTGAACGTGATGGTCGGGTGATTCGGGACGTCGAAGAAGTCGGCACTCTTGAGATGGGTATCACGCCCGTCGTTGGCGGTGTTGATGCCGGTGACGTCAATGACCACGTCTGCACGAACGGACGACACACTCTTGCCGTCGTACCAGATGGTGCCGTTGACGGGACCCAGGGTGCCGCGCACCGTGGAGACCATGAGATGCCGGACGCCAAAAGTTGCGGCCGAGTGACTGGTGTCAATCGTCCAGGCGTTGGGATCAGCCGGCGCCTGAGCGGCGGCTTGGGCGGATGGCGACGACTGCGCCACGGGGATCAGGAACACGGCCAGGGCGACAGCCGAAGCGAGCAATACGTTCTTCATCAAACTGGGAACCTCCAGTCCCCAGTGTAACTGACCGTGCGACCTACGCTTCGGTGTACTTGTGTCGCAGGGCGACCGGCTCGGCCTTCTTGCGCTTATCGCGGATCCGGATGTTGATCATTTCGACAAAGACTGAGAAGCCCATCGCGAAATAGATGTAGCCCTTGCCGATGTGCTGGCCGAAGCCGTCGGCGATCAGGGACATGCCAATCAGCAGGAGGAACGACAACGCCAGAATCTTGACCGTCGGGTGTGCTTCGACAAACGCGCTGATCGAGTCCGCGGCCAGCAACATGACCAGCACCGCCAGGACGACGGCGGTCACCATCACACCCAGATGATCGGCCATCCCCACCGCGGTGATGACCGAGTCCAGGGAAAAGACGATATCGAGGAGCATCACCTGGAAAATGACGCTGGCGAAGGTGGCGGCGACTTTGCCGGACGCATGGCCGTCCTCGCCCTCCAATTTGTCGTGAATTTCAAACGTCGCCTTGGCCAGCAGGAACAAGCCGCCCCCTGCCAGAATCAGGTCACGGCCGGAGAAGTCCCGCCCCAACACATTGAACAATGGCGCCGTCAGACTGACCAGCCAGGAAATCGAGAACAACAGCCCGATGCGCATGACCATCGCCCCCAACAGGCCGACCCGACGGGCACGCTGTTGCTGATCTTTCGGCAACTTGGCCGACAGAATCGAAATGAAGATGACGTTGTCCACGCCCAGGACGCGCTCGAGGATCGTCAATGTGAGGAGGGCAATCAGCAACTCGGGCGACGTGAACATTTCCATCATGGGCGGCACCCGATTTTAGCCGAACATTGCCCCATTGCCCCATTGCCTAGTTGCCCCACTAACGCCGCAGTATTTTGAGTTTCAGTTCGGCCCATCCGGTCGCTTCGAAGTACTCCAGCCGGATTCGATGGCGCCCACCAGTGAGCGGGATCCGATCGATTGTGGATCCATGGATGTCCCACCGTTCGAGCACCAGACGGTCATCCACCCACACCCGGATGCCGTCGTCGGTGATCATGACCAGGTCGTAGCTGCCCGGAGGCAGGCGCACCTCCCCCTCGGCTCGCATTGCCAGACGGTCGTTGGGCAACCCTTCCACCATCGTCCGACCGCTGATGAGGTCGAACCTCGGGACGGTCTGGGTCATCGTCGGCGACTGGGTCAGACGGGCGGCAAATGCCTCCGGAGCCTTCAACGGATCAGCTGAATCCTGCCAGGTCCACCACCGGGTGTTCCAGGCGATCGCCGGTTCGAACTGTTCATACACGAATCGGTGCGGCTGTCCTGCCGGCGTGCGACGACCGCGGGGATCCACCACTTCTTCTCCGAGGTATTCAAACTCAAGACGCAGATCGACGTCGCCGCGATCGAGCGTGACCACGATTTCGTCACCCGTCGTCCCCGCCCGAAGATTGGACCGGCCACCGCGTGCCGTCACGAGCTTCCACGTTCCCTTCGGGCCAAGGACCCGCAGCTTCAACGGACGGTCGGTGGCCTTGCCCACCGGCCACACCTTGGGTGACTTGTAGTCGTACGGCCCCCACTCGTCAACGATGATCGTGGAACGGCCGCGGGGCGTACCTTCTGCCAGCATCGCGCTCATGCCGGCGGCGAGGGGAGCGACGGGAGGCATGACCACCGGGGTTCGGTCGAACCCCTCCAGTGGGCCGTCGTACTGCAGGCCGAATACATCAACGCCACCCTTCACCAGCGTACCAATCGTCCCCGTCAGCCGATTGGCACTGATGCTGAGGCGCCCGGTCCGCGTCACATCAAACACGGTCGCGTGCGTGTCAAAGTCATTGCCGGACACGTCGTAGCCGCGACTTCGTGTATCGCGGGTCTTCGGGTAGCCCCAGTTCGGATCCTGCGATGCATTGGCCCACAGACGAAGGGCCACTTTGTCGCCACGGAACGTGTTCTGCCGAATCCGAATGTTCTGGCCGTGCTCGATGGCGATCGCTTCGTCGTTGTTGGCGAACCGGTTGTGGGCGAAGAGCGAATCGAAGCTGTAGCCGCCCCACACGCCGTGCCAGCAGTCCTCGATGCGATTGTAGATAAACGTGTTGCGACTGAACGTGGCTTCAATCCCATTGGCCACGGCGTGACTAAAATCGTTGCCTGAGAAGACGTTGTCGTTGGCGCCGCCCTCGCCCGTGTCCATGGTGGACTGCCCCGCCCACAGGAAGAGCCCGTCGCCGCCGTGTGTCGCCGAGTTGTGGTGAAACGTATTGCGGCTCGACTGTTCGTACATCAGGATGCCGGTGGAGTCCTGTCCGCGAAAATAGAAGCCGTGACTGTAGCCGCGCACCGCGTAGTCGAGTCTGTTGTGGGCCACAACGCTGTCGGTGGTGCGATACATGCCAAGGCCGATTGACGACAGCAACGAGAACGTGTTGTTCCAGATCTTCAGGCGGGCCGAACGCGTGATAATCAATCCGTTCTGCCCCTGCACTGCGCGGTTGTGATCGATCTCCGCATCGTCACACTCGGAAAGGTAGATCGCGGCGCCGAAGCGGAGCCATTCGTCCTTCTCGTTGTTGTGGTACGACATCCAGTCCACGAGACTTTCCTTCTCAATGCCGGACCACAGTCGTTGTTTCCAGTTGTAGCTCAGATCGTTGCCTGTGAGATGCAGGAACGGGGACTTCCGCGCGAGGATCGCCGTTTTGTAGCCGCGAATGGTCGCGCCTTTCAGGGTGACGTGATCCCCGCCGTCAATCTCGATCCCCGTGCCGACGTATCCATCGGGATCGGCAACCGGATCGCCGCCCTCCAGGACGACGCCGGTCATATCGAGGGTGATGTTTGAGCCGCGCACGACGATCGCGGCACTGCCGTCGCGGCCGTTCAACCGATAGGTCCCGGGCTTCACCCGAACGCTTGACGAGATCACCAAGCCAGGCGTGGGGACAATTTCAATGAGCTGCGCTTGGGCCTCACTTCTAATGGGCCAATGCGGCAATGCGGCAATGGGCCATTCCACTGCGACGAGGCCAACCACAACCAGCAGCGCGACAACACGGCTCATCATGGCGACACGTTACACCCTCCTCGGGACTTCGGGGCTTCGGCACTTCGTCGTATTTGTGCTCTATCGTGGGC
>CAYZLT010000351.1:0-4006 GCA_964479175.1 uncultured Solibacteraceae bacterium | reverse complement strand
CGCCCACCGGCCGCGAGCCACCCGCCCACCGGGGCCACCGCCATCGCGAGTCCGAGGAACAACTGCGTGTAGGACGTGAATCGTTTGGCCAGCGAATACCAGAACACGATCACCAGCGCGACCGGTGACAACACCAGGCACACCAGCCCGAGCGGATAGGTGCACGCGATGAACGCCAGCGAGGAAAAGACGACGAAGCCCGTCGCTTCCCGGCGCGACATGCGCCCCTGCGGCAGTTCGCGCATGGCCGTGCGGGGGTTGCGCGCGTCGAAGGCGGCGTCCGACAGCCGATTAAATCCCATGGCCGCACTGCGGGCGGTCACCATGCAGGCGACGATCCAGAACAGCCGCATCCAGTCCCACTCGACGACCCGCGTGGCCAGGAGCGCCCCCACCAGCGCAAACGGCAGGGCAAACACCGAGTGCGAGACGCGGACGAACGAGGCATACGTGCGGAGGCGGGCGATCATGTTCAGGTGAGATCCACGAGCGACACCGCTAACGCCGGCACGCCGCTCACCAGGTATTCTTCCACATCCGCCGGACGGGTCAGCCCCTGGGGGAGCTGCACGGCCACAAAGGTGGCGCGTTTTCCTCTGGTGATAGATCCGTAGTCGGATCCATACCCCAGCGCCTCTGCGCCGACCCGCGTCGCACTGTCGAGGAACCGCGCGGCCTCGACTTCGGGCGCGAGGCGTCGCAACGCGGCCAGTTCGTCGAAGAGGCTGAGCGAGTCCACTGAGGCCAGACTGTCGGTTCCAATCGCGACGTTCACGCCCGACGCGTAGAACCGCGCCACCGGCGGCACGCCGCCACCCACCCACATATTGCTGCGCGGGCACGTGACGAGGACCGCCTTCGCGTCACGCGCCTCGTCGAGATCCGTCGGGCTGAGATGGACGCCGTGCACCAGCAGCGTGCCGGGCTGGAGATACCCGACCTGCCGCAGATATCGAACCGGATGTGCTCCCGGCGGCGTCCACGCGTCGTCCCACACCTCCAACCGCTCGAGCATGTCGCGGATGGGGCCCCGACCGGTCTGCAGGAACTCCATCTCTTCGTTCGACTCCGCGAGATGCACCGAGAGGGGCGCCGGCCCCTCATGGCGCGCGGCGATTTCGCGGAACAGCGCAGGCGAGGTCGAATACGGGGCGTGGGCGACCACTGAGAACGACCTCAGAGGGCGGGTCGTTCTCAGGCGCGCGTGGGCTTCACGGACCATCGAGGCCGGATCCACAGGACGGAATCCGAGAATTTCGTGAAAGACGACGGCGGCCATTTCTGCCTCCGCCAGCACCTCCGGCGAGGTCAGTGTGTTGGAGAGGTCCCCCACCAGTACCGTGCCCGTCGCGCGCATCGTCGCGACGGCATCTCGCATGGCGGATGTGATCTCGGCGTCTCCGCCGGCGGGACCCGTGCGCCTGATCCGCATCATGGTGCTGATCCACTCGTCCATCGAGTCCTGCGGGGGGACGCGCCCTTCGAGCCAACTCAGTTCAAGATGGGTGTGCGCGTTAACGAGGCCCGGCAGCACAACCACGTCACCAAGATCGCGCGCTTTGGAGGGCGGCGTACCGCTACCGGTCGCCTCCACGCGGCCGTCGCGGGCGGTGACCCACCCGTTGGCCAGATGCGTCCCGGCGGAGGGCATCACCCACCGGGCCCGCACGGCCTTCACTGCCTCACTGTCCCATTGCCCCATTGCCTCATTGCCTCATTGCCTCATTGCCGCATTGCCTCATTGACTGAGTCCACGCAGCCTCTTGGCCTGTGCAGAGCGTGCGTCGTACGCACGCAGATCGTCCGCTTCGCCGACGCGACCGTCGTGACGGGCCACCGCGAGTTCCATCATGCGTGGCACAGTGCGCTCACGGAAGATCGGGTCGCCCAGCACCTCATAGTGCATGTTGCGACGTTTCGCGGTGTAGCCCGCGCTCTCAATGTTGCGGACCACCTCAAACTCGTCCATGCAATATTGGGCACCGGCGGCACGCACGACGTTTTCCTCGATCATCACCGAGCCCATGTCGTTGGCCCCGTAGGCGAGGCTGAGCTGCCCGACCTTGCCTCCCTGCGTCACCCACGACGACTGCAGGTTGTCGAAGTTGTCGAGGACCAGGCGCGAGAGCGCAAGCGTCCGCAGATACTCGATCCCGGTCGCCTCGGTACCGCCCAGTTCGGTATGTTCGGGCTGATAACTCCAGGCGATAAACGCCGTGAACCCGCCAGTCTCGTCCTGGACGTCGCGCAGACGGAAGAGATGTTCGAGGCGCTCGTCCGCCGTTTCGACCGTGCCGTACATCATCGTGGCGGTGGTGCGCAGCCCGGCGCGATGGACCTGCTTCATCACGTCGAGCCACTCGTCGGCGGTCGCCTTGTTGTAGCAGTGAAGTTCCTTGCGCACCCGGTCCACAAGAATTTCTGCGCCGCCGCCAGGCACGCTGTCGAGCCCGACCGCGATCAATCGATCGATGACCTCGGTTGTGGGAAGACCGGACAAACGCGAGATATGGATGATCTCGGGCGGCGACAGCGCGTGCAGCCTGAAGTCGGGAAACCGCGACTTCACCTGCCGGAAGAGGTCTTCGTACCACGCCAGCGGCACGTCTGGATTGTGTCCGCCCTGCATCAGCAGTTGCCCGCCGCCCAAGGCGATCGTCTCCTCAATCTTGGCGAAGATCTCGTCGAAGCCGAGTGTGTACCCCTCGCTCGATCCGACGGGCCGATAAAACGCGCAGAACTTGCAGCGCGCCACGCACACGTTGGTGTAGTTCACGTTGCGGTCGATGATGTAGGTGACGACCCGTTCTGGGTGCCGGAGTTGGCGCGCCCGGTCGGCGAGTTGGCCCAGGAGCGAGGTCGGTGCCTCAAGATACAACTCCCTGGCGTCCGCGCGGTCGAGCCGCCCGCCAGCCACCAGCTTGTCTGCAATTGCCTGCACACTCATGACGTCGGTTCCATGGTAACCCGCCACGCGATGACCCACGCCACCGTGAGGAGGACAGACGCCAGCACAAAGGGTGCCCCGGGAACATGCCAGCCGGCGCGCGGGCCAATCGCCAGCGCAAAGGTCCAGGTGAAGAGCCCCGGCCCGACAATGCCGGTCAGGCCCATAAAACTGCCGTTGATCCCCTGCAGCTGCCCTTGGTCGGAGGCCGACACCCGGCGGGTCATCAGCGCCTGCAGCGAGGGATTAAACAGACCCATCAGTCCAAAGACCGGCAGGCCCAGCCAGAACATCGTCGGGGCCGCCGCCAGCCCGAAGATGGCGTAGCCGACGATGCCACCAGACAGCCCGGTCAACAACACGCGTCGTTCGCCAAACCGCGCCACCAGCGGCCGCACCAGCCCCCCCTGCACGATGATGCTCATGACACCCACGGCGGCCAGCGTCAACCCGGTGTCACGCGGATTCCATCCATAGCGATACCCGACGTACAACACGAACACACTCGGCAGGACGTGATGCACGAGGTGATACATCACGCTAACGCTGGCCAGCCCCATGAGTCCGGGATACCGCCGCAGCAACTGCAGCGATCCCATCGGGTTGGCGTTGCGCCAGGAAAACGGCTTGCGCTTTTCCGGGGGCAACGACTCGGGCAGCACAAAATAGCCGTAAGCGGCATTGGCGAGCGCGAGGCCGCCGGCGACCCAGAACGGCAGCCGTGGATCGACGGCACCGAGGATGCCGCCAACGGCCGGGCCCAGCACAAACCCCACGCCAAACGCCGCGCCAATCATGCCAAAACCCGCAGCGCGCTTTTCGATCGGGGTCACGTCCGAAATGTAGGCACCGGCCGTCGTAAAACTCGCGGCGGTGATGCCCGACAACACACGGCCGACAAACAGCCAGCCCAACGACGGCGCAACCGCCATCAACACGTAGTCGAGCCCCAGACCAAAACACGAAATCAGGATGACCGGACGTCTGCCGAACCGATCCGACAGTGCGCCCAGGACCGGCGCAAAGATAAATTGCATCAGGGCCCAGACCGTGCCGAAC
>CAYZLT010000350.1:0-4010 GCA_964479175.1 uncultured Solibacteraceae bacterium | reverse complement strand
AAGCCTACTCCAATATCTGGTCGAATCAAGACCCTGTTGAATCCGATGCCTAACGTACGGCGTCAGCCGCCGCGGCGGGCCCATCATACACACGCGCCGCGGTCGGCTGCACGCCGATGTTAGTTAGGCCTGCGTAGTCCTGCGCCCTGGGGTGTGGATCACAATGCCGAGCTTTGTCGCTACTTGCCTCAGGGCAACGGGAAGACCCGGCGAGAATCGCTCAACCTTGCCAACTAACGTCCTAACAAGACGAGCGTCTTCTTCTGCGAGATCGGACGCGCCTAGCAGTTGAGACATCGAGGGGCCGTTTCGGCTATGAAAGAGAGCAACATCTCCGATTCGCTTCGGGGACAACCAGACCAATACTCGATCGTCGTATGGCCAGGCTGGCGGCGACTTGAGTCGGGAAGATATGACGGGCTTAAGAACCTCGCTGAGTGCCATGACTAGTGGCAACGCGCTGCCGCTGCAACTCGGCGCTGGTGGTTCTTCGTGGCGCGCGAGTCTTGTCGTGAACTCAAATCTGGCGGCCTGTTGCGCTTCCCCTACTGGTGGCGGCATCTCAATAGGTGGGCTCGGGCGGCGAGAGGTTACCGGAATGTCTCGATGCCGGGCAGCGTTTGCATCTGAAGCTGGCTCCGCCGGACGACCTTTGGCTTTCCGGGATGTCCGCAGACAGGCAGCACAGATGCTCGCAGTCGGCGAAACCCAGGAGCGGCTCCTAGAACAGACGGTGCATCGCGGCATAAGGCTGTCGGCACTCCGATTGGGTTATGAAGGTCGGCCTAACTACTCTTGGAGTAGACCGCTCGGGCTCAGGAGCGTCCAACCATTGCTCCCGGAGTGACTCGGCGATCCTGCCAAGATGTTGATGGGACGGATATTAGCACCCTCCGACCACGAGACGGTGAGTCGTGGTTACGCGCAAGGGACATGGTTACGCGACAGTTGGCGGCGCGTAACCAACGGCGTCGTTCCGCGCGCATCCGCGCAATCAACTGACAACGCAGCACTTGCGCTCGTAGGCCGCGCGCCAATCCCATGGATAGCCGCCTGACCATTGCGCGTATCGGCGTATCGACGGCGCCTGGTCCATAGCCTCCCCGACAAACAGACCAACCATCTCGATGCCGACGAGACCGTGCTCGACACCGAGTGTGGCGTGCCAGCCGGCAGGGAAGCGGTCAGTCGCTGCGTGCGCTAAAGCTTGGCGAGGACCTTGCGCGCCACGTCGACTTGCGCGGCCTTGTTCGGAAAACCAATGACAATCCACGCGTTGCCCATCCTGGCATACAGCGACATCGCACGGTCGACATAGAACGCCTCGTCGCCGAGTGTCTCCAAGGGCTCTGGCTTGTCGCGCATCTGGTCGGCCGCTTGCGTCATGGTGGCCCGCATGTACTTTGACGCATCAGCGGGAGAAGACATTTTCCACAGTTCAAAGCTGACGGTCACCAGCCCAGTGCTGTCCTTGAATTCGCAGAGGCCGTTGGTCGTGCCTGGGAGACTCCGCGTCTGCTTCATGGGCTTGCCCGCAATCGCTTGCGCGAACTCGGCCGGGAAAAGCTGACACGCGTCAACGCTTTGCGCGCGCGCCAAGGTCCGGCACGAACGTCAGAAGCGCAGCGATCCACACGGTCGACAAGAGTTTCATGCGAGGGAGTCTAGCACGCAGCCCGCGCCGCGACCGCGTGCGTTGTACTGTGAGGTTGATGGCCAACGAGGACACGTGATCGGCCCTGTGTCTGATAACTCGAGGTTATGTCAGGAACAGCCACTTCATACGGACTATCGGCGATCGCATGCGCGGATTTGGTGTGACCTACGTCCTCTATCATGCCGACATGAGCAACCCGTCGATGGTCGCCACCATCAACGCCCAATTCGCGACGTGGGCGTACGCACTCGAACTGATGCACACCGAGGACGACGGGCGGGTCTACCGCCTCCGTCGCTGAGTCATCGCGAATCGTGGCCGTGGCTCGCCGGCGAGTCATCGGCGTCTACCCTGAAGCCGACCTCACGCTCTACGCGATGGGTCCCCCTCACCGCGGAGATCCGCAACACGTAGAAGCCATCCGCTAGCGATCGAAGGGGCAGGTCGAACCGCTGTTCGACTCCAGACGGGGCCGGAGACTTGAATGCCTCCGCCGGAATCGTGCTGGTCTGGGCAGAAACCCGGACGCCCTCCCCGTTGAGAATCTCCACGGTCTGGGTGACGTCGCCGGCGGTGTCGCCAACGGCATAGACCCGCCACAGGGCGCCGACGATGGTAACAGGTGCGAAAGTCCTGGTGACCGTCGGTCCGAATGGCAGCAGATCCGCGAGGGATTCACGACCGGCGACGGGACGACCGCCAATGCGACCAAGCACGATGCCGGAGGTCGACAACGGGCTGCCTGCGAAATCAGGAATCACCGCCTGCGCGAACACGGAGCCGACAGCCTGAGAGCCTACCCGCTCCACGTACGTCCGGACGTTGTAGCGACCGGGGCGCAACGCCAGACGCGATGTGATCTCTGCCAGCCGGTCAGCCCCGCCTCGAACGGTGACCGATTGGGTTTGCTGAAACACCTCGCGTCGTCCCTCACCATCAAACACGAAGGTTCGTACCGTGAACTTATCGGTCGCGTCGTCCTGAGCGGACGTCGGCAGCCCCAGCGTCAGAATCAGCGCCTGATCGCGCGACTTCGGCACCGCCATTGGCACGACGTTCATCTGCAGGGGAATGCTACCGGCCGCCAAGGGCGTGGCAAAGGCGTGGAGCATGCCACCGACAGCCCCTCTCGAGTCCGGACCGGCCCGTGGCACTTCGAACAACATTGATGCCGGAAGCACCAAGTGGTTCGGGTCCCTGACCGCCACTTCGACCCGCTGGATACTTCCTGCCGCGGCCGTCACGCCTTCCACGCCGAGCACGTAGTATGACGATAATTCTGTGAACATCCGCGCAACGTCCCTGGATGGGGTATTCGTTTCGATGTAGGCATCGCCTCCTGACCTTGCGGCCACCGAGTCGAGAAACAGGTTGGTGTCGGAGGATTCCATTCTGCCGCGGACGACATCTGCAACTGACGGGGCCTGGAGGCCTGTCGTTCGAAAGGCGTAGATGGGGACACCGCTCAGAGCCCCATCACGGACGATCCGCTGAAAGTGCCTGAACGCAACCTGAGGGGCATCATCGGCTCCGATCGAGTTGGACAAGTAATTCCAGTCTGCGATCTCAGTCTTTCCCGTCACGTTGGTCTGAGGACCGGCCGTGATCCATGCCACCGAGCGACGATACCCGGACAGCGTGAGGAGGGAATCCCGAGCTCGCTGCAGCGTGCCGAGTGACATCGCTACGGCGAGACGCGGATGCAGCGAGCGCAGCGCATATGTGTCGATGGCCTGTCTCAGGGCAGCCCGGTCGCTCGTGAAGTCCACGGCATGGCGATTGTCCTGAGAGAACACAATCGCCGCCTTGTCGCTGGGCCCGAGCGAGTCCACGATTGTGTGAGCGATCTTGCGAGCTTCGGCATTATAGAACGGGTCAACTCGTAGTCCGGCATATGCATCGTCCATGACGATCACAAAGACCCGATCGACGATGGACGTGTTCGATGCCACATCGCGCACCGCTGGCGGCCCGTCGGAAGGTATCGTGACAGGCGCGGCCACCTCTGTCATGGCCGTCACCGGCACAGCGCGGCCAGACACGCGGACCGTAAAATCGTCGCGAGTCAGACCGCGCACCGGTTGCCGAGTCCGCTTATCGAGCACGGTAGCTTCCAGGCGCGTCAAGTCCACGGTCGTACGGAACTGCGGAGCCTGTTGACTACTCACACCCGACTCTGAAATCGCCACTCCAAGCAGCAACAGGCTGAGAGCAGGCAATGGGCCACGAAGAATCGGGCCGCCGGCAGCTGGCCACATCACATCAAAGTCTCCCGACGTCAACGAGGACACGTGATCGGTGTCAACGCGCAGTAGAAATGTCCCCTTTCTTCACGCAATAGAAATGTCCCCTT
>CAYZLT010000349.1:3693-4014 GCA_964479175.1 uncultured Solibacteraceae bacterium | reverse complement strand
GTGATCACGTCGGCCAGCTTGCCGGGCTCGAGCGAGCCGATTCGGTCACCCATGCCAAGCGCGTCGGCGCCCCGACGGGTCGCCATTTCGAGCACCACGCGTGCCGGCAACACCCGTGGGTCACCCGACGCATGTTTGTGCAGCAGGGCCGCCGTGCGCATCGCCTCAAACATGTCGAGGTCATTGTTGCTCGCGGCGCCGTCAGTCCCCAGCCCCACCTTGGCGCCATGCGTCAGCCAGGCCGGCACCGGGGCGGTGCCGCTGGCCAGCTTCATGTTGCTCTCGGGGTTGTGCGAAAGTCCCACCCCCCTGGCCGCCAGC
>CAYZLT010000349.1:0-3683 GCA_964479175.1 uncultured Solibacteraceae bacterium | reverse complement strand
GGCCATGTCCGCGTCGTCGACCCACACCGCATGTGCCGCAAGAGAACGACCGTTCCACACCCCAAGCCCATCGAGAAACATCGCCGGTGACTGTTTGAACTGGTCGGCGATGATCCCCACTTCGTCTTTGGTTTCGGCAAGGTGAATCAACAGCGGCGCGTTGTATTTGTTGGCGAGGGCCCGAGCCGCCTGCAGCGTCTCGGGTGTCAATGTGTACGGCGCATGCGGCGCCACGGCCGGCGTAATCAGGTCGTCGTCGGCAAACGCCTGCAGGAAGGCCTCCGCACGCGCGAGCCCCTCTTCAGGCGTTGCGGCGTCGGCGACCGGAAAGCGAATGATCGTCTGGCCCAGGACGGCCCGGAGACCGGCCTCGGACGTCGCGTGCGCAACGGCGTCCTCGAAGTAATACATGTCGGCAAAGGTCGTCGTGCCGGACTCGATCATCTCAAGCACCGCGAGCTGGGTGCCAACGCGCACAAATTCGGGTGAGACCGTCGCCTTCTCGGCGGGGAAAATGTACTGATTCAACCAGTCCATCAACGCCATGTCATCGGCGAGGCCGCGGTACATGACCATCGGCGCATGGCCGTGGGTGTTGATGAGGCCCGGCAAAATGATCTGCCCGCTCGCATCGACGCGCTCCGCGCCGGCATACCGGGCGTTGATCTCGACCGCCGTGCCGACCGCGACGATTTCCCCGTCGTCAATCGCCACGGCCCCATCGACAATCACGGTCCCCTGGTCATCCATCGTGACGACCGTGCCGCCCGTGATCACCACATCGACCCGCGCCCCGGGTGCCGCCGCCTGCCACATCAACATCGCGACGACGACGGCAAGCGCCACCGCCAATCCTGCTCCACGCACCATGCGGAGGATTCTATAAGAACCGCAGGTGTATAGTTCCTGCCGTGGCTTTGCACCTTGTCTCGCACCCGGTGGCCCAGGACGCTCTCGTTTTGCTCCGGGACACCTCGACGCCTGCCGCACTGTTTCGTCATCTCGCCCACCGGGTGGGTGTGCTCGTCGCCGCCGAAGCCACGCGCGATTTGCCGACGACCCCGGTACCGGTGGACACCCCACTGGAACGCACGACCGGGCAGCAATTGGCGACCGATATTGTCGTGGTCGCGGTCCTGCGGGCCGGCCTGAGTCTGGTCGACTCCGTGCTCGAACTGGTCCCCAATGCGCGCGTAGGCCATGTGGGGCTCAAACGGGACGAGGCAACGGCCGTGGCCACCAAGTACTCCAGCCACTTGCCGCCCTCGCTGTCGGACAGCCTGGTGTTGCTGGTCGACCCAATGCTCGCCACCGGCGGCAGCGCCATCATGGCGGTCGACGTGCTCAAGGAGGCCGGGGCCACCCGCATTCGCCTTCTCTGCGTCGTCGCCGCCCCGGAAGGCGTTGCGGCGCTGGCGGCGGCGCATCCGGACGTCGACGTCTACACGCCCGCGCTCGACCGGGCGCTCAACGCAAACAAATACATCATGCCGGGCCTGGGCGACTTCGGCGATCGCCTCTACGGCACGATCTGAAGAGGCATACAATGGCTGTGGAGGCGCGGAAATGCCCCACGCTGTGTCTGATGACGTGCTCACCTCTCGCTTTGCTTCGCTCCACAGACTCGTCGGGAACACTCCCCTTTTAGCCATCGATTTCCTGTATCGCGGTCACCCTCGGGTCGTGTACGCCAAACAGGAGTCCCTTAATCTGACTGGCAGTATCAAGGACCGGATGGCGCTGTTTGTACTCGAGCGCGCCTATCAGTCGGGCGCGATCCGTCCCGGTGATCGCATTGCCGAGGCGACCAGTGGGAACACCGGCATTTCGTTTGCCGCACTCGGACGTGCGTTGGGACACCCGGTCACGATCTTCATGCCCGACTGGATGAGCAGCGAACGGATTTCGCTCATTGCCAGCTTCGGAGCGGACATCGTGCTCGTGAGCAAACAACAGGGTGGCTTTCTCGGCAGCATCGAGATGTCAGAAACGCTGGCGCGCACGCAGCCGAACGTGTTTCTCCCCTGCCAGTTTTCCAACGCAGCCAACGTCGAGGCGCACCGACGCACGACAGGCCCCGAGCTGTCGCTGCAGCTCGCCAAGGCGGGCCTCAAGGTGGACGCCTTTGTCGCCGGCGTCGGCACGGGCGGCACGGTCATGGGTGTCGGCGAATTTCTCCGCCTGCAGTCCGCGGCCACAAAAGTGCACCCGCTCGAACCAGCAGAATCGCCAACGATGTCGACCGGGCACAAGGTTGGCGCACACCGCATCCAGGGCATCTCCGACGAATTCATTCCCGAGATTGTGAAACTCGACCAGCTCGATCACATCGTGTCCGTGCACGATGGCGACGCGATCCTCATGGCGCAGAAACTCGCGCACATCGGGCTCGCCGAAGGGATCTCGTCAGGGGCCAATTTCCTTGGCGCCCTGAAGGTCCAGAACGAACTCGGTGCTGACGCCGTCGTAGCCACCGTCTTCTGCGACAGCAACAAAAAATATCTCAGTACGGACCTGCTGCGCCCGGAGCCAATCAAGGACGGCTACCTGAGTCCGGGCATCGAACTGCTTGGATTCCGCGCATTTCCGCGTGTATGCGCCATGTGTTTTGACGGACCCTCCCTATGACCTACTCACGTCGTGAAGTGTTGTCTCTGGCCGCCATGGCCGCTGCCGCGTCGGTCACTCGGCTGCATGCCTGGCAGTCGTTGGTCCCGGATGTCGAGATCGAACTGATCGCAAGGCCCTCGCAGTCACAGATTCTTCCTGGTAAACCGACCGATGTCTGGCAGTTCACCGGACGGGTGATCACGGGGCCGTCGTCTTCTCTCGAACCGGTGAAGGCGTCGTATCTCGGCCCGACCCTCCGCCTGCGACGTGGCCAGAAGGTTCGCATCCGGTTTGCGAACCGACTGCCTGACGCGTCCATCGTGCATTGGCATGGACTCGACGTGCCCGAGGTGGCCGACGGGCATCCCCGGCTCGCCGTGGACGGCGGCAAGGACTACGTCTACGAATTCGAGGTGACCAACCGTGCGGGTACCTACTGGTATCACCCGCATCCCCACATGCAGACCGGTCCCCAGGTCTACAGCGGCCTTGCCGGCCTGCTCATCGTGAGCGACGACGAGGAGGCGGCGCTGTCGCTGCCGTCAGGCCAGACGGAACTGTTCGCGGTGATACAGGATAGACGCTTCGATGCAGACAACCAGCTTGTCTACTCGACGACCATGATGGACATGGAGACCGGGTTCCTCGGCAACCGTGTGCTGATCAATGGCCAGGCGTCGACGACCTGGTCACTGGCCACGCGCGCGTACCGGATTCGCCTGCTGAACGGATCCAACGCGCGTGTCTACAAGCTGGGCTGGAGCGATGGCACGCCCATGACCGTGCTCGGCACCGACGGCGGCCTGCTGGAGCGGCCGCAGACTCAGCGCTACGTGACGCTCGCACCGGCGCAGCGTGTGGACGTGTGGCTGGACCTGAGCCAGCGTGCGCTCAACACGCAGATGGAGTTGCAGAGTGCGGCGTTTGCCCTCACTGATGCCGGACTGAACATGGGCGGCATGATGGGCGGTGGCATGGGTGGTGGCATGGGGATGGGCCAGGGCAGGGGCGCCGGGCGTGGAGCGGCCATGGCCTCCGGCACACTCGCGCTCGGAACGCCGATCTCGCTCCTG
>CAYZLT010000348.1:0-4028 GCA_964479175.1 uncultured Solibacteraceae bacterium | reverse complement strand
TGAACGCCGCGAAGACACACACGGGCGCGGAGGGGACACCTTCCGCGCCCGTTTTTTGTTGTGGACCTTGGCAGCCGTTCAGCGCCCGTGTGTAGTGGGGGGAGAAACTACCTCTCTGGGACAGGGGCCGGGCTACCGGCGTGGCGGGTCCTCGCCGAGTCCAGGCATCTGAAGGAGAAAGAGATACTCGATCGCGATGAGTGTGTTGCTGGTGTAAGCGCCCACCCAGTTGTGGGTGACCTTGCCGTCGCGGTCGATGATGATCGTCTGAGGCGTGGGTCCGAGTAGCATCTCGGCCTTGGTCCGCGCAGGGAGGCTCGTCAAAGTTGTCACGTGTTCGTCATTCCAGTCAGGTCGAAGCTGATGCAAGTAGCCTGAAAACCCGCCTTCGCTGAGCGAAATAAATTCGATGTGGTACTCCCCGCTCCGCTGTCGCACGATTTCCGCAAAGTTACGGCGGTTCCTGGTGCACCACGAACATGCGGGTGTGACGATATAGAGCATCGTGGGCCTGTCCGTGCCGCGCAGCTGCACGCGGACCACGTCGGCCTTCTCGTTGCGCCCCGTGATGTCCTGAAGCTGCGTGCCGACCCTGAGCGACGGCGTCTCCAGATTTGCGAGCGACGCAGGCGGGGGACGTCTCAGAAGATAGACAGTGGTGGCCACGGAGCCGACTGCGAACGCGACTAACAAGAGCACCCAGACACGCCGACTCATCGGACAGTTCCCGCGCTCGAGGCACTCGTGGCGAGCGTGTATTTCACGACGGCGTCGTCGACGCCGACGTAAAAATGGTCAGCGTCACGATCCGCGAATGCCGAGTAGATTCTCGACGAATACACCTCCTGAAACACCAGACGCCGCGAGTTGTCGAAAACGCACAGCGCGCTAACGTTACTGTAGCCACCGCCGGAGGCAATCAGTACGGTGTGGTGCTTGAACTTCGCGCCAGTGACATAACGCAACGCGCTGACGTCCGGTGCGGCGAAGGTCTGCACGCGTTGACCTTGGGCGTCCCACGCCGTGAACCCGTCCGCCGTCAAGCCCCACAGACTTCGGTCGTCGAGCTCGGGCACGAATGAGAGCCACCCGCCCTCGGCATCGTTCCACCGGCTGACCGTCGTGCCATCCGCATTCATCACCAAGGCTTCAACCGGGCCCGCGCGAAGCGATGTTGTCACGAACGCGATTTCGTATTCGGGGTCGTCATCGGCTTGCACGACGGTTTTTATCGTCGCGTAGGTCGAACTCGACAGTGTGCCGATGAGTGTGCCCCTCAGTGAGAACACCCGCACACCCAATCTACCTGGGACAACGACTTCGCGTTGAGAGCCACCCATTACGTTGGCGAATTCCGGGAAGTCGTACGACGGTCCTAGTCCAATTCGGAGCACCTCTTGGCCGCTCAAGTCGAACATCAGGATCGCATTCGGGCGCGATGAAAAACCACCGATGCCCGTCTGTCCGTCAGGAAGAGGCTGCAAAGAGTGCCGGAACATCTTGGCGGGTAGGATGAGGTCCCGCGTGGTGCCGCCGGCGGCGTCAATCCATCGGAGGCCGTTTTCCGCGACCACGATGAGATCCTGGTCCGGCCCGCTGGTGATCTGCATGATCCTCGATGACAGGGCGCTGCCAGCCAGCGACACGACCTGTTCCTTACGGAGCGGTGTCGCTTCCGTCTTGATCCCAGGCGCTTGAAGCAGGGCCGGCAGGGGCGGCAGGGAGCCGATGCACGCCGATCCCGCCAACATGGTCAGGAGCCCAAGCCCCCCCAACCACCGGCACCGCAGAGTCATATCGGCGGGCCTTCACCGATGCCGTCGCAGGTCTGACATTCGGCTGGACACCAGTCGCTCGCGAAACACCTCGTGCAGGGATCACCATCCGTGCATGCCGAGGGCGTGCCTGGCGGGACGCCGCCATGACCAAAATCGCCAGTGATGGCAGTGGTGAAAGAGCAACCGACGGCGCTGAGATTGCACGCGGCACAGTCCCACTGTCCAAATGGCCAGATCCACGACCATTGTGAGCACGGGCTGCTGCAATCGACCTCGAAGCACTTGTCATGCGTGTCGCAACAATCCTGAAACAGCGAACCGTCCAGCCAGTGCAGTCCCGTACACCCGTCGCTCAGTCCATCGCAACTTGGACTACCTTGCGCGTGCAGCGTGGGGGAGATAAACGCAACGACGGCACCCAGCGCCCTGTTGGCCCCCGCCTTGAACCGGTCCCAGCCCGACGTCTCGATTGGGACGCTGGTCTTGATGATCTTCGTGCCATCGGCATTGCGCGTCAGATGAAACGCCATCGCCTGAATGCCCGCCCACGCCATATTCGGATCGAACTTGAAGCGCTCTGGCAGTCGCCATTCTGGTGCCACACCTTCTTGTCCGTTCGCAAATGACCAGGACACAGCTTGTGGCTTGTCGTAGTACCTCATCAAACCGAGTTGTTTCCCAGCGTCATCGTAGAACCGTGTTGTGTACGCGACGTACGCAAACCCCTTCTTTCGAACCGCGTACACATGGCGTTCACTAAAAGCCAGATAGCCTCAAAACTGCGTTCGGACGGCACGCGGCACGGCGTCGACGGGATCGGGCAGCCGAAGGATTCGTTCCCGCTCAACCTGAGCTTGGATACGGAGATGACCACGGTGCCACTGCAGGCCCAGGGCTCGGCCAGCCATGCCCTGCGTGCGGTTTGCCTCTCCTTGATCGCGCCACAACACATAGAGCTGCTTGTTGAACCAGTCGGCGGCGTAAGACGAGGACGGGTTGAGCGCCGCACTGAATCGGGCCAGCTGGCTAAGCCCACTCATAGTGGAGTCGAGGGCTCCGGCTCTGTGGGTGGATCTGGCCAGCACATTAGCCGCGGCGTCCTCGATAATTGTCTCGATTGAGCCGTCGGCGCGTCTAGCCGACGTCGCTTTCGCATCGTCAAACCATGTGGTTACGTAGACAACGGTGCGGTCGAGCGCGTCGTACGCATGTCCGTAGTCGACGTTTTGGGCACCGGCAGGTTGGGTAGTCGCAACCGTCGCGATAGTGAAGGCGAGAGCTATAGGTACTGCCCGAAGAGTAGGACCCAACATGTGGATACCTCTGTGAGAGGCAGACAGTATGGCAAATCATCTGTGGAGTCAAGGAACTCGACAGTCGCTGGTGGAGTCTGTCCTCAAGAATCTGGGTCGATCCAACCCTTGAACACACCCAACAACCGGAGGAATCGTACCGGGAATGTCATAGGGCTAAGCTTGATCCGATCCCGTGGACGGCGCGGCTCGCCGCGGTGTGTGTGCGAAGTGTTACGGGCGCGACCTGTCGACCGGCAAGATGGTCGAAATGGGTCTGGCCTCGGGCGTCATCGCGGCGCAGTCGATCGGTGAACCCGGCACGCAGCTCACGATGCGTACGTTCCACATCGGTGGCACGGCCTCACGAGTCGCGGACCAGTCCACGATTGAAACCCGTCACAAGGGCACGGTCCGCTACGACGGACTGCAGACGGTGGCCGGTCGTGAACGTCACGATGACAAGGCCCTCCCGCCAATCCGCGCGACCATCGTCATGAACCGATCGGGCTCGATCAACATCGTGGACGACAAGGGTGTAGTGCGCGAGCGCTACTCCGTGGTCTACGGTGCGCGCCTGAAGGTGAAGGACGGCCAGACGGTCGAGAAGGGACAAATCCTGGTCGAGTGGGATCCCTACACGTTCTCGATCCTGACGGAAGCCGGCGGTCAGGTGCGCTTCAAGGACATCATCGACAAGGTGACGGTCCACGAGGAAGTCGACGAAATCACGGGCATGTCGCGCCTGATCATCGTGGACTCACCGGACGAGAAGAAGCAGCCGGCGATCGAAATCGTCACGGCTGAGGGCAAGATGCTCAATCGGTACCACATGCCCTCGAACGCCCACCTCATGGTCTCCAACCTTGAGGACGTCCAGGCCGGCGACGTCATCGCGAAAATTCCGCGAGAGACGACCAAGACCAAGGACATCACGGGTGGTCTGCCGCGTGTCGTC
>CAYZLT010000347.1:0-4031 GCA_964479175.1 uncultured Solibacteraceae bacterium | reverse complement strand
ACGACGTGTTTTCGCAGTTGGTGCGTGTGCCTCGGCCTGCACAGGCGCGCATCGCTGCTCGAATCTGGTGGCAGTTGAAGTGGCGCACGACGTAGTCGTCATCGGTGCCGGATTTGCCGGGTTGAGTGCAGCGGTCAGACTTGCTGAGGCCGGCGTGACGGTCACGGTCCTTGAGCAGGCACCGCGACTGGGCGGTCGTGCCACTGCATTTACAGACAAGACGACGGGCGAGCGTGTGGATAACGGGCAACATGCGTTGTTCGGCTGTTACCGGGAGACGTACGCGTTTCTGCGGACGATTGGCACCGCCGATCTCGCGCCGCCCGATCCCCGGTTGGAATTGGTGATGGCCGATGTGTCCGGGCGGCAGTCGCGGCTGTCGTGTCCGCCGTTGCCGGCGCCGATGCATCTGCTCGCGGGCGTGTTGTCGTGGGGGGCGTTGCCGCTGGCGGACCGGTGGTCCACGGTGAAGATGGCGCCATTTCTCCGCGCGGCTCGTTCGCGGGGAGCGGAGGCTGTGGCGGCCGAGGTGCCCGCGCACTTGACGGTGTCGCAGTGGCTGGAGTCGCTTGGCCAGGGGCCGGTGGTGCGCGAGTGGCTGTGGAATCCGCTGGCGCTGGCGGCGCTCAATCAGTCGCCGGATGTCGCCGGCGCGCGCGCGTTCGCGCGCGTGCTCGGCGAGTTGTTCGGTCCCGATCCTGGGGCGTCGTCGTTGGGTGTGCCCACGGTGCCGTTGGACGAGTTGTATGCCGAGCCCGCCGCGCGTTTCGTGGAAGCGCGCGGCGGGCAGGTGCTGCGGGGGGTGCCGGCGCGGCTGTCCTCGGAAAAGGTGTCGGGTGCCTTTTTCGTGTCGAGCGACACGAAAAAGGCACCCGACACCTTTTCCGCAGCCGCCATCGTCTGCGCCGTCCCCTGGCACGCTCTGCGCGCATTGTGGCCGGCGGGTCCGCCGGCCACAATGGCCAAGATCGTCACAAACGCTGAGCACATCGTCGCAGAACCCATCGTGTCGGTGAATTTGTGGTTCGACCGGCCGGTGCTGTCGCACCGGCAGGTCGGGCTGGTAGGGACCACGTTCGACTGGGCGTTCCGACCAGCACGACCTCAGAGGTCGGTTCGGGATGCGAACGAGCCCGACCCGACCTCTGAGGTCGTGCTCCATCGCGTGACGCTGGTCGCCAGCGGCGCTCGCGACCAGCTGCGCCTCGACAACGACGCGCTGGTCGCGCTCGCAGAGCGCGAGCTGCGCGCCTGCCTGGGCGGCGCGCCCGGCGCGCCGCCCACCCCAGGCGCCGACGCGGCGGTCTCGCTGCGCGAGGCCCGCCGCGTCCACGCCGTCGTCGTCCGCGAGCCGCGCGCGACCTTCTCGGTCGCGCCGGGTGCCCCGGCGCGACCCGGCACCGGCACGCCGGTGCCGGGCCTGTTCCTGGCCGGCGACTGGACCGACACCGGACTGCCCGGCACCATCGAAGGCGCCGTGCGCTCGGGACACGCCGCCGCGGCCGCGGTGCTTGCGCACCTCCGATAAACTCACCAGGTGACCACCGTCATCGTCCACTACCAGGAAATCACCCTCAAGGGGCGGAACCGGTCGTGGTTCATCAATATGCTCGCGCGCAATGTGCGTCTGGCACTCGCCGATCTGGATGTGGTGGAGGTCCGATCCACCGTCGGGCGTCTCGAACTCACACTGGCCTCTGACGACCACTGGGAGGAAGTGCGCACGCGGCTGTCGCGCCTGCCAGGCATCGATCACTTCGCCAAAGCCGTACACGTGCCTGCGGACGTGGACGCCATGGCCGCTGCCGTGATCGCCGGACTGCGCGGACGCACGCCTCTCCCGTTCCGGATCAAAGTCCATCGCGCCGACAAGAGGTTTCCGATCAAGTCGCCCGAACTTGAACGCCTGATCGGCCAGCAGGTCGTCGACGCGGTTGGCTGGCCCGTTGAACTGAGCCATCCGAAGTTTGTGGTGCGCATCGACGTGTTGATGACCGAGGCGTACGTGTTTTTTGATCGTGAACCGGGTGCGGGTGGGCTCCCGGTGGGATCGGGCGGCAAAGCCGTCTGCCTGCTCTCGGGCGGTATCGATTCCCCAGTAGCGGCGTGGCGGCTCATTCGCCGCGGAGTGCGGGTGCCGCTGGTGCACTTTCACTCGTATCCCATCCTCAATGACGTGTCACAGGAGAAGGCCCGCGAACTGGCCGCCACCCTCACGAAATACCAACTCAAGACGCGGCTCTATCTCGTCCCGATTGGCGCCTTTCAACAGCAGGTGGTCGTGACGGTGCCTCCGGAACTGCGCGTGATCATCTATCGCCGCATGATGGTGCGACTGGCCGGACGGATTGCACTCCGGATTAGAGCCGATGCGCTCATCACCGGTGAAGTCGTAGGACAGGTCGCGTCACAGACCCTCGAAAACATCCGGGCGATCGATGACGCCGCGACGTTGCCGATCCTGCGGCCGTTGATTGGCACCGACAAGGACGTGATCACCAAGGAAGCGATCCGCCTCGGGACCTACGCCACCTCGATCATCCCCGACCAGGATTGCTGCACGCTGTTCACTCCGCGCTACCCGGCAACCCGTGCGTCCATGGAGAGTGTCCTGAGAGCCGAGGCCGCGCTCGACATTGAAGCACTCGTGGTCGAGGCCATGTCCGGTATCGTTATAGAGGACCGCCGGTTCCCGGGGACCGGCGCCGAGACTATCGAGAATGATAAGATGCGTCGGCTTTTGGCGCAGGAGACCCAACCATGAAGATTTCAGCGGGCAAGTTGGCAGGGATGAAGGCGGTGTCGGACACGCGTGGCGTGATCGCCGCGGCGGCGATGGACCAGCGCGGGTCGCTCAACAAGGCTCTCGCAAAAGACAGCGGCCGCGAAGTCACCGACGCCATGATGGAGGAGTTCAAGGGCCTCGTGACCGAGGTGTTGACGCCCCATGCGACGGCCATCCTGCTTGACCCCGAGTGGGGCATCGGCCCGTCAAAACGCCGCGCCAAAACCGCCGGCCTGCTCATGGCCTACGAAAAAACCGGCTACGACTCGAACACCCCGGGACGCCTGCCCGATCTGCTCGACGTCTGGTCGGTGCGCCGCCTCAAGGAAAACGGCGCCGACTGCATCAAGATTCTGCTCTACTACACGCCGTTTGATCCCAAGCCGGTCAACGACCTCAAGCACGCCTGGGTCGAACGGATCGGCGATGAATGCCGCGCCAACGACATCCCGTTTTTCCTCGAGTTTGTCGGCTACCAGGAAGGTGCCGACGAAAAGGGCCTCGCCTACGCGAAGACCAAACCCGACGTCGTCGCCGGCGCGATGCGTGAGTTCAGCAAGGACCGCTACGGCGTGGACGTCCTGAAGGTCGAAATTCCGATCAACATGAAGTTTGTCGAAGGCGCCGCCTGCAACAAGACCGGTGAAGTCGCATACACGCGCGACGAAGCCAAGGCGTTGTTCCTCAAGGCCGCCGAAGCCTCCACCAAGCCCTTTATCTACCTCTCGGCCGGTGTGAGCAACGAGGAGTTCACCGAGTCACTCGCGCTGGCGACTGAATCGGGCGTGCGCTTTTCCGGCGTGTTGTGTGGCCGAGCCACGTGGAAAGACGGCATGCCCGTCTTCGCGAAAGAAGGGGCCGACGCGTTTCGCAAGTGGCTCGAAACCAAGGGCGTCGAAAACATCAAGAACGTGAACGACGCGCTCAAGGGCGCGGCGCCCTGGTTCTCGTTTTACGGTGTGAAGAGCGCGGACGAACTCGGCTAGTTATTTCCTGAGAAGCTCGACCCCGCTCACGGGGCCGAGACAGGTCGTCCCCGTATAGGGGATCCTGACCTGCGCATTTTCAAGTTTTGCGGAGCCGGTCAGGGCGACGGGACACGTCCCGATGCCTTCGGCCGTGCCCACGCCGGTCGCGGTCCAGCGAATTTCGCCGTTGACCAGCGCCCCGGACGCCGTGCCGCTCACCGGCACCGTCTTGAAACACGTCGCCGTCCACGTGCCCGACACCTGGGTCAGGTCCACAT
>CAYZLT010000346.1:0-4033 GCA_964479175.1 uncultured Solibacteraceae bacterium | reverse complement strand
GAGCGCCTTGTGGCCCCAGTGGGAGGGCATCTGCCGACCCCCGCTGTTGGGGTCAGACTCGGCGCCCACACCGCTCAAGAACATCTCAAGCGGGGTCATGCCGATGGCCAGACACAATGCGCGGTCACGGTAATACGGGTAGAACCAGTCGTGACCGGCCTTCATCTGCATGCCGGTGGCGGTCAGAATGGCCTCGTGGCCGGCGCCGCTGATCTGGAAAAAGATCAGACTCTGATTTTTGAGCTGGATTTCCTTGTCGTCGATCCGCCTCGACGTCAACATCGTGCGGTAAACCTTCAGGAGGTCGTCGCGGGTGAGTCCCTCGTAGGTGGCTGCGGCGGTGGAGGAGGCGGTCTTGATCACGATTTCCAATTCTATACTGGCAGGGTGGCCCCGTCCGTTGAGTCGTTTCGCTGGGATGAACTGGAGCTGGACCGCGTCACCGAGATGGTGTCGCGCAAGGTCCTGCGCTCACCCGAACACGTGGTGACCCAGGTCTACCTCAAGCGCGGCGCGCTCGTACCCCGCCACACGCATCCGGTCGAACAATTGCTCTATGTCCTGCAGGGCGCGCTGCGCGTCCGGGTTCACGGCACGGACCGCGTGGTGCGCACCGGCGAGGTCCTCGCGGTGCCCGCCGGCGCCCCGCACCAGAGCGAAGCCCTCGATGATGCATTCGTGTTGACCGTGATCTAGTGCACGCGGCGGATGTAGTCCGGCCGCCGGGGCGGCGGAGGCGAGGCTCTCGGGCGCGGCGTTTTCAGATACAACCAGCCGGCGAGGAGTCCTCCCAGATGCGCCACGTGGGCGATCCCGCTGTTGCCGCCGCTCGATACGGCTTGCGACAGTGAGATGGCGCCGATGATCAAAACAAACACGCGAGCCTTCAGCGGAAAAATGCCCAGCAGGTGCACGGTCCGGTGGGGAAACACGATGCCCCACGCCATCAACAGCCCGTAGCCGGCACCTGAGGCACCGATGGTGACGGCCGAATACGACATCTGCGCCCACGCCATCGGCAGCAACGACACCACAACGGTCGCCACGCCCGCCGTGGTGCCGACGATGAGGTAATACTTCGCAAAGGCGACCGTGCCCCACCGGCGTTCGAGATCCACGCCGAACATCCAGACCGTCAACATGTTGATCAGGAGGTGAAAGGGCTCGGTGTGGACGAATTGGTAGGTCGCGATCTGCCAGACGAACCCTCGCGTCAGGACCAGTTCGGGGATGAGTCCCACCCAGCTCATCAGGCTCGGTATCACCAGCATCACCACAAACACGGCGATGTTGAGATAGACGATGGCTTTGACAGCCGGCGTCAATGGCCCCGGACCGAATGTGTAGCCGATGCTCGGCGACGAAGGAATGCGACCCACTACCGTTTCACCCTCGACAGGATTTTGCGCGCGACGTCCATGAACTCCTGCAATCGTAACGCCCACGCGGTGAGGCACAACACGAGGACGCCGACGCCGATGGCGCCGAACACCCGGATGCCGGCGCGTGCCGTGGTCGCCATCCACCCGGCCAGCGAAGTGAACGGCGGGAGCACGTCGTTCAGCCAGCGCTCCATGCCCCATGCGGCCGCGCCCATAGCCAGGGACGCGAGAAGAATCTTGCCGGTGGCGATCGCGATGCGTCGTCCATCGATGCCGTCGATGCGGCGGGAGAGGACGAAGAACAAACACGTCGCGTTGAACAACGCGGCAATCGCCGTGCCCATGGCCAGTCCCTGGAAGCTGTACCAGCGCACGAGCCACAAATTCAGTCCAAGGTTGAGCACGATCGTGGCCACCGAAATCAGCACCGGTGTCCGGGCCTCCTTCAAGGCGTAGAAGGTCGGTGACGCGATCTTGACGGCCGAGTATCCAATCAGCCCTGGGGCGTAGGCGAGCAAGGCCATCGCGGTCATCTCGGTGCTCGTCGCATCAAACGCGCCGCGCTGAAAGATGAACTCGACAATGGGACCGGCCAGCACCATCAGCCCCACCGTGGCTGGCACACTCATCATCAGCATCATCCGCAGACTGCTCGAGATCGTCTGTCGCACGCGGTCGAACTCGCCCGCATTCACCTGACGTGCGATCTCGGGCAACGCGGCAGTGGCCACGGATACCCCGAAGAGACCAATCGGCAGATACATGAGCCTAAACGCCAGCATCAATGCGGTCACGGCACCCTCACCTTCACCCACCGCCAGCGCGGTGTTGACGATGATGTTGACCTGAGACGCGGCCAGGCCCAGCGTCGCGGGCACCATGAGCAGCAGGATCTCGCGCATGCCCGGATCGGTGAAGCTGACAATCGGACGGTAGCGAAATCCTTCCCGGTGGAGCAGGGGCACCTGCACCAGGATTTGTCCGAGCCCGCCCACAAGGGTGCCGATCGCAATGGCGTAGATTGGGTCCCAGCCAAAATGCCGGCACACGGGGATGAGCGCGATCGCGCTCAACAACATGCCGACGTTGTAGATGGCCGGCGACAGGGCGGGCACAAAAAAGCGGCGGAGTGAGTTGAGCATGCCGCCCATCGCGACGGCCACGGCGACCAGCGTCAAAAAGGGCAGGACGATCCGCGTCAAGTCAACGGTCAGTGACAGCCGATCTCTGCCGTCAGACCCGGAGAACTCGTCCGGAAGGAGGCTCAGCAACGGCTCAGCGAACACCATCCCCGCGATGACCAGGACGGTGGTCACCACGAGCAAGCCGTTCAGAACAAGATTGCCGAGGCGCCACGCGGCGGCCTGCCCTTCCGTCTTCCAGTAGCGCGTAAAGGTCGGGACAAAGGCCGCGCTCATGGCGCCTTCGGCAAAGAGGTCACGCACCAGCGAGGGCACACGCATCGCGATGTTGAACGCGTCGTGCGCCATGCCGGTCCCAAAGAGGCCGGCCATGACCTGGTCGCGGATGACGCCCAGGATCCGGCTGGTCATGACGGCCAGGCCGACCGTGCCGGCGGATTTGGCGAGGCGCTCAGACATGGGGTTGAGAAAAAAGAAGGGGCATCAACCCCTGCGATTGATGCCCCTGCCCGGAGGATGGATGATCGGCACTTGCGTGCCTTTCACCGGGATTAGACTGGGGCGCCACGGAAATAGTTTGGCCGGGTATCCTGCCCACGGAAAATTCAGTTGGCGCCCGACAGGCGTTGCTTGACCGCCTCGGCCAGGGCCCGGCCGTCCACGGTCTGGCCGGCCAGCGCCAGATTCACGGCTTTCATCACTTTGCCCATGTCTTTGGCGGAGGTGGCTCCGGTTTCGGCCATGGCGGCGGTAATCGCCGCCTCGACGGCAGCGGGGTCTGCCGAGGCCGGAAGAAATTTTTCCAGAAACGTCAGTTCGGCCTGTTCCTTGTCCGCCAGGTCGTCTCGGCTGCCCGCCCGGAATTGCTCAATGGAATCCCGCCGCTGTTTGACCAGCTGATTGACGACCTGCAGGCCCTCCGCCTCATCGAGAGCGCGGTGTTTTTCGATCTCGCGGTTCATCAATGCGGCTTTCAGCATGCGGAGCGGACCCAGCGAGGCCTGGTCGCGTTGCCGCATGGCGTCACCGATCTCCTGCGTCACTCGTGCGAGAAGGCTCATCGGGCAAGCATATCAACTACCCCAGGAACGTTGCGGCACGCTGCAGTCCCACCAGGGTCAACCACGCCCCGGCGACGCCTGCGGCCACCCGCCCGAACAGGCCGGTCTGCCACAGGGCCACGGCGCCACAGCCGATGCCCATCGCCACCAGGGGCAATGCCGCCAGGTAGTGTCGGAAGTCCAGCGGTGTGACGATGCCCAAGACAAGGAACCCTGCGAGCACGAGTGTGCCGCTGGCGGCGATCACCCACGCCGCGTGTGACGCCGTGCGGGCGCGCCACAGTTCGATCAGCCCGAACCCGCCGAGGAGCAGTCCAGGAACGGCGTAGTACAACTCCAGCAGCCGTGGGACGTCCAGCAGCCGTGTCATGGGTGTCCGGAACCCCGCTGACGCGGCCGCGCGGCCGGTTTCGTCGCCCACTCGGGTCATCGCCATTTGATACACATC
>CAYZLT010000345.1:0-4037 GCA_964479175.1 uncultured Solibacteraceae bacterium | reverse complement strand
GCCGCTCGGACCAGCGCACAAACATGCGCATCAACATCTCGGCCCAGTCCTGCGACTCGGTGCCGCCGGCGCCCGGGTGAATGGTCACGATCGCATTGCTCGCATCCATCGCGCCCGACAACATCGTGCGAACTTCGCCGGCCTCGCTGGTCAACCAGCACAGCCAAGTCGTCGGTCTGCTTCCGCGCCGCCGCCGACGTCCGGTCGTCACCAAGGCCACGTCGGCGCTGACGAGTGGCCTGCGTGTGAGCTCGTTCCTTCCGTCACGGCCCGCTACAGCTCCCACAGGGGGGCGGTGTTGATGACCAATCCGTCGAAATCGGGGTGCGCGAACGTGCCACCGTCAGCCACTCGCGCGATCGGATGATATGCGCCGTGCTGATTGCGATAACACTCGAAGGCGCGGTTCGCGATGTCCACGATCCAGAAGTGCGGCACACCCAACGCCGCATACCGGCGCGACTTTGTCAGTCGGTCATACGCGATTGAAGACGGCGAGAGAATTTCCACCACAATGGCTGGCGGCCCCTCGATCGCACGCTCGGTCACCAACGCCAAGTCGGTCACGACGACCAGGTCCGGCTGAAATGCATCTTCAGGCGTGAGGACGACGTCGATCGGCGCATTAAAAACCCGGCCGATCTGCCGCTCCTCGAAGTAATCCTGCAACTGACGCTGCAACCGACTGCTCGCCCATTGATGTCGCGGACTTGGCGCAGGCGTCACGTACAACTCCCCTTCCGCAAGCTCGTAGCGCTTGCCGTCGACCGGCAACTGGATGAGGTCGTCGTAGACCAACGTGTCTTTGAGTCCTGAAATCATGATGACCTCATCCGCCAGCGTGAACGCTGCCACAGGGTTCCCAGGCCGAGAATACCATGGGCGACGGCCCTACGCCTCGTCCTCATCCCCGCCGTCCACCAACTTGCCACCCGCCTTGCCTAGCAGATACGCCCGGATGAACTCGTCGATATCGCCGTCGAGCACCCGGTCCGGATCCCCGACCTGATACTTCGTCCGGTGGTCCTTGACCATCTGATACGGGGCCAGCACGTAGCTGCGGATCTGGCTGCCGAAGGCGATCTCCTTTTTTTCGCCGCCGATCTGTGCGAGCTTGGCCTGCTGCTCCTTGAGCTTGATGTCATACAGGCGGGACTTGAGCACCTTCATCGCCGACGCGCGGTTTTTGTGCTGCGACCGCTCGTTCTGACACGACACCACAATGCCGGTCGGCAAGTGCGTGAGGCGAACGGCCGAGTCGGTCACGTTGACGTGTTGACCACCGGCACCACTTGAGCGGAACGTGTCCACGCGCAGGTCCTTGTCGTCAATCTCCACATCGATATCATCGGGCAGTTCGGGCCAGACGTAGACCGAGGCAAACGACGTATGCCGACGAGCGGCTTGGTCATACGGAGAGATGCGCACGAGACGATGCACGCCAGCTTCCGCCGCGAGCAGCCCATACGCATACTCCCCAGAGATCGTCATCGTGGCACTCTTGATGCCAGCCTCTTCACCCGGTTGCAGGTCAACAATCTCGCGCTTGAACCCTCGCCGCTCGGACCAGCGCACAAACATGCGCATCAACATCTCGGCCCAGTCCTGCGATTCGGTGCCGCCGGCGCCGGGGTGAATGGTCACGATCGCATTGCTCGCGTCCATCGGGCCCGACAACATCGTGCGGACTTCGCCGGCCTCGATGGTTTTGGTGAAGGCGTCCAGCCCCTTGCCCAGATCCGCCGACACGTTCTCGCCCTGACGTCCCCAGTCGATGAGCACGGCGAGGTCCTCGGTCTGGGTGCGCACGGCAACCGCCAGTGTGCGGTCTTGGTCGAGGTGGCGCCGTCGCTGCAACGTCTGCTGCGCGTGAGCCTGGTCCTTCCAGAAGTCGGGATCGGACGCCTCGGCTTCAATCTCTTTCAGTTCGCGGTCGAGTCGGGCTTCGTCAAAGCCCCCTCCGGAGATCAGCGGCCCGTTCGGCCAACTGGTCGTACCATCGCGCCTGCTCTTCAATCGTCATGTCACGTGTGGTCATAGTTCACATCCTTGCGATGGCGTGGCTAAAGCCGACGCCCTCCGAAGCTCTGGCCTCCCCATGCGTGTGGCCACACCAGCCAGGCGCAGACCAATAGACCGAGCCAGGCGACGACGTCGCCGAGATAACTGTAGATCGTACGCGACTCAATGAGACGGACGTCAGCGGTGACGGCTGCCTCTTCAAACAGGGGCGTGGTCAGCAGCGTCCGACCGTAGGGGTCCACCACGCCTGAGATTCCTGTGTTGGCGGCACGTATGAGGTACCGCCCCTGCTCAACCGCACGCACGGCCGCCTGCGCAAAATGTTGATGCGGTGCCGAGGAACGCCCAAACCACGCGTCGTTGGTGATCGTCGTCAACAACTGCGCCCCGCCGGCCACAAACGCCCGGGGAATCCACGGGTACACGACCTCATAACAAATCGCCACCCCCGTGCGTATGCCCGCAACGTCAAGCACGGTCGGCTCGGTGCCGGGCGCAAAGTCGGACACCTTCTCCACCAGCGGTCCCACAAAAAACAGCAACGACTTCAGCGGGACGTATTCGCCGAACGGCACGAGTTGCATCTTCCGATACCCGCCCACCGACACGCCGTCCTCGCCAATCGCGACGGCGGAGTTATACACGCGGTCGCCGTCTGCATCACGTTCGTACTCATCGGTGCCGACGATCATGGGCGTGCGCGACGCACGCGCGAGCGCACGAATCGGCGCGGCGGCCGCGGGTTCGGCTTCAAGAAAAAATGGTGTCGACGCTTCCGGCCAGACGACCAGTCGCGCACCCTCGGAGATGACGCGACGACTCAGGGCCAGGTACCGATCGAGAATCACGGCCTTGAATGCCGGGTCCCACTTCTGATTCTGCTCAACGTTGCCCTGCAGCAGCCCCACCTTCACCACGGGCCCCTGCGTCACCAGCGCGCCGCCGGCCACCCGCCACGTGCCCAGTGCCGCCACCACCGCCACCAGTCCCAGCGTGGCGACGCCGGCAATCATGTGTCGTCGTTCGCGCGTCAACGCCAATACTGCGGCCGCCGTCGAGACCAGCGCCAACAGCACGGACACGCCGAACACACCGGTCACACTCGCGAGTTGAATGATGGGTGTCACGCCCGACTGTGAGGTCCCGAGCAGCGCCCACGGAAATCCACCGCCGACCCATCCGCGCAACCACTCCGTCGCCACCCAGATCAACGGCGCGAGCCACAAGCCCGCAAGTCCGAATCGGCGAATCGCTCGTCCCACCAGCACCGCGCACAACGCGGGATACAACGCCAGGTACGCGGCCAGAAGGAACATCACGAGCCACGCCATCACGACGGGCAGCCCGCCGTGCAGACTCATGACCTCCACGACCCAGGACACCGTCAGGCTGAAATGGGTGAACCCGGCAATCCAGCCGAGCACAAATACACGACCGCGTCGTGGTGACAACGCGGCGGTGCGCTGGACTTCGATCACCACCGCAATCAGCAGAGGCGCAAGCGCCGTCCACGCAAAGGCGGGATGGCCGTATTTGGGAAAACTTGCGGCGAGTAGGACGCCTGAAAGCAGCGCCAGTGCCCTGGCCATACGCGGTTTACCGAACGACCGACGGAGCGTAGCCCTCGCGGACCAGCCGCGCGCGTGCCGCTTCGGCCTCTGCTGGCGTCGCGTACGGGCCCACGCGCACCCGGAACAAACGATCCGCCGACCCGGCCTGGGGCACCAGAACAAAGGCCGCCACGTTCAACTTCTTGAGCGCGGCCACCTGGCCGTCTGCGGCCTGACGACGGGAGTACGCGCCAAACTGCAGGAACGAACTCCCGGTCGCGGCGGCTGTCGGTGCCGGCGGTGGCGCAGCAGCCTGCGGCTCCGGCGTCGGGGTTGGAGGCGGCGTGTTCTCAACGGGCGGGGTTGGCGGTTCGCTCGTGGTGGGCGGCGGCGTTGCGCCTGCGCCCGCGAGCAGGTCGTGATACCCCAGCTCCGGCGCCGGCTGCGCCGTCGGCTCTTCGGGCA
>CAYZLT010000344.1:0-4047 GCA_964479175.1 uncultured Solibacteraceae bacterium | reverse complement strand
TGCGGCCGCGCTGGACTTCCAACTGGACGGGATCGGCGGTGCCCAGATAGGTCCAGGCCCCCGGCGCCCCGTCATAGGCGCGCCCGTCACTCGCGCTGCCGGCAAACAGGGGCCGCCCGGCAAACTGCGCGTTGACCTGCGTGAGCACACCGGCGCGCGTCCCACGCAGCGATGCGGCAAGCGCCTCACGTGCGGCGGGCGTCGCGGTGGTGCCGCGCCCCGCTGTGGCGGTGGCCAGCGCCTGCGTGTACAGCTCAATCAATCCCGACAAGGCGGTGTCGGCCGCTGACAGCCGCGATGACGCCGTGTCGGCAGAATGCTGGTAGGCGTCGAGTGCGGCCAGTTCCGCACGCTCGTGGACGATCTTTCTGGCGCCCAGCGGATCGTCGCTCGCGACGTTGACCCGTTTGCCGGTGGTCACGGCGCGTTGCGCGCGGGAGAGTTCCTGCGCGGCCGTCTGCAGCGCATTCGTTCCGGAGTGTTGTTCGTGAAATGTGACGCGCATCACCGCACCAGCCCCATCAGCACTTCGAGCACATCGTTCACCACGGTGAAATACCTCGCGTTGGCCTCATACGCCCGCTGGTACCGCATCAATGACGCGGCTTCCTCGTCGAGTGACACGCCGGAGGTGGCCTCGCGCAACTGCTGCAACTGGTTCATCACCTGCTGACGGCCCTGCTGCACACGCTCGGCCGCTGAGGTATCGCCGCCAATCCGATACACAATCTGTCCCCAGTAGTCCGACACCGTGCTGGACCCGTCCACCAGTGAGCCATCACGCAATGCCGCCATGGCGCGGGCCGCATCGTTGGCCGAGGCACCCTCCGCGACGATCAGTCGCGCATCGGTTGCCACCGCACCGGAGAGCGCCAGCGAGGTCGCCGCCCCGGCTTCGGTGGCCGAGACGGAGAACAGGGGGCCTCCTGGATTGCCGAGGGCATCGGTGCCACTGGCGTGCACGGCGTTGGCCTCGGTGGCAAAGGTGAACGCCAAGCGGTCGAGCATCTCGCTGTAGGCCGGCATCTGTCGGTCCCGGACCTGCACCCACCCGCCGATTCGCCCGCCGGTGAGTTCGGCCGTGATGTCCTGACCGTCGGTCAGCACCCGCGCCAGCCCGGTGCCGGCTTCGTCTTCGACCTCGAGCGCCACCACATGCGTGCCGTTCACCAGGGTGTGGCCGGAGGCCAGGCTGACGGTCATCGTCCCCGAGGCGTCGGACACGGTGATGTCGCTCAGGTCGGCGAGTTGCCCCAACAAGACGTTGCGGCTGTCGATGACGGCCTCATTGTTGACGCCCCCCACGCCGCTGATGCGTGCATTCATCGCCGCGATGTCCGCCGAGAGGCGGTTGATTTCATCGACGGTATTGCGAACGCTGACGTCGGCATCACGCCGGCTCTGATCAAAACGCGACGCCATCTCTCGGAACGACGCGGCCACCCGCTCGGATTCACGCACAGTCGCATCCCGGAGCGTCAATGACGCCGGATCCTCCGCGAGCGCGGAGAACGAGTTGAAAAACGCGGAGAGTTGGCCATCCACCGACAGACCGGGCTGCCCGAGCTGCGCTTCGAGCACCGACATGGCTTCGGCCACGACCTGATCGCGCGAGAGCGCCTGCTGTTCCTGTCGTACCCGGGTTTCGAGGAAGAGGTCCCGCACGGCCAGAATCTGCGAGACTTCAACACCACGCCCGGCTTGACCGGGCTCCGTCGCGCTGCGTTCCTTCAGGATCATCGTGCGTCGGCTGTAGCCGGCCGTGTTGACGTTGGCAATGTTCTGCCCCGCCACTTCGAGCCCGCGGCGCTGCGCCTCGAGCGCGGCGGCCGTCGACGACAAGGATCCGAAAATGCTCGACACTCAAATCACCTGTGTGAGGGCGGGCCGCACAATCGCCGATCCGGCGGGCACCCGTGCCCCTGCGGGTCCGTAGCCCACCTGGCCGGGATACATCACCGACATCAACGCCGGCACCGTCGACCCGAGTCGCCGGCACCGCGTCATCTGGTCGCGCACGATCGCGACCACATCGCGCACCTCGTCGACACGCACCGTGCCGGGCGAGGCCGCGAGGACCGTCGCACGCGCCTCGGCCACCACGGCGGCGACCCGCTCCTCCATGACCAACACCTCGTCGGCGCGCCCGGTTTCGAGCGCAGTCGCCAGGTCCGCCAGGACATCGGACAGTGCGGTCAGCGACGGCCTCATTCGTCGAGCATCCCGTCGATCAGCCGATCCGCCAGGCGGTCCAGATCGGCACCGACTTCACCCCTGGCCAGCGCCGCCTTGGCGCGCTCAACCACGTCAGGCCGGACCTGGTCCTGCGTGCCAACATCGCCTACCACGTTGGCGGCGTGTGCGACCAGTTGGGCTTCGCTGGAGACTCGCACGGCGTCGCCGGACTGGCCGGCGCCGAGGGGCGAACGGGTGGCGCCATCGCCGGAGGTGACAGTGCCGGACTGGTCAAGACGATCGGGGGTGGGCGGCAGGGAACCGTTATCGATTTTCATCGGGACACTCCATCAGGATCGTCATCGGCAGTTCCAGCGTTTTTTTCAGTCCCGAGGCTCACATTTCCCAACATTCGTGCGGCGTCCAGGCTCAGGGGGTCGATTGCGAATCCGTTTTCCCTCACTTCGAGGTGTAAATGCGGCCCTGTAGCGCGCCCGGTCTGCCCTGCCAGGCCGACCACCTGCCCTGCCGCCACGGTGTCGCCCACCTGCACGTGACGCGCCGACAGATGGGCATACCTGGTCGTCAACCCATCCCCGTGGTCAACGACGATGGTCTGACCGTAGGCGCCGCGCGTCTGGGACTCGGTCACGGTGCCGCCCTGAAGGCTGCGGACATCGTCTCCCGTGGCCATAGGGATGTCGACGCCGTGATGCATCCGGCTCGCGCCCGAGATGGGATCACGACGCACACCGTACGCAGAACTGATGCGGTCCGGATCGAGGCCGATCGCCATCGGGGCGCCGGGCAGCCAGGGCGAGTGCTGCCGGAGGGTCGGCATCGTCGGCATGCCACCGACGATGGCGTCGGCGGGATCGGCGCCGGGTGTGGTGCGCGCCATCGCATCCTCAAGCGAGGTGGCGAGGCCGATCCCTCCGGCCTTGACGAGCGCATTGCCGAGTTCGCCGTAAATGGTGTCGGTGAGTGCGCCACCAAATCCCGCGCCCTCCTCACCGGAATTCCTGGGCTGCATGTCGCGCAACATCTGACCGAGCAACAACGATTCAAACTGCTGCGCGAGCAGGCGTATGGTGTCTGCGCGATCGGGCGCGCGGCCGACCGTCAGGTCAGTGGAGACGGCGGACTCGCGTGTATGCGCGTTGGTGGAGTAGGTCGACACATCGTTGGCCATGTCAGAGAATCACCAATTCTGCGCGCAGGGCGCCGGAGGCCTTGAGCGCCTGGAGGATCGCAATGATGTCCCTCGGTGTGGCACCCAGCGCATTGAGCGCACGGGTCACCGCTTCGAGGGTCGAACCTTCCTCAAGTTTGACCAGCTGCGCCGCGCCTTCCTGCACTTCGACCGTTTCGTTCGGCACGACCACCGTCTCACCGGTTTTTGAGAACGGCTGCGGCTGGGACACCTCGTATTTGGTCGAGATGCGGACGGACAAGCTGCCGTGCGCGACCGCTGCGGGACCCAGCGTCACGCCGTATCCCACCACCACGGTGCCGGTCCGTTCGTTGATGACGACCCTGGCCGCCGCATCGGGCCGCACGGTCACGGCTTCGAGGCGCGCCATCAGCTGCGGGACCTGGCCGCGGTACTCGTCAGGAATCGCCACGGTCACCGCGGACGCATCGACGGCCCGGGCGACCCGCGTCTTGAAATTTTCGTTGAGTGCGTCGGCGATCCGCGCGGCGGTGGAAAAGTCGGGGTCGTGCAGCACCAGCGTCAGTTCGTCGGCCGTCGTCACCATCTGGGCGGGTGCGGCCTGCACGAGTCCTCCTGACGGCACACGGCCCACTGTGAGGTGGTTGTCCATCACACTGGTGCCGCTGGTGCCTCCCCCAAACCCACCCACCGATAGC
>CAYZLT010000343.1:0-4048 GCA_964479175.1 uncultured Solibacteraceae bacterium | reverse complement strand
GCCCCAGCCGCCCGAACACCGCGCGTCCACGATCGAGGGGCAGATCGCGCGCGTGGCGGACATCGTTGCCTACGTCAATCACGACATCGACGACGCCGTGCGGGCAGGGGTGCTCAATCCCGGCGATTTGCCGGCCAGCGCGACCGGGCGGCTGGGCCTGACCTCGTCACAACGCATCAACACCATGGTCACCGACGTGGTCACCGAGACCCTCAAGGGGGACCTGACCGAGATCCGGATGAGCGACGACGTGCTGCAGGCGACCCTGGATATGCGGACGTTCCTGTTCCAGGCGGTCTACGAAAATCCCCGGGCGACCTCTGAGTTTGAGAAGGCCGCCGGGGTCCTGGGAGGCCTCTGGGAGAAGTTCCGGGCCCGCCCGGAGCAGTTTCTGGACCCGGTCACCATCGAGTCCGAGGGCCTGGACGCCGCCGCCAGGGATTTTCTGGCCGGAATGACCGATCGGTACGCCGTCGCCCTCTTTGAGGACCTCTACGTGCCCAGGTCCTGGAGCGTCTAACCCCGTGTTAAACTCTCTGTTTGCGCTACTGGCTGGGGCCGGTAGAGGGAACTATGAAGCTCGATATCAGTCGTCTGCGCCGGGGAGCCGAAAAGGTCGTTCGGCAGTATGAGCCGGAGGCGTTTGCCGATCTGAAGGACGAGTTCCGGATCATCGGGGTGACCACGGTGAACGGGACGGTTCGCAAGGACACCGGCACGGCCGTCGTCCTGACCGCGAAGGTGTCATTTACGCTGGAAATCGCGTGCAGCCGATGCCTGGAGCCGTTTGCGGTGCCGGTCGAGGCGAATGTGGAAACGCGATTTGTGCCGGCAGGCGACTTGGCGAAGGTCACCGCCGACACGGTCAAGTCGGGTGAGATTGAAGACGACGTCGTTGATCACGATCTGGGGCTCGCGGAGTATCGCGACGAGACGATCGAGCTGGGCGACGTGGTGAGAGAGCAGTTTTTCCTGGCGCTGCCGATGAAGCCGCTATGCCAGGACGATTGCAAAGGGTTGTGCCCCGTGTGCGGGGTCAATCACAACCGTGAGACGTGTGAGTGCACACAGCAGTGGGTTGACCCCCGGCTGGCCGTGCTCGCCGAGTTGAAGAAGCACTGACGCAGGGATACGAACGATGCCAAATCCAAAACGCCGCCATTCCAAACAGCGCACCGCGAAGCGCCGGACGCACGACTCGCTGACGAAGGTCAACTCGATGACCTGCCCGCAGTGCCAGGAGCCCAAGCTGCCGCATCAGGTGTGCGCCAACTGCGGCTTCTACAACGGCCGCCAGGTTCGCGCGGTCAAGGAAGACTAGTCTCTGACGATCCCGACCATCGCGGTCGACGCCATGGGGGGCGACGCCGCCCCGGGTGAAATCGTCGCCGGTGCGGTCGCTGCGGCGCGTGAGCTCCACGTCACGATTCGCCTCGTCGGATCGACGACGGTCGTCGCCCAGGAGTTGGCCCGGGTGGCTGGCGCGTCGGTGCCGGCCAATATTTCCATTCTGGACGCCGCCGAGGTCATCGGCATGGACGAAGCGCCGCTGGCCGCGCTGCGGCGCAAGCCGCGTGCATCCATCAAAGTGGCCGCCGAGGCCGTCGTACGCGGCGAGGCGGATGCGCTGTACAGCGCCGGCCACACCGGCGCGACCCTGATGGCCGCCCACGCGGCGTTCGGGATGCTCCCCGGCGCCGCGCGGCCCGCGCTGGCCATCCTCGTGCCCACCCTCACCGGACAAACCGTGCTGCTCGACACGGGCGCGACCATGGATTGCCGCCCGGAGCACTTGCGTTCGTTTGGCGTCATGGGTGCCGCCTTTGCGCGGATCGCCCTGCAGGTGGACGCGCCGCGGGTCGGACTCCTGTCGGTCGGCGAAGAGGCCGCCAAGGGCAACGAACTTGTGCGCGAGGCCTACGCCCTCCTGCTGACCACCCGCGGACTCACTTTTGTCGGCAACATCGAAGCGCGCGATCTGTTCGCCGGCCATGCCGATGTCGTCGTCTGTGACGGGTTCACGGGCAACATCGTGCTCAAGGTCGGCGAAGGCCTCGTGGCCACGCTGGAGACGATGCTGAGGCGCGAGGTGGGGCAGTCGATGGCCTCCCGGATTGCCAACTGGCTGGTGGGCCGCGGATTTGAGCGGCTCAAGGTCAGGATGGACGCCGGCGAGCGTGGCGGAGCCCCGCTGCTGGGCGTGAATGGCGTGGCGGTGATTGGCCACGGTCGGTCGGACGCCCGAGCCGTCCGTAACGGCATCGCGGCCACGGCCAGGCTTGTGGAAGGTCGCATGGTCAAGCGGTTGCGAGAGGCTCTCAGCAATGAGCCAATGAGCCAATGAGCCAATGCATTGCCCCATTGCCCCATTGCCCCATTGCCCCATTGCCTAGGTGTGTGCTGAAGTAGGAAGGCTGTCATGTTCATGTTGACGGGCCGTGTGGCCCTGGTGACCGGTGCGTCACGCGGAATTGGTCGAGCGATTGCCCTCTCATTGGCGGCTGGTGGTGCCCATGTGGTGGCGGCCGCTCGCGGCGAGAATGCGCAGGGAACTGTGGACGCGATTGTGGCGGCGGGCGGTAGTGCTGAGCGTGCGACGCTTGATGTGACCGACCCGGCCAGCGTGGACGCGGCGGTCTCGAGTGTGCTGGAGAGGCACAAGCGCATTGATGTCCTGGTCAACAATGCGGGTGTGACCAAAGATCAGCTGATGTTGCGGATGAAACGCGCCGACTGGGATGGCGTGATCGCCGCGAACCTCACCGGGGCCTACACCTGCGTGCAGGCCGTGTTGAAGTCGATGGTGCGGGCCCGGCAGGGGCGCATCATCAGCATCACCTCGGTGGTGGGCGAGGCCGGCAATGCGGGTCAGGTCAACTACGCGGCGTCCAAGGCGGGCCTGATTGGGTTCACCAAGGCACTGGCCCTTGAGGTTGCGTCGCGCCAGATTACGGTCAACGCAGTGGCCCCCGGGCTGGTGGACACCGACATGACCAAGGGGATGTCGGAAGGGGCTCACCAGGAGTGGGCGAAGAAGATTCCGCTGCAGCGCCTCGGCACCCCTGAGGACATCGCCGCGGCCGTCAGGTTCCTGGCGTCCGACGAGGCAGCGTATATTACGGGACATGTACTTTCCGTCAACGGCGGGATGCACACGTAAGCAAGGGTTCATAGTTCAGGAGGAGATCGAATGGCCGTCGCAGATCAGGTTAAGAAAATCATCGTGGAACAGCTGGGTGTGGATGAAGACGAAGTGACGACCGACGCGTCGTTTGTGGACGACCTCGGCGCCGACTCGCTCGACACGGTGGAACTCGTCATGGCCTTCGAAGAAGAGTTCAGCATTGAAATCCCTGACGAAGACGCGGAGAAGATCACGCGCGTCAAGGATGCCGTCGAGTACATCGAAAAACACGCGAAGAAGAAGTGAGCAGACGCGTCGTAGTCACGGGGGTCGGCCTGATCTCGTCCGTCGGTCTTGGGACCGACGCGACGTGGGCGGGCGTGTGTGCGGGGACCAGCGGCATCGGGCCGATCACGCGGTTTGACGCGTCGCAGCATGCGTCGCGGATTGCCGGCGAGGTCAAGGGGTTCGATCCGCTGAACTTCGTGGAGAAAAAAGAGGTCAAGAAGATCGACCTGTTCATCCAGTACGCCATCGCCGCCGCGCAGTTTGCGGTCGATGATGCGCAGCTGAAGGTGACGCCCGACAACGCCGACATGACCGGGGTGTTCATCGCCTCGGGCATCGGCGGCTTCCTCACGATTGAAAACGAACACAAGGAACTGCTCAACGGCGGTCCCCGACGCATTTCTCCGTTTTTTATCCCGGCCTCGATCATCAACCTCGCGGCCGGCCACGTGTCGATCCGGTTTGGCGCCAAGGGGCCGAACCTGGCGACGTGCACCGCGTGCACGGCGTCGGCGCATGCCATCGGGGAATCGTTCGAGATCATTCGCCGCGGTGACGCGGACGTGATGATCGCGGGCGGATCCGAAATGGCCATCACGCCGATGGGGGTGGGCGGGTTTGCGGCGATGCGCGCGT
>CAYZLT010000342.1:0-4054 GCA_964479175.1 uncultured Solibacteraceae bacterium | reverse complement strand
GTCCTCCGAATCCGGGTCCGGCGATATCGATCGGGTGACGGTCACCGGCGTGGATGATGCGGTGATTGCGGCCGTGGACCAGTACGCAAACGAACTCGGCCTCGCGTTCCAGATCATTGACGATGTGCTGGATGTTGAAGGGTCTGATGTGGATTTGGGCAAGACGGCCGGCAAAGACGCCGCTGCCGGCAAACCCAGCTACGCGGCGCTCCACGGCATCGTCGAATCGCGTCGTCTCGCGGCGGCCTGTGTTGAACGCGCCAAGGCCACACTCACGGCTGCGGGACTCGAAGGCCGACTCACCGAACTGGCCGAATGGTCGCTCACACGCACCCGTTGAAGAGCCGGCTGGACACGCTGCTCGTCGAACGCGCGCTGGTGCCGTCGCGTGAACGTGCGCGGGCGCTGATTCTCGCCGGCGACGTGCTCGTGGACGGCCATCCCGTGACAAAAGCCGGCACGGCCGTGGACACCGAAGCGGCCATCACCTTGCGGACGCCCGACCATCCATGGGTCAGTCGCGGCGGCCTCAAACTCGTCCATGCGCTCACGACGTTCGGGATCGATGTCACCGGCGCCGTGGGCCTCGACATCGGCGCGTCCACAGGCGGATTCACCGACGTGCTCCTCCAGCGCGGCGCCACACGCGTCGTCGCACTCGACGTGGGCCACAACCAGCTCGACTGGAAGATCCGATCTGATCCGCGCGTGTTCGTCATTGAAGGGGCCAACGCGCGCAACCTCACACCGATCGACCTGCCCGCAGACGCCAGACACTTCTCCATCGTCACCATCGACGTCTCGTTCATCTCCTTGAAACACATCCTCCCGGTTGTGCCTGCGCTCCTGGCCGAGGGCGGGAATGTGGTGGCACTGGTCAAACCGCAGTTTGAAGCCGGCCGCGAGGAAGTCGGAAAGGGCGGCATCATCCGCGACGAAGCCGTGCACACGCGTGTGGTGGAGACCGTGATTGCTGCGGCACGGGAGCACGGATTCACGAATGCCGGCCTTGTGCCCTCGCCCATTACCGGCGCCGAAGGAAATCGCGAGTTCCTGCTTCACCTGCGTCGGGTAGGATCATCGGCGTGATGCCCCGTGTCGGACTGACCGCCAAGCCCCACCCCAAGGCGCTCGCTGCGCTGGTGGAAGCCGCTGACTGGCTGACGTCACGCGGGGCCACAGTGATGATTGGTACTGATGAAGCCGCGGCGGTCGGGGTGGCCCGGTTCACCACCATGTCTCGCGAGTCGATCGCGACCGCCGTGGATGTGCTCGTGGCGTTCGGGGGTGACGGGACGTTGCTCGCGGCCGCCAACGCCGTCGTCCAATCCGGCGCAGACATCCCTGTGCTCGGTGTCCACCTTGGCCATCTGGGTTTTCTCACCGAAGTGCGACGCCCCGAACTCACCGACGCGTTGGCGGCGGTGATTGAGGGTCGGACCTGGACGGAGACACGACTGCTTCTGGAAGGCCGCGTCGAGCGCGAGGGTGTGGTCACTGATTCTCGACTCGCGCTCAACGACATTGTGATTACGCGCGGTCGGCTGTCGCGCATGATCGAACTCGACGTCTCGGTCGAGGGCGAACACGTCTGCCACGTGCGCGCAGATGGACTCATCGTGGCCACCGCCACCGGCTCAACCGCCTACAACCTCTCGGCAGGTGGGCCTGTCGTACACCCGGCAGTGGATGCGGTGCTGCTCACACCGATCGCGCCGCACACACTGACTAACCGGCCGATCGTGCTGCCGGCATCCGCACACATCGTCTTGCGGCCAACTCTGGAAGCGCCGGCTGACGTCGTCGCCACGTTTGACGGCCAGTACGGCGCGCCGCTGCAAATTGGAGATGTGGTCTCGATTCGCCGCTCCGAGCGTGTCTTGCGTCTGCTGCGCACCACGACGCGCACACACTTTGAGATGCTGCGCGAAAAACTCAACTGGGGCGGCTAACGCGGCCGATTCTTGAAGAACCGCACCTGCCACTCCTGAACGTTGCGATTGTGTTCAGCCAGCGTCGTCGCAAACACGTGGGTGCCGTCGTTGCGGCTGACGAAATACAGGTGTCTGTCGGACGACGGGCGGATGGCGGCTTCGATCGAGGCACGCCCTGGTGACGCGATGGGCCCGGGTGGCAGACCGGCGTAGCGGTAGGTGTTGTACGGCGAATCAATGCGCAGGTTCTCACGCGTGAGATTGCCGTTCCAGCGATTGGCCAGTCGCAGCGCGTAGATCACGGTCGGATCGCACTGTAGTCCCATCCCGATGCGCAGCCGATTCTGATACACCGCCGAGACGATGGCCCGCTCGTGCGCGGCGGCGGTCTCCTTCTCCACCAGCGAGGCGATCGTGACCACTTCTCGCGCGGACATGCCTCTGGCGGTCGCGGCCGCACGCAGGTCCGCGTCGAACGCGCGAAGGAATCCGGCGACCATGGCATCCACAGTCCCCTTCGCGCCGGCCGAGCGCGGCAACTGATACGTGTCGGGAAACAGATAACCCTCAAGTGATCGCGCATCGGGATCGATCGCCTGGATTCGGGAAGGGTCGCGGGCTTCGCGCAGAAAGTCCTCCGCGGTGCCGAGCCCGCCCGCGGCAAAGACCTCCGCCATATCCCAGATGGTCAGGCCCTCTCGAAACGTCACGGCACGCGTGTACACATCTCCCCTGGCGAGCCGGGCAATCACCTCCGCGGGCGTGGCGGGTTCAGCAAAGCGATACTCGCCCGCCTGCAGGCGGCGCTCGACGCCGGACATGCGCGCGGCCACACGAAAGACCAGTGGATGCGAGACCACGCCGGCCGCCGCGAGACGTTCCCCGATGGAGGCGACGCCACTGCCCTGCGGAACCTCGACAAACACTTCGCCGCCGGAGAACCCCCGGTACGCACGTCCCACCTGTTGACCGGCCCACCACGCCGCACCAACGCCGAGAACGGCCAGCACGAACAAGCTCAGAAGAATCTTTTTCATCGCGGTCGATTGTCCAAATAATCCTGGAGCACGATCGATGCCGACTCGGCATCAATCAGCGCCTTGCGTTTTCGCCAGTCGGGCTCGCGGGCGGCCAGGCGCGATTCGGCCTCCACACTGGACAAACGCTCATCCTGGGTATGGACGGGAAGCCCGGTCAATTCTCCCAGCGCGATCACAAACAGGCGGACCATCGGCGTCTGATCGGTGTCGTTGCCATTGAGCCGACGAGGCAATCCGACAACAAGCCCATCCAAATCCGGATCGTCCGACGCGCGGAGTTTCTTGACGACGTCGGCGATGCGCGCAGCCGACGCGGCTGGACTACCGGCCGCCGGCACCATCTGCCACGCCCGCGCCAGCGTCCCGCTGGCATCCGACAGCGCCAGCCCAATCCGCTTCGCGCCATAGTCCACGCCCAGAAATCTCACGTGGTCAGTGTAATCTCACACAATCAAGCAATAAGACGTCGGGTGTCTTTTTCTCTATCGCCAAGTGCGGAAAAAGACACCCGACGTTCTGTCGTACGTCTCGTCGTAAGATGTCCGCCATGGCGAGAATGAGTCGATGGGGGGCGGTGGTCGTGCTGGCCGGGGCGACCGTGGCGATGTTTGCGTGTGGCGGACCGGCGCCGGCGCCCGATACTGGCAAACCGAAGCTGGTCATCATCGGCTTCGACGGCTTGGACCCTGATCTTGTGCGTGAGTACATGGCCGCGGGACAGCTGCCCAACCTCTCGCGTGTCATGAAGGCCGGCGGACTCTACGACCTCGACACCACCGTGTCACCGGAATCACCGACGGCCTGGGCCTCATTTGCCACCGGCGTCAATCCGGGCAAACACAACATCTACGACTTCCTCGTGCGTGACACCGCGACGTATTTCCCCGACCTCGGCATGGTCACGCGGACACCGCCGACCTTCCTCTGGAACTGGATTCCGACCTCGCGCCCGAAGATCACCTCCCTGCGCGGCGGCACGTCCTTCTGGGTCACCGCGGGGAACGCCGGGGTCCGCAGCAGCATCCTCACCGTACCGATGACCTTCCCGCCGGAGGACGTACCGAACGGAGAACTCCTCTC
>CAYZLT010000341.1:2285-4061 GCA_964479175.1 uncultured Solibacteraceae bacterium | reverse complement strand
TCGACGCCACCTCGACGCGCGACACCTTGGCCACGATGCGGTTCGGCGTCACGAGACGGGACGACAGCGAGATCTCGACGGGACGCGGCGTCGCCGTAGCCTGGTCGCCAACAACCGACCGCCAGAACGCATCAAACGTGGAGCCTTCCGCGCCGCGCGTGCGCCAGCCATCAAGGGCGCTGCTCACGACGACCCGGCCGCCTCCGACGGGCGCCCGCCACACGGCGCAACGGCCTGGGCTCACACATCCTGTGAGCGACTCGGCACCGGCAGGCCAGGTCGACGGCCACACGAACTCGCTCGCGGTCCAGGGTCCAACGCCGGCCTCAACCTTCACGAGGGCCGGCCGCCGGTCCAGGGTCCAAATTGTCACGCCGGTCAGACGCGTTGCCACCGGCGATCCTGTCTCACCCGGCAGCAACACGACCGCGCCCTCGCGATTTCGGAGGTAGGACTCAAGCGCAGCCGCCGCGCGATCTCCGAGGGCGTCGGGTGTGGAGACAATGACCAGGTCGAAGTCCGCGAGTGCCTCCGCGCGATCAAGTGTCGAAGGCGGAGCGCCGGCGTCTGCCGCCACGCCGCGCGAGGTCATGGACCTGACGACCACTTCGAAGCGCGGGTCTTCCTCAAGGCTCCGCCGGACAAACGTCGCCGCCCATGATGGACGCGCTTCATACGACAACACCCGCAACGTGCGACGCGTCACCTCGGTGGCCACATCCACGCTGACCACGGGGCCATCGCCCAGGCGCGCGGTCACACGCAGCTTCGCCAAGCCCAGGCGTGCCGGCACAACACTCAGCTCCGCCGACAACTTCGATGTGCCCGGCGGAACCGCGCGTGTCTGCGTGTCGATCGGCACGTCGTCAGCGGTGAGCGCGAGGACCACATCACGCGCGTCAGCGGACTCGGGCAGCGCGAGGTCCACGGTCACGCGGCCGATCGCATTCACCGACGTTTCATCGGCCACGGCCACATCGCGAATCTCAGGGGCATCGGTCGCCGGGTCGGGGGCTACGACAAAGGTAAGACCTTCAGCGGGCTGTTCTGGCGCTGTACGACCCACGACCACACGAAGGGCGGTCGCGGGCGACGCCTCGCTCTCGATCTCGAACGAGTCAGCGAGTACGTTCCTGACACGTTCGAGGTCGCCGGTGGTCGCTCCGGTTGTCTGCGTGATCACGATCCGCGACCGCGCTGATCGTGCGACGACCCATGCGGGATCCACCACCGCCAGCACGGCGATCAGAATGGCGCTGATGCGACAGACCCGTTCGAAGATCATCGGCCTCCCCCGCGCCGCTGGATGTCGGACAACGCGCCTTTCAGGCGTCGGGATTCACGGTCGTCTCCGGCGGTTGACGCAGGCGCGGCAGTCTTGAGCAGGGTGGTCATCCTGGTGGCCGCGTCCGACAGCGCCACGCGAGCGTCACGGTCTCGTCCAGCCGTCATGGCCTCACCGGCCTTCGACAACACGGCCACGATATCGACGACCGCACGATCGGCGGCCGCGACCTTGAGCAACTGCGCCGTGACCGTCGTCAGCGCATCGGCGTCCTGCCTGGTCAACGTGGCCTTGGCTGCCAGCTCGCCGATCTGCGCCAATCCGTTGCGGAGTGCGAGCACATGCGGCGGCACTTCCGGATCGGCGACGTCACGTCTGTTCCGCGCGAGATCTGACAACGTTCCGGTGAGCCGCCGCGAGTCGTCAATCGATTCGCGCTGCGTGAGTGTGCGGAGAATAAAACGGCGGCTCACCGGAACGTTGTCAGATCT
>CAYZLT010000341.1:1372-2275 GCA_964479175.1 uncultured Solibacteraceae bacterium | reverse complement strand
GCCGCCGGCACACCAGGTGAGCATCTCTCAACCAAGGCCTGCAACGGCGACAACGGCGGCGCGACAACGCTCGCTGCATGGCGTCGAGTGCGGCCTTTTCAGCCGCCAGTGCGACCGTCAGGTTGCCGGCAGTCAACTCCGATGAGGCGCGACTCATTTCTCTGATCGCGCGACCAAGATCGGCACGCCCGGAGTTGTCCATGCGGCCGTCCGTGATTTCGTGTTCGTGCGCCGCTTCGACGAACTCGTCCTCAAAATGGCCCCCGGTCATGAACACAAGTTCGGCACGCACCGAGCGCTGCTCGGCGGCAATGGTCAGCGCCTCGTCAAGAATGGCCTCAGTCGTCGGTGCTGGTCGAGCCGCCACCTTCGCGATCAGCCGTTCGGTCTTGACGATGACCATCTGCTGACTCAGGGCGTATTTATCCTGCGTGTCGTCGATGGAAAAGCCTTCGGCCATCGCTTCGCTGACCGAGACAATCTCCACAATGAACGCGTCGGATTCCACGGGTTTGGCACCCGGGCGCGCATCAGAGGCGACGGCGCGATACACGACCATGTCGCCGACCTCGAGCCCCAGCGTCGTCAGACTGAGTGTGCCGGTGCCTGACCACTGGCGACCCGACGTGCGCGTCAGTGTCAGTGGTGCCGCCCCTTCGGTGAAGGTAAACGACTCTCCGGCGCCCGCCACCTTCGTGTACGCGAGTTGCAGCGAGCGAAGCGCGAGATCGTCGGTGGCCTCGACGGTGATCGCCAGCTCCGCCGTCGCCTTTCGAAGAAACAGGTCCTTTCCGGGGAGCGTGACACGAGGCACGGGTGGGCGATCGGGCGTGGACGTGATGCCAATCAGACGACGTGGCCCTGCGACATCGGCGGCATCAAATGGGGTGATGGCGATGAAGC
>CAYZLT010000341.1:0-1362 GCA_964479175.1 uncultured Solibacteraceae bacterium | reverse complement strand
GAATGTGGCGTCGGCGGTCCGCGGCGCGACGGTTGTGCCGTCCACCGTCTCAATGGCCATTCGTGCGCCGCTGCCGCTGATCTCGAGGTCGATTCGGCTGCCGGCCAGGGCCGCCACTCGTTCAGGGTTCGTGAGTGTCTCCGCCGTGAGTCCACTGTAGGCGGGTGGCGTGACGGTCACGCGGACGCGTGACACGACAGGTGCTGATGACGCCTCGGTGGCGAGCGACGGCAGCCACGCGGTTGCACCGGGTACCTTCACCAGAAACGCAGCCGCAAACAGGGCTCCGGCAACAACGACGCGACCGGCAGGTCGGGTCCAGGGCAACAGTGTTGTCGGGTGCAACGTATGCGAGATTATTGCCGCGTCGTGCAACACCACGCGGCAGACGGTCGTGGGTGTGTGCCCTGGATCCTTGAGCAGTGCGGCGGCCGTGACGATCACATTGCGGCACTCCGGTGCCCTGGACTCGAGGGCCGTAGCGGAAGCGGCCTCCGTCAGCGTGGTGCGCGACCACGCGATCACGCCGCCGGCCATCGCGATGGCGAGGCCGAGCCACATCGTGAGGCGGATGCTGACGCCATTGAGCAACAAGACGAGCACCAGCACGGCGCCGACCGCCAGGCCTGCGGCCAGGCCGGTGGCCACTGCCTGCATCAGGCGCAGGCGCGTCACCCGCGCGAGCAGGTCAGCCACCACGCGGGACTCAGGCCACTCGCGCATCGGGCACCTCCTGCGTATCGTGTTTCGCCAACGACGACCGCCGCTGCCGCCGCATCCAGGTTTCCAATCCGAGCAGTGCCAGCACGAACACCCACATCCAGCGGCTGAGCGGATACGGCTCACCGCGTCGCGGCGCGTCGTCCGGTCGCGGTTCGCGCTGCCACGCGTCGATCGTCGACGCGTCGATCGTGTCGGGCTCGCGCTCGGCGAGTGGGACCGTGGCCGCTGCCGCGGCCCTCATCGCTCGCGCGATGAGGGCCGCGGCGTCGATCGAGTCGGGCGGCGCGGTGGAGAGGACCAGGAGCGCGTCGGTTCCGAAAATGACGTCGGGTATCTTTTTCGTCTCGTCAGTGCCTCCAAAAAAGACACCCGACGTCATTTCCGCGTCGGCGACCCGTGCAGCCAGCGCATACGCCGCCGGCGTGTCGATCGGGCGCGCGCTCGCCTGGAGCGCGGCGAACTCCGGCGCGCCCACAAAGGCGACGACGATGGCGGGCGCGCCTGCGGCGGTGGAGATAATCACTTCCGATCTGATTTTTTCGCCGCCCACCACCGCGCGCGCGGCGGCTTCCGCCGCCGCCGCGCCATACACGCGCACCGTGCCCGCGCCGGCCGGCGCGGGCACGGTGCGCGTGTATG
>CAYZLT010000340.1:0-4067 GCA_964479175.1 uncultured Solibacteraceae bacterium | reverse complement strand
CATGGAGACCGGCGATGGGTCAATCGTGGCCGACATGACCACCACCCGCAGGTCGTCGCGCGCCATCCAGGCCTGCTTCACCAGCGCCAGCCCGAGATCGGCGTGCAGGCTCCGCTCGTGAAACTCGTCGAGGACGACCGTCCGGACCGAGGACAGCAGCGGGTCTTGGTGGAGCATTGCCGTCAGCACGCCCTCGGTCGCAATCGTCAGTCGGGTCTGGGCTGACACCCGCCGATCAAACCGTACATGCCATCCGACCTCACGCCCGACCGTCCATCCACGTTCGTCGGCAATGCGACGGGCAATCGCCCTGGCGGCCACGCGCCGGGGTTGCAGGACGAGCACCGGGCCGTCTTCCACGAGCGCGGGAGGCACACGCGTGGTCTTGCCGGCACCGGGCGCGGCCACGACGACCACGGCACGATGGGCGGACAACGCGGCCCGAATGCGCGACAGGTAGTCATCAACTGGAAGCGGCACCAACATCCACAAAGAACAATAATCAATGCACATGTCGAACGACCGATCGTTTTTGTCTCTGGTCTCCGGCGCGCTGATTGCGGCGCCCATGACCAAGGGGTCCAATCTGCCCTTTCGCCAGCTCTGCATGGAGCTGGGGGCCCGTGTCCTCATCAGCGAGATGGTGGTCGCTCGTCGTCTCAAACAGCGCAAGCGCAGTGAATTTGCCCTGATCCGCCGCGCACCGAACGAGCCGGTGTTTGCCGTCCAGCTCGCGGGCAACAAGCCCGAGGAGATGGCGTGGGCCGCAGCACTGGTCGAAGCACGAGGCGCGGATTTTGTGGATATCAACCTGGGGTGCCCCATCGACCACTTCACACGGATGGGCCTGGGCGCAGCGCTCGGCCGTCAGCCGTCGCGCGTGCGGAAGATCGTGGAAACCATGAAGGCCGCAGTCAAGGTGCCGGTGACCGTGAAGATTCGGCTCGGGTGGAAGGCCGACCAGCTGAACTATCTGGAACTCGCCAAAGCCGCAGTCGAGGGCGGCGCGGACGGCGTGTTTGTCCACGGCCGTACCCGAGAGGCCCGCTACCGCCACCCTGCGGACTGGCAGGCGATTGCCGAAATCGCCGCGGCCGTCTCCGTGCCGGTGGTCGGTAATGGCGACCTCTTGTTTCCGCATGACGTACACGACCATCTCGCCAACTCCGGATGTGCGGCGGTCATGACGGCACGCGGGGCTCTCATCAAACCGTGGATCTTTCGCGAGGTCACCGACGGCTACTGGGATATCACCGCCGAAGAACGGGTGACGTTGTATCGCCGCTATGTCGAGCTGGCGCTCGCCCACTGGGGCGGCGACGACTTCGGACGTGAACGTGTCCGCGACTTCCTCCGCTGGCACGTCGGCTTCTGGTGCCGCTACGTCCCACGCCGCTCCGACGGCACGTGGCCAACGATGCAGCAGCGGGAAGTGCTGGAGGCGCCACGTTCCCCCTTGGAAGCGTTGCTCGCGCGGACCGATGACCCGGCGCTCGACTACGTCACAGACGAACTCCTGCGCGCGGGCGACTTCGCCGCGCCCCCTCCGGTGCCGGACGCCCGGCCCGACAGCCGTGACAGCCGCGACGCACGCGACGCACGTTCAAGAGAAGACCAGGATGACGCAGTGGAGGCCGGGTGATCCTCCTTGCGCTGAGCCTTTGGCTTGGGACGGCGTCCGTCATCGATCTCATGGATGTCATGGATGCCGCGCAGATCACCGTCCTCGACGCCAGGACCCAGGCTCCGCTGCCCGGTGTGCGTGTGCAGCTGCGGTCGCCAGACGATGCCACGCGCGTCGTGTACTCGGCCGACACCGACGTTGCGGGCATCGTCCGATTCCCGAGTGTGAGACCCGGGCCGTACGTCTTGACCGTGTCGACCATCGGGTACACGTTTGTGCGGCGAGGCGTGATGGTGATCAGTGGCTCGCCGCTGGTGCTGACCATTCCGATGACCGAGGGCACGGGGGCGTATCAGGAGGAGGTGACGGTGGCGGCAGCGCCGCCGACCAGCCGCGAGGTCGGGGTGTCATCCCAGGCCACGCTGGGGTCCGCCGCGATTCAGGATTTGCGCGGCATCGCCACAGACGATCCGATGCGCGCGGTGCAGACGCTGCCGGGTGTGGTGACCGGTGACGATTTTCAGGCGGAGTTTTCGGTGCGGGGATCGGCGTTCCGGCACGTGGGCCTGGTGATCGACGACACACCGTCCCCCCTGCTGCTCCATGCCGTTCGTGGCCGTGACGACACCGGCTCACTGGCGATGGTCAATGCGGATTTGCTCGAACGTGCGTCGCTGCTCTCGGGTCCACACACACAACGGCATGGCGAGTGGATTGGTGCCACGCTCGAGTTCGGGCTTCGATCCGGGTCACGCGACCGTGCGCATGTGCGCGGCACGGTCAGCGGCACCAGTGCCGCGATCGTGCTCGAGGGTCCGCTGGGGCAGAGCGGGCGCGGCACCTGGCTCTTCTCCGTCCGCAAGAGTTACGTGGACTGGCTGATCCGCAAACTGGATCCGGACATCATCAGCACGATCGGGTTCACCGACGCGCAGGGCAAGTTCACCCGGGATCTCGGGCGGCGACAACAACTGCAGCTTGTGCTCACGGGCGGAGAGGCGATTTATCGCGAACCGGAGACCTCAGTCGCCAATGGATTGCACAAAGCGGTGTCCATCGGCGGCCTGGCGTCGCTCGCGTGGATGTACACCGGTGATGCACTCACGCTGCGACAACGCGTGTCTCTCACCACCAGTCGTTTCACCAACACAGGCCTCCGCGGTCAGGCGCTGGGTCGTGGCGAGTCGACCATGGCGATGTGGCGCGGGGATGTCTCACGAGCGATTGGCACGCGGTGGCTGGTTGACGCAGGCGCACAAGCCACAGAGACCGATGTCGATCAGACACTCTCTCGGTACCGAACGTCTGGTTCGTCTTTGCGGCTGATCGCGTCACGGACGCTTGCGGGATCGCGGCGTGTATTCGCCTCGTGGGGACAAACGACCTTTCGCGGCTCCAACTCCGGCATCGTCGTCGGCCTCCGCGCGGTGAGAGCCGAGCAGCCGGACGATACGTGGATCGCGCCGTGGGTGCTGGCGGAACATCGCGTGGGGCGCCTGACCGCCCGGGTCAGCGCCGGGCAGTCCCGACAACTGCCGCCACTGGAAGTGCTGCAGGCCAACCCGTCTGGGCAGGTGGATATCGAACGGGCGCGTGGCATCGACGGCAGCCTGGAACTGCGCCTCGGACGGAGTGGACGTGTGCAGGTGACGACGTTCCATCGTCGTGAATCCAACATCCTGCGACCGCTCGGTGAAGAACGGTTGGTCGGAGGCGTCGCCGTTGGCGACGCGGATTTTCCGATTGCCGGTTCACGTCTCGACGGCACCAGCCGTGGAGTCGATGTGTTGTTTCAGCGATTTGCGTCACCCGGCGCGTCGGGGCTGACCGGCTGGGTCGCCTACACCTGGGCGCACACGCGCTACACCGATCGTGTCAGTGCCGAGCAGTTCGACGGCGACTACGATCAGCGACACACCATCAACGTGTTCCTGCAACAACGACTGTCGTACCGATCGGCCGTGAACGCCAAGCTGCGTCTCGGAAGCAACGTTCCGGTCGTCGGCTATTTCAGGGGCGACACGACCAGCCTGTTCCTCGGAGACACGCGCAATCAAGTGCGGCTGCCCTGGTACGTGCGCCTCGACCTTCGCGCGAATCGCACGTTCCTCATCAAGAACCGTCGACTGACCGTGTTTGCCGAAGTGGTGAACGCACTGGGCCGCCGGAACCTCGGGCAGGCGGACGGATTCTTCAGGCGGCCGGGGTTTGAGGCCGTGTTCTACACGGAGAAACTCATCCCGCGCATTCCCTCGGTCGGGTTCCTGATCGAGTTTTGAGCACGACTCACAGGGAGGCACGGAGGCACGGAGACCCCCATGTTGAAAATGCAGCCCTTCTTCATTTCTCGCTCTGACGTAAACTCTGCAAGTGTCGACACTGCATCGTCTGTCCGTTGCCGCGTTGTGCGTCGCCGCAACAGCGCTGGTCTCAAGTCAGAGGC
>CAYZLT010000339.1:0-4097 GCA_964479175.1 uncultured Solibacteraceae bacterium | reverse complement strand
GACAAACACCGTGCCGGCGGTCGGCGACTACGCGACGGGGTCCAATCACGTGCTGCCGACGGGTGGGGCGGCGCGAGTGCGCGGCGGCTTGTCCGCCGCGGACTTCGTGCGGACGTTCACGGTGCAGACGCTGACACGACGTGGGCTGGCGACGATTGCCCCCTCCGCGCTGGCGTTAGCCAGCGCGGAGGGGCTGACGATGCACGCGCGGAGCATCGCCGCGCGCCTGGAAAAAGGGCGGAAATGACATACTTCGCGCCCGAGCGACGCGCCGGTTTGCGGCTGCATCTCAACGAAAACACCGCTGGGTGTTCGCCCAGGGTCCTCGAGGCCCTGCGCGCGCTAACTCCCTCAGACATAGCGAATTACCCGGACTACGACGCCATCACGCGACGGGTCGAGCAGTACTTTTCCCTCCCGTCGGGCTGGGTGCAACTGGTCAACGGACTCGACGAAGGCCTCCATATCGTTGCAGCGGCGGCCGCCTTCGAGGAAAAGGTGTCGGGTGCCTTTAAAAAAGGCACCCGACACCTTTTTCGGGGGGGCGTCTACCCGGAGCCGGCGTTTGAGATGTACCGCGTGTGCGCGGAGGCCGTCGGGTTGCCGGTGACACCCATCCCGCCCAGGCCTGACTTCGAATTCCCGCTCGACGAGTTGCTCGCCGCGGCGCCAGACGCCGGGGTCGTCTACCTCACCGATCCCAACAACCCGACCGGACTCGGGATTCCTGCCGGCGCGATTGAACACATCGCCGCCGCGGCACCAACCACCACGGTTCTTGTCGATGAGGCCTACGCCGATTTTTCCGGCCGCACCATCATCGGCCCCGTGCTTGATCGCCACCACAACCTGATTGTCGGACGCACGTTTGCCAAAGGCCACGGTCTCGCCGCGCTCCGCATTGGTGCGCTGGTCGCGCACCCTGATGCTCTCGCCCCGTTGCGCGCGCTGTTGCCCCCGTTCAGTTTGAACATCGCCGCCGTCGTCGCGCTGACTGCCGCGCTTGACGATGACGCGTGGGTGCGGGCGTATGTGGCGCAATCGGCTGAATCACGTGAACGTATTTACGCGTTCTGCAAGACGCACCACTTCCGCTACTGGCGCAGCGAGGCGAACTTCGTCCTGATGCGCATCGGCGATTCCGCCTCCGCCATCGTCGCCCAGATGGCTGAGCGAGGGATCTTCATCAGGGACCGCTCCGCGGCTCCCGGGTGCGTCGGGTGCATTCGCATCAGTGCGGGCACGGTGGATGCCACTGACCGTTGTTTACAGACACTGGAGGCCGTGCTTGCGTCGCGCAACAATTAATCGTCAGACCACCGAAACGCAGATCACCGGGCGCCTTGTCCTGGAAGGACGCGGGCGCTACGACATCACCACGGGGATTGGTTTTTTTGATCACATGCTCGAGCTTGTGACCAAACACGGAGGGTTTGACCTGTCTCTCCACATCTCGGGCGACCTCACGGTCGATCAACATCACACTGTGGAAGACGCCGGCATTGCGCTTGGAGAAGCCGTTGCGCTCGCCGTCGGCAACAAACGTGGCATCAACCGAGCCGGATATTTCGTGATGCCGATGGATGAGACACTCGCGGTTGCGGCCATCGACTTGTCAGGCCGCCCATTTTCGGTCGTGGACCTCAAGTCCCCGGCCGCCAGAGTCGGCGACCTGCAGACGGAGCTCGTCCAGGACTTCTTCGAAGGGTTTGCGATGGCCGCGCGCGCCAATGTCCACATCAAGGTGCTGTACGGCCGGTCGAGTCACCATAAGGTGGAAGCGTCGTTCAAGGCGTTTGCGCGTGCGCTTCGCGCGGCGGTCTCGAAGGACAAACAGCTCGCACGCCTCCTTCCCAGCACCAAAGGCCTGCTGTGATCACCATTGACGTCGTTGACTACGGCGCGGGCAATCTTGCGTCGGTCAACCGGGCACTGGGCGCGGTCGGCGCAACGCCGCGACTTGTCTCAACCGTGGCGGACATTACCAGCAGCACAACATTGCTGATTCCAGGGGTCGGTCACTTCAACGCCACGCGCTCGCTCTCACCGGACTGGCACCGCGCCGTCCGGACGCGCATCGATGCCGGAGCGGCGGTTCTTGGCATTTGCCTCGGCATGCAGTGGCTGTTCGAGGGAAGCGAAGAGGCGCCGGACGTGGCTGGCCTTGGCGTCTTCAGAGGCCGATGTTTCCGGCTCGACGGAAGCGCGGTCAAGGTGCCACACGTCGGCTGGAATTCACTCGAGCGAACTGCGACGCCTTCGCGACTTCTCCCTGATGCGACAGACGGCGCGTACGCGTACTTCACACACACGTTCGCCGCCCCGGTCAGCGATGCTACCGTGGCAACCACGACACACGCGATGACATTTGCCTCTGTGGTTGAAGACGGCCGTGTGTTTGGCGCGCAGTGGCACCCGGAGAAGTCCGGCGACATGGGTCTCGAACTGTTGAAACGGTTTATCGACATTGCGAGCGGGGGCCGGTGATGCTGACACGACGACTGATTGCCTGCCTTGACGTACGCGATGGCCAGGTGGTCAAGGGCGTGAACTTCGAAGGCCTTCGCCTCGCGGGTGATCCCGCCTCACTCGCGCGGCGCTACAACGCGGACGGCATCGACGAATTGGTGTTGCTGGACGTCACAGCGACGCTTGAAGGCCGCCAGACTTTTCTGCACACGGTCCACACCGTTGCGCAGGAGCTCTTTATCCCCCTCTGTGTCGGAGGCGGCATCAGCTCGCTCGACGCCGCAAAGGCCGTCTTTGACGCCGGCGCCGACAAGGTATCCATCAATAGTGCCGCTCTGCGGACACCCACACTGATCACCGGCATCGCCAAGGTATATGGGGCGCAGGCGGTGGTCGTAGCGATTGACGCCGCACTCGGCACGTCGCACTCCGCACTCCACTGGTCGGTGCATTCCCGCAGCGGCACGCAGCGCGAAGGCCGCGATGCCGTCAGCTGGGCGCGTGAGGCAACCGACCGTGGCGCGGGAGAAATCCTGCTGACGTCCATCGACCGGGACGGCACCAAGTCCGGCTTTGATTGCGAACTGACCTCGGCCGTGAGTACGGCGGTCAACATCCCGGTGATCGCCTCAGGCGGCGCCGGCACGTTTGAACACTTCGCCGAGGTCTACACCACCGGCCGCGCCGACGCCGCGCTTGCCGCCTCGGTGTTCCACTTCTCCGAACACGCCGTCAGCGAGCTGAAGCAGTTCCTGATCGACCGCGATATTCCCATCCGTCCGTACCTTTAGCCTTGTCCGTCTTCCCTTTTCCCTTTCGCCTTTTCCCTTCTACCTTCCCAAATGCTCATCCCTTCCATCGATCTCCAGAACGGCCGTGTGGTGCAACTCATTCAAGGCGAGACACTCGCCGTGCAGAGTGACGATCTCGACGGCTGGATTGCCCGGTTCTCGTCGTTCCCCATCGTCCAAGTCATTGACCTCGATGCCGCCATGGGCACCGGCGACAATGCGACGCTCGTGCGATATGTCTGCAGCCGTTTGCCCTGCCAGGTTGGCGGAGGCGTACGGACGCCGGAGCGCGCACAGCAGTTGATTGACGCGGGCGCACAGCGTGTCATTCTCGGCTCGTCGTTGTTCACCACCACAACCGTGCTCGTCGACCGCGCGCGAGAGTTCACCATCGCGATCGGCGCGGACCGGCTCATCGCGGCCGTCGACAGCCGCGGTGGTTTCGTGACCATTCACGGCTGGAAAACCGCCACGACGGTGACCGGGGTCGCCGCGGTGCGCGCGCTCTCGCCATTTGTGGATCGCTTCCTCTATACCCACGTCGAGACGGAGGGGACGATGTCGGGCCTGAATCTCGACGCCGTCCTCGCCATCAACGCCGAGGCGCCCGGACGGGTCATCGCCGCCGGCGGCATTCGCACCCTTGCCGAGGTCGACCACCTCCACACTCTCGGTATCGACGCGGTGGTGGGCATGGCGATTTACACCGGCGCCATCAAGCTCCCGTAAGGGCAACGCACCGCTGCGGCAGTCGTCGGCATGAGTTAGACTCGCGGCGTGTTGAACCGCCTCGGCCTCAATCGCCCGGACCTCCGGGCGTGGGCGATGTACGACTGG
>CAYZLT010000338.1:0-4112 GCA_964479175.1 uncultured Solibacteraceae bacterium | reverse complement strand
CCAGCACCTGGCCGAGCCACACCGCCGGGGCTGGGGGGGCCTGAGGGGGGGGCGCCTGCCGGGCCGCCAGGGATATGGAGACTGCGGCCCAAGCCACCGCACAGAAGATTGAGCCGAATATCACTCGCCGCATGCCCACACGGTAACACTGCGGCGCACCTGTGCGACCCGGTGCCGCCACTCTGATGTACAACAAAACGCAGACAAGACCTTTACGATCTCTTAACAGCCATAATGTCTACGATTTGCGAGGATAACTCCATGAAACTAATCGCACTGCTGGCCATCGTCGGCACGGCTGTCGGCCACGCCTCACAACAAGCCACCGTGATCACCAGCGGACAGGCAGGGATGGCCCCGATCATCGGCGAGTTCCCGGGTCTCCAGGGATCGACACCCAAACCCATGGAGATCGGCGACGGCCTGATTCTCGGTCGCGTCGTGGACGGCGTCGAGCGCTCCGGCGTCGGCGGTGCCATCGTCACACTCTCCCTCGCGGGATTCACCCCCGTGCGGGTGCAGGCCGACGGGCAGGGACGTTTTCTGTTCCGCGCGTTGCCCAAGGGCACCTACGCCATTGCCACGAATCGACCGGGACACGTGGATGGCGCGTCGGGTCGCACGCGACCGGGTGGGCCCGCGCGTGGCGTGACACTCACCGACGACGCACGTGTGGGCGACGTCGAGATTCCGATGTGGAAGTACGCCGCCATCGCCGGCGTGGTGCTCGATGAAAACAACGAACCCCTCGTCGGCGCGCAGATTCGCGTGTTGCGCCGCGACTACGTGTCAGGCCGTCGTCGCCTCACCTTGGGGGCCACCGACACCACCGACGATCGGGGTCAGTTCCGCATCGGCTCTCTTGAAGCCGGCGAGTACCTCGTCGCGTTGCCGATGATCCACCGGCCGTCGCTCAACTCGCTGATGCACGACGCCCTGCCCGCAGGCGGCGGAGGAGGGGTGATGATGGTGGCCATGCGCGTCGAGGCCACGGCGGCCTCATCGGCGGGTGGCACGCCGATAGTGATTTCCAGTCTGGACGGTGCAGTGCCACCCGCGGGCACGGATGAAAACGGTCTACCGCTCACCTATCAGACCGAGTTCTACACAGGCGCCGTGGCGGCCGCACGCGCGACGCCTCTCACGTTGACGCACGGGGAGGAACGCACGGGCATCGACTTCACACTGACACCGGTGCGAGCGATGTCGGTGTCGGGCGCCGTGATTGGGCCGGAAGGGCCCCTGGCCAACGTACAGCTCCAACTGATTCCTGCGGACGCCGAGGAACTGGTGTCGCCGATTGAAACGGCGACCGCGAACACCGACGCCGAGGGCCACTTCACCTTTGACATGGTCCCGACCGGCAACTACGCGTTGCGCGCGATACGGCAGGCGCGTGGTGGGGGTGACAACTTTACGTTCACGTCCGGATCGGCCACTCAGACGGTGGCCTTCAGGCAGACAGTGGAGCGCACCGCGCAGTCTGCGCCCCTGCCCGAGCAGCCGACGGTGTGGGCCGACATGAACGTGGGTGTAGGCAGCAAGGACATCACCGACCTGACGGTCAATATGCGTCCTGGTCTGACCGTGAGTGGCACGGTCGTGTTTAACGGCACCGCCGCGCAGCCGACACCGGAACAACGCGCGGGGCTGTTCATCAATCTTGAACCTGCAGACGGTCGCACCGCCGGCATCGGCAGCATCGTACGCGGACGCGTGGAGACCAGCGGCACGTTCACCACAATTGGTGTGCCGGCCGGCAAATACATCCTTCGTGTGTCCGGTGCGCCGCAGGGATGGTCTCTGCGCGACGCGTCCCACGGCGGCAAGGACATCACGAGTGTGGCGGTTGAACTCGACGGCGAAAATGCGACCGGTGTGGTGCTCGCCTTCACCGATAAACCCACCGAACTGAACGGCACAGTGCGCGACTCGAGCGGCAACGCCGACACCCGTGCATCGGTGATCGTGTTCCCGGCGGACGCATCGGGCTGGACCGACACCGGCTCACAACCGCGTCGTCTTCGTCAGGTCCGCGCAAATCAGGACGGGACGTACACGGTCAGCGGCCTGCCCGCCGGCGACTACTACGTCATAGCGGTCGACGATGAATCGACGAAGCAGTCGTGGCAGGACCCGGCGAATCTCAATGTGATGGCGAGAGCGGCGACACAGGTGCGCCTCACTGAGGGGGATATCAAAACCCAGGCGCTCTCGACCACGAAAGGGGGCCGCTGATGAACACGATGCGCGCGTTGACAACCCTGCTCGGCGTGGCGGCAGTGTGCGGCGCGTCGGTGTTTGCGCAGATGCAGATCGCCCAGTCGCCGGCGCGTGATTCGATGACCATGCCGACGGGCCCGGCGGAGATCGCCGGCACGCTGATGACCGACGGCGACGACCCGCAGCCCGTGCGTCGCGCGGAAGTGCGGCTGATTGGCGCGGGGGCCCCACCGCGCACGGCGTTCACGGATGCCCATGGCCGGTTTGTGTTCCGCACGTTGCCGTTTGGACGGTACACACTCGAAGCCAACAAGCCGGGGTTGGTGCGGTCGGCGTACGGCGCGCGCCGCTACGACCGTCCCGGCACACCCGTGACGGTGACGGCGACCGAACGCACCCACGATCTGCAGTGGCGCATGCCGCGCGGGGCCGTCATCACCGGTCGTATTCTTGATGAATTTGGACAGCCGGCACAGGGTGCGCGCGTGAGTGTGCAGCAGGTGCGTGTCGTGAATGGCGAACGCACACTCGTGTCCGTGCCAATGGTCACGTCGATCCTCGGCGAAGTCGTGGACGACCGCGGGATCTATCGCCTGTTCGGACTGCCCGCCGGCGACTACGTGATCTCGGCAACCCCACGGTCGATTGGCACCGGCGACATCCGCCGCATGACCGACGCGGAAATTCAGGCGGCGCGTCAGGCCGTGCAACAGCCGTCGTCGCCCTACGCGGTCACCACGCCGTCGTCGACACTGGGATTCAGCCAGGTGTATTTCCCCGGCGTGCTGACGTCCAACGATGCGACGCCGATCACGGTCGGCCCCGGGGAAGAACGGGATAGCGTCGACTTTGTGGTGCACCTGGTCCGCACCGCCGCGCTGGAAGGCACCGTGGTCACTCCCGGCGGCGTCGCGCCGGAGTCGGTGCAGCTGATGCTCACACCCAAGGGCAGCAACTCGACCGTGACCAGCGGCCCGACAGGCGGCACGATGTTGTTTACGACGACGTTGGTGGGCGGCGGCAACCGCCGCGTGAATGCCGACGGGACGTTTTCGTACGGCGGCGTCGCACCGGGCGCGTACACGCTGAGTGCGCGTGCGACTCGCGAAGGCGGGGCCTCCCTCTGGGCGGCGACCGACGTTGTGGTGGATGGCCAGACCGTGTCCGGCCTGTCGCTGGTGCTGGCCGAGGGCCTGACGATCGCGGGCACACTCGCCTTTGAGGCAGACGGTGTGGATCCGCCCGACACGTTCACACGTGCGCGCATCAACTTCCTCCCAATGTCGGGTGGCGTGATGATCAACCCGTCGGCAACGACGGTGAATAACGCGGGATTTTCGGCGCGCGGTCTGATTCCGGGTCCACATCGTGTGATGGCGAGCTTCAACACGCCTGAGGTCAACTGGACACTCAAGTCCGCGATCATCAAAGGCCGGGACGCGCTCGATCTTCCCTTTGAGCTGGCCGCCAACGACAACATCACCGACGCCGTGCTCACGTTCACGAACAAGATGCAGACGCTCAACGGGACGTTGTCTGATGCATCACAACGTCCGGCGCCCGACTACACCATCGTGGTCTTCCCGGAAGACACGACGTTGTGGTCGTCGAGCCGCCGCGTGCGCACCGTGCGTCCAGGCACCGACGGCAAGTTCACGATTACTGGCCTGCCGTCCGGGTCGTATCGCATCGCCGCCGTGGTGGATATCAGCCCGGAAGAGACACGCGACCTCGCGCTACTGGAGGAACTCGCCGGCGCGTCCATCGTCTTTGCGCTCGGCGACGGGGAAACAAAGGTCCAGGACCTGCGCATCGCGGGCGGTCACTAGTGTGGTGCGGATGACGCTTTAGGACGTCTTCCGGGCGGGGCATCCCGGGGGCCGGCGTTG
>CAYZLT010000337.1:0-4137 GCA_964479175.1 uncultured Solibacteraceae bacterium | reverse complement strand
GGATCCTCGCACGCACGCCGACGCTCGGCGCTGAGCCGTACTCATCCGCGGTCGCTGCGGCTCGCGCCAACGGCTTCGCCGTCGATCGTCTGGTGAAGACCGTGCAGCGCTGACGTCATCGAGCGAAGTCAGCGATGTCGGGAAGGCAGTGACGAGGTCACACTACGGTGCGGTCTTGCACCCTGGGAGCACTCCCGGGGTGCGGTGCCGGTAGCGCCTCACGCCTTTCGAAGCTGCACCTCGTCCGCAATCCCCAATTCCGGCGGCGTTCCCGTCACAAGCGCCGAGGCCATCGCGATTGCCGTCGCCAGAGTCCCCGCCGACTCCCAATACCGCGCATGTTCTGGGCGGAAAACGAGCAAACGAATACTCGGGTCGTCGGGTGACTTCCAGAATGCTTGCGCCCAGACATTCCACAGCGCGGCGACCTTGTCCCGGTCGTTGATCATCTCGGCCGTACCGTCCACCGCCGCATAGGCACTGTGGCCCTGTTCCGAGTAGCACAAGAGTACCCGTCCGTCCGTCTCGACCTGAGCTACCAGGCGGCCGTCTTGCCCAGTCATGAAATAGACTACGCCTTCGTCCTGACAGGGATACGACTGCATCGGCCGTCCATCCAGCGCCGCTCCGTCGCGTGTGATCACCATCGCGACACCGACCCCCTTCATGGTGTCCCACACGAACTGCGGATCTTTCTCGTGCGTCTCAGACATGGTTGTGGCTCCTGTGGTGAGGGCAGACTGAATCGGTTGAAGTGATGCTGGCCTCTCGATACTTCGCGAAGACCCCGACGGACTGCGTTCCGTCATCGCCGATGCTATCGGTGGCATGGGTCCCGCGCTGTCTCAAAGTGGACAGTGGCTGCATGGCATGCACTCGATGCTGCCGAATTGGAGAGAGGCCCGCGCGTCATTGCGCGGGTGCCCAACCCTCATCCTTCATGCACGCCGGCCGAGTCGAGTGTCCGAACCGAGTCTCCGATGCACACAGTGCCAGCCGTGCCCTGGACCGTTGGCGACTGGCTCGAAGTGGGCACGATTCCCGAACCGCTTCCGGCGCCAGTGCGCCGGCGAGGTCGAGACCAACTACACCCTGCGTCTAGAGCCGGGGAGCGGCGGCAATGGAGACGGCGTCGCGCTGAATCTCGGCAAGCAGCGTCCGAAAGACCACGCCGTGAAACGGCAGCACCAGACACCAGTGAAGCTTCCCGGCCCACCGGCGCGTTGATCGAGCCAGCCGCGCAGCGTCCAGAGCCGGCGCGTGTGCCACCCGCGGTCCCCGCCGTCACGACACACCGCACGAACGACGGCCCATGCGGGAATGGCGGTCGACAGGTGCCGGATGTCGCGGAAGACGGTCCCGCCGGACCAATCGGGGTCACCCGGCATCGGCCCCGCCATTGGCCAGCGCGTATCGACCAGATGTGCTTTCACCTGACTGAGCGCGGCGTGAATAGCCTCCCGAACATCGAGCAAGGGCTGCGGAATCAGTCGTGTAATCCGGTCGTCGCGGCACACGACCTCGTTCTTCATTCCCTCGACCAGCGGGCGGGCAATGCGATGACTCAGTGGCGCGATGAGCTGAGTCCAGTGCGAACTCAGCCATGGCGTGAAAACCGGTACCGGGATAATCCAGCGGCGTGGCAAGCCCGGCTCCTCAGCCATGATCCGCATGATGTCGCTATAACAGATCACTTCGCGACCACCGATGTCCAATACCTGTCCTGTCGTGTCGGTGACGGCGAAGGTTGCCACCAGGTAGGTCAGGACGTTCTCAATCGCGATCGGTTGGCACCGGGTACTCACCCACGTCGGCGTGATCATCACGGGCGGGCGCTGCACCAGATACCGCAGGATCGCGAACAAGGCAGAGCCCGATCCGGTGATCATGGCGGCGCGCAGCACGGTGACGGGTACCCCGGTCGACGCCAGCGCCGTCTCGACCTGGCGTCGGGACGTCAAGTGTGCGCTCAGTTCCGCCCCATGACGCCGAGCCCAGCGAGATAGATGATGCGCTGGACGCGAGCCGTCTGCGCGGCGTGCGCGAACGTCAGGGACGAGGCTGATTTCCCGCTCGGCGTAGGCGGGGGTCACTCGACATCATCGAGTGCACGAGATAGAAGGCCGCGTCACAGCCGGTCAGCGCGCGGGCGAGTGAGGTCAGGTCCGCAAGAGCGTGCCATCGAATGTCGACGCGCGGATCCGACGTCCACTTGTGCCCCACGAGCTTCCGAGGGGATCGGACCAGGCACCGCAACTCGTGGCCGGCGTCAAGCAGGCGAGGCGCGGGCCGGTCTCCGTTGTAGCCCGTGGCGCCAGCGATCGCGACACGCATCGCCGTGTGCCGCTCCAGCCGAAGGGCCGACGGTCCGGTGCCGTGACGACTAGGTGGGACACTGCGACGCACGACCATCGATCGCCGGTGACGTGGTGGCGCACGACATTGACCGCCCTCCATGTGCACGTCGGTCGTGGTGACGCCGCAGTCTCAAACAGCACTCCGCTGCGACGCGCCATGCGCGGCAACCAGCAGTGTGCAGAACGGTACAAGACGCGCCAAACCGCAGGACGTATGCTTCGGTAGTCGTGCACGTTGGCACTGGTGGTCTCCCGCGACCGCATGGAGCAGAAGAAGAACGGGAATGAGAAGTCGTGCCGTCACTGCTGCAGCGCTGGTCATCATCGGCGCGCTCAACTGGGGCCTCGCTGGCGCCTTCCACCTGGATCTGGTGGCGCTATTTTCCGTGATGCGGGTTGGTGAGACCCCGGCCCTCATCACGGTCGTTTATAACCTGGTGGGCCTGGTCTGGTTGTACCAAGCTCTGACCTGGAAGTCGATTCTGCGCCGCGGGTCGGTCGCCAGGGCCGCGCACGCCTGATCCACGCACCACTCGTCAACCCTTAAACCTGAAGCGCAGTAGCATGGTCACCACTGAAACCACGTCGCCGTCGACGCTCGCCGACATCGTCGACACCGCCGCCGCCGGTCAGTTCACTACGCTGGTTGCCGCCGTGAAGGCCGCCGGTCTGGTCGACACGCTGAAGGGCGCCGGTCCGTTTACGATCTTCGCGCCGACGGATGCGGCGTTCGCGGCACTGCCGAAGGGCACCCTCGACGACCTGCTGAAGACCGAGAACAAGGGCAAGCTGCAGAGCATTCTGAAGTATCACGTCGTCGCTGGCCACGTGATGGCCGCGGACGTCGTGAAACTCCACTCGGCAACGACCGTGCAGGGCCAGGATGTCGCCATCGTGACCACCGGCGGGCACGTCACGGTCAATGGCGCAAAGGTCGCGAAGACCGACATCGTCGCCTCGAATGGCGTCATTCACGTCATTGAGGCCGTGCTGCTCCCCAAGTAGGTCCTAGCACAACAAGGGACGGGGACGGTGACGACGGGAACGACGTCAACGACCTCGTCGCTCTCCTGCACCACTCCGGTCACCTTCGCGCCAAAGAGATGTGTCACCATGAAGAAAGCACTACTTGCGGTCTGCCTCGCCGCGGCGCTCGTGACGACCGGTGTCGCGCAAACGGCCAATATCGTCGACACGGCAGTCGCGGCCCACTTCAACACGCTGGCCGCCGCGCTCAAGGCCGCCGACCTCGTCGACACCTTGAAGGGGCCAGATCCGTACACCGTCTTCGCCCCGACCGATGAGGCGTTTGCGAAGCTCGCCCCCGGCATACTCGACGACCTCGTCAAACCGGAGAACAAGGCGAAGCCGCAAAGGATCCTGAAGTATCACGTCGTGACCGGCCGCGTGATGGCCGCGGACGTTGTGAAACTCAGGACGGCCAAGACCGTCGAGGGCCAGGCCGTGGCCGTAAGAACCGAGAAAGGAAAGGTCATGATCAATGGTGCGGTCGTAACGAAGGCCGATATTGCGGCCAGTAACGGGGTCATCCACGTGATTGACACGGTGCTGATGCCCCCCAAGACATCGACCAGATCGAGCCGATAGGCTACGAGCAACCGGCCCGGAGTGGGTCCTTCTCCCGCCGGGGGACTCGTCCACGCACTGAGAACCGCAGGTGGCATGCGGGTTCTATCCGGCAGACACCAGACGAGGTCCCCGTGGTCAGCGTTCAGACCGATTCCGCTCTCATCGCGCGCCTTCAGGCCGGCGATGACAC
>CAYZLT010000336.1:0-4174 GCA_964479175.1 uncultured Solibacteraceae bacterium | reverse complement strand
TCTGCGGCGCCGCAGATACACGCAGGGATACCGGGACCGTGCTCGCGAACACGACGAACACAACAACGAGGGTGGTGAGGCGTCCGGGCATCATGAGCGGAGTATACCCAGTTCGCTGCATCGGTCTGTGGTCGTCGTATAAACTCTGCCCCGATGACACGCGTGCGCTGGGTCTGGCTGGTTCTGTTTGCGGTAGTGCTCCTGCGGACGGCCTGGCTGGGCGACGATGCCTTGATTACGTTGCGGACCGTGCTCAACCTGACCCACGGCTACGGGCTCACCTACAACCTGCACGAGCGGGTGCAGACGTTCACCCATCCCCTGTGGCTCGGATTGATCACGGCGGCGTATCTCGTCGTCGGCAATATTTTCTACGCGGCGTTTGCCGTCTCGGTCGCGACGTCGCTCGTGGTTGTTGGTCTGGTGGTGCGCGCGGCCCGGAGCGCCACGCAACTGTGGATGGCCGCCGGTGTGCTGCTGGCGTCGCGCGCGTTCGTGGACTACTCGACATCGGGGCTGGAAAATCCGCTCACCGCACTCGTCGCCATTGGCACCCTCGCGTGGGCGATGCGTGTGCCGCGCGGACGACGATGGCTGACCGGCATCTGGTTGGGTGTGAGCGCGGCGTATCTCACGCGTCCGGATGCCGTGCTGCTCGTGCTGCCGGTCGCGCTCTGGGCCACCCTGCACGTGCGCCCAAGAAGAACAGCCGCACTCGCCCTGGCGCTGGGTCTGCTGCCGGTGGCGCTCTGGACATTTTTCTCACTCGTCTACTACGGGTTTGCCTTCCCCAACACCGCCTACGCCAAACTGGCCGCCGACATTCATGTCACGGAGCGAATCTGGCAGGGGCTGTTCTACCTGCTCGATTCCCTCAATCGTGATCCGGTGACGCTGGTCGCCATTGGTGTCTCGCTCATCGTGGTGACGATGGAGCGATCGAAGGAGGCGTGGCTCGGCGCGGCCGGTATCGTCGCCACACTGGCCTACGTGGTGTGGATCGGCGGGGATTTCATGAGCGGGCGGTTCCTCGCCGCACCGCTGCTGATGGCGGCGTGGCTGTTGGCCCGGGCGCAACGTGTGACGCAGGCCGAGTGGTGGCCGGTGCTCGGCGTGCTGGCGGTGGCCGCCGCGGCATCACCGCAGTGGCCGATCCGCAGCGACCGGACATTTGATGTCTCGGCCATGCACAGTGGAATCGTGGATGAACGGGGCGTCTACTTTCAGAAGTGGGGCCTGCTCAACGCCAACCGGCTGGCATTTGCCGAGCCCGAATGGCCACGATGGGATGGGCGCACGACGCCGGAGTACGTGCTGGATACGTGCGGCCTGATGGGCGCCGATGGCCTGGCGTGGGGCCCGCGCACGTACATGCTGGATGCATGCGCACTGGCCGACCCTCTCATGGCGCGGCTGCCGGCGGTGTGGAAGGAGGAGTGGCGGCCGGGCCACTACCGACGGATGTTGCCTGACGGCTACCGCGAGAGCGTCCAGCAGGACGGCAACCTGCTGCGTGATCCGCAACTGGCCGAGTACTACGGCGCGTTACGAACGGTGGTGCGCGGCTCGTCGTTGTGGTCGTGGGACCGACTGGGCACTATCTGGCGCATGAACCGTGGTCACCTGGATGCGCACATCAACAGACACTTCTACAAATTTGAAGGCGCGACGACAACGGTGGAAGAGTTGTCGCAGGTTCAGCTCGATGGGACACCGACGGACGCGCCGGGATCGCGCACGTTCACCACGGCGCTCGCCGTGACGTGCCCTGACCACGTCGGACGCCGAATCCTGGATATCTCGCTCGATTCCGATGACCGGTATCGGCTCGTATTCCTCAAACACAACCGCATCGTGGCGGCCGTGGTCGTCGATGTGGTGCCACGAGACCGTCGTCGGCCGGGGCTGGTCAGTCACATGGTGACCATCCCCGAGCGCGCGCGCAGGCAGGGCTTCGACACGATTGTGGTCTTCAGTGTGGCCGGCGATGAGCGCAAGTCGGTGGGCCACCTGCTGCTCGACGGCGACCCCGCCACGGCGCTGGAACTTGGCCGACGATTTGGCGCCGCCGGCCGGTAGTCACCTCGGTTCTGTCACCGGCGACTGCGGCGCGACTCGATGTTGCCGCCGCTCAGAGTCCCGTTGAAGCTCGCCACCACGGCACCTCCCGGCGCCCGAATCGTGATGGCACACCCGTCTCGTCCCCGGCCGGGTTCGCCCTGGTCGGATGCCATCACCTCGTAGGTGTGGCCCGCCACGCCGTTCCAGTCTCCGGTTCCTGTGAAAACGACCGTATCGATTCCTGACGGGGGCCGCCTGCCTGGTGAGGTGCCCGGCGCGTCTGAGAACGTGATGCTCGTGACCGTTCGCCCGACAAATCGATCGATCTGATCCCGGCCATGCCGCCGTTCGCGGATCTCAACCCGCAGACGCGCACTCCCGGGACCGCTCGCGCGTTCGTTCACGGTGAAGGCGAACTCGTTGCGGCGAGTGGGCTGGCGGGTGTCGATGTGCCCGTCACCGTGCATGCCACCGAGCACAGGAACGGTCACCTCGATAGAGGCCTGCGCAGACTGTCCCGCTTCGTCCGTGGCGGTGACGGTAATTGTGTACACCCGACCCTGGCCGCCGCCGGAGCGCTCCGCCCGCAAGCGCACGAGATGGTCGTTGACGATCACCCAGTCCGGCGTGGTGTTGCCGTCACCGGGGCCATTGACCGGCTCGTTGCTGGTCACCGACACGCTGACGGCCACCGGGCCACACGCGTCCTGGACCGCGTACGCCAGGGTCACATCCACCCACTTGTGGTTCGCCGGCCAGAGCGTGGTCACACTGGTCGAAAGCCCGGTGATGGTCGGCGCCGCATTGGACACCGTGATCGAGACGATGGCGGCGTTGTTGCCCGACGCCGGGTCCGGCGTGTCGGACGTCACCGACGTCGTCGTGTTGACGATGGAGCCCTGAGCGGCCCCGCACCCGACAGCCGCAGTGAACACCACGGTTTCCGAAGTGCCGGCGGCCAGCGACGCAAACGTCGTGGTCGTGCCGTTGGAAGCAAGCACAACGTTCTGTGCGGCAAACGCGCCATTGTTGGTGACCGTCACCGTATATGTCACTGTCGCCCCGGCGTCCGGGCTCACATCGTCAGCCGTGATCGTGACCGCCAGGTCCGCGGTCGGCGGGGGGAAGCGGAAGTAGGCCACGGGCATGTCGTGGTCGGACGCCCCCTCGGGCCGCGTGGCATCACCGGCAAATTCCGGTCCCGCCGGAAAGTCCGCGTTGCCGCGCGCGACCGCGTAGCGCTGCAGGTAGCCGGCGGCCACCGTGTTGACCAGCACGTGATCGAGCGCCTGCGGCGTCCCCTCGAAGATGAAGCTGTAACGTTGGGCGGCGGGCAGGGTGTCGGTGAGATTCACGTAGTTTGGCGTCACGTAGTCGGGACTCATCGGCACCACGATCTGGTCGCCCGATGTGGGCTCACCGGTCATCACCGACATGGGATCCGTGTAGCCGTCGTTGAATTCATACGCGTTGTAGTCGCCCACCGAGATCACCGCTGTGCCGGGGTAGGTGGTCTGCAGTTGTTGCAGCAACTGCGCGACCGATTCAGCCTGGGCGGTGCGTTTCGCACGCACGCGGTCGCCTTCGGCACCGAGCACATCGACGTCGATGAATGACCGCAGGTGGTTGACCACCACAATCACCGGGCGCGGGTTGAGACCGAGCGGATCCACCGTCGCATGCAACACCAGGGGCGGACGGTCATGGAGCAACGAAGACCCGCCGCCGGGAGGCGTGAACGTCCCCGCCGGTTCAGCCGCGACCGAGTCGATGCGCACGCGTGACGTCTTGACGAGGAACCCGACGTTCTGGGTGGACGGCGTCACGCCATCGGCGAGGAACCCACGAATAAGGCGCGCTTCGTAGCCGGGGTTTGACTCCCCCGCCGCCACCGCATCGCTGTTGACCTGATCGGCCAGCCCCTGCAGCGTGGCTTCGTCGAGAATCTCGATGTGGCCGATGACGTCCGGCAATCGCATCAAGTGACGGATGGCCAGCGCCGCCTTCTTCCGCCGTGTCTCGTTGCCTGCGAAGTTCTCGATGTTGAAGCCGGCCACGGTGAACTCGCCGACGTCGGGCACGGGCACGGCCACGCCGGCCCCGTTGGCCGACG
>CAYZLT010000335.1:0-4180 GCA_964479175.1 uncultured Solibacteraceae bacterium | reverse complement strand
ATTGTAGACCAGTGCGGGGGGCGTGGTGCGGGGTGCGGCGCAAGTAGAATGGGCCCGTGCTGATCAATTGCGCGGCCTATCGTGAGGGACAGCGGGTTGCCGACATCCCCGTCAGCGACATCCGGGCCCACCTGCGCGAGCCTGGTGGCTTTGTGTGGGTCGCCATCAAGGATCCCGAGCCGGAGGAGCTGAGCCAATTGCAGGAGGAGTTTGACCTCCACCCTCTGGCAGTCGAAGACGCTCGCAACGGCCATCAGCGGCCCAAGGTCGAAGAGTACGGCACATCACTGTTTGTGGTGCTGCACCTCGTGGAACGACGTGGCGACGACCTCGAGGTCGCCGAGGTCGCGGTGTTTGTGGGGCCGCAATACATCGTCTCTGTACGCAACAAGGCTGACGTGGGATTCACTGACGTCCGGCGGCGCTGCGAACACGAGCCGGAGTTGTTGCGCCACGGGCCGGCGTACGTGCTCTACGCGCTGATGGACGCGGTGGTCGACCGCTACTTTCCGCTCATCGACACACTCACGCGCGAGATCGAGGAAATCGAAGATCGCATCTTTGCGAGTCAGACAACGCGCGAAACCATTGAGGCGCTGTACACATTCAAGCAGCGCCTGTTGGTGCTCGACCATGCGATCTCGCCGCTGATCGAGGTGACAAGCAAGCTGCACGGCGGCCGCGTGCCGCCGATTTGTGCGGGGCTGCACGACTACTTCCGCGACGTGTATGACCACCTCATACGCCTCGACCAGGCGACCGACAATTTGCGCGACATGGTCAGCACGGCCCTCTCGGTCAACCTGTCGCTCATCACGCTTCAGGAGAGTGAAGTCACCAAGCGCCTCGCGGCGTATGCCGCCCTGGTGGCGGTACCCACGATGATTGCGGGGATCTACGGGATGAATTTCGCGCACATGCCCGAGCTCGACTGGCGATTCGGGTACCCGGCGGCGATTGGCGCCATGGTCGCCATCGACGGGTATCTCGTCTACCGATTCCGCAAAGCGCGCTGGCTGTAGCCCTCTGTGCCATACTGCTCATTCCTGCGCCGCCCATTCAGCTAGACTGTCCCTCGCCCATGGCTGACACCCATTTCCGCAAAGCGTTCCTCCTCTTCATGGTGGCGTCGCTGACGATTGGCCTGCTGATCGTGCTCCGCGGCTTCCTGATGACGATCCTGGTGGCCGCGCTGCTGTCAGGCCTGCTGTATCCAGTGTTCACGTGGCTGACCCGCAAGTTCGGCGGGCGCGAGAAGTCTGCCGCCGGCGTGACGTTGCTCTTCACCATCCTCATCATCATCGGCCCACTGGCCGGCGTCGTGAGCCTCGTCGTCAGCCAGGCGTCGTCAATCACCGAGAACGTGCGTCCGGCCATCGAACGCGCCATCAATGAGCCGACCTATCTCGATCGATTGCTGCGACAAGCGCCGGGGTACGAATACGTTGCACCCTACCGGCCGCAGATTCTGGAAACCGCCGGCGATGTGGTGAACTCGATCGGGCGTTTTTTGATGACGTCGCTGCAGAACACCACCCGCAACACGGTGTCGTTCCTGTTCCACTTCATCATTGCGCTCTACACGATCTTCTTCCTGTTGCTTGATGGACCGGGCATGCTGCGCGCGGTCCTGAATCATCTGCCGTTGCATCGCGATGAAAAAGAACAACTCATGGAGCGTTTTGTCTCAGTGACGCGGGCGACCCTCAAGGGCACGATTATCATTGGCGTCATTCAGGGTGTGGCCGCGGGCGTGGCGTTCTGGATTGCCGGCGTGCCCAACGCCGCGTTCTGGACCGTGGTCATGAGCGTGATGTCGATCCTGCCGCTGATTGGATCGGCCCTCATCTGGGTGCCGGCCTGCATCATCCTGTTCGCGTCGGGCCACGTCACGGCGGCGATTCTGCTCGCGCTCTACTGCGCCCTCATTGTCGGGTCGATCGACAATGTGCTTCGGCCTCGTCTCGTGGGCCAGGACACCAAAATGCACGACCTCGTGATCCTGTTTTCCACATTGGGCGGCCTCGCCGTGCTCGGTCCGCTGGGTTTTATCATCGGGCCCGTGCTCGCCGGCCTCTTTGTGACGAGCTGGGAAATCTTCGGTCAGGCCTACAGCGACGAACTCGTGGACGGTACGCCCCGCATCGTCACTGCAGACGGGCAGAACGCGGCCGACGTCGACTGACTGCGGACGCTCGGGGTCCAGGGGTCCAGGGGTCCAGGGGTCCGTTGGATTGTGCGTACTTTGGACTGCTCATCGGGGCAGTTTCTGCCACTCTAGACAGAAAGTCGCTGAACTCCCTGAGCTTTCGCTGGCATAGGGATTGAAGGCCATGACGCCATGGGCGTCAAGCGACTCGAGGATCTGGCTGCATTCCAGCTGGCGGTCTCTTTCAAATTGGATGTCTATAGAGTGGTCCGTGAACACCCGGCCGCAGTGAACGATTGGCGATTTCGATCGCAACTCTTCGCAGCGGCGGCCGGAGTTGAATCAAATATCGCGGAAGGATGGAAGCGCCATCGAGCGGCGGAACTCGCGACGTTCTTGAGGTACGCGCGGGCGTCGCTGGCGGAAGCAGAACGGTGGCTCCATGATGGCGTCGCACGGGGCTACTACCCAACTGAAGCCTTGGAAGCGGCGCTGGAGCACTGCGGACGATGCGGCGCGGCAACTACCAATCTCTGGAAGAGCCTGCAGCCATTCATCGAAGAGCGGAAAAAAAGGGCTCGAAAGATCTCGAGATGAGACCCTCCGAACCCCTTGGACTCCTGGACTCCTGGACCCCTACTACTTCGTCACTGCGAAGCCGCTGACGACCACATCAAGATTGTGTCCGATACGCAGGCCGACAATGCCGTTGGTGGACGTGAGTTTGCCGGCACCCACGGCATCAGCCACAGGGTGCGTGGCGACGACGGTGCCGTTGACGGCGCACTCGACGTTGCCACCCTTGACGCTCATCGAAATCTCCTGCGTCACCGCGCCGTCAGGACCGGCCTTCTTGATCGCGTCGTGCGGAGTTCCGCGGTTGGCCCCGAGACGGAAGGTCCCGTTGGGCGAATCAGGCGCAAAGCCGCGCACGATGAACTGGCCGTTGCCATACACCGAGCAATACAGCAGGTTCGCCTTCGGCGTGTCGAGATTCGCGCCACCGATGAACAGACCGTACGGATGCGCGTGGTTGCTGTGTTTGAGGTGGTTGCTCTCAGCAAAGGTCGCCTTCACCGTGAAGTCGCCGTTGCCGACGTTGGCCGGGTTCCAGTAGATGTTGTTCGGACCCGCGTTGATGATGATGGCGTTGCCCACAAGCGCGAACTTCGAATCATTGATCGACCGGCCCTGCTTCAAGGACCCGGAATCAATCACATTGCCCGTCCAGCCGGCGCCCGTGATGCCGCCTCCCGGGACAACGCGGTCGAGATCCTGTTGTGCGGTCACGCCGGACGCGAGAACCGTAAGAGCGAGTGCGATCGTAGCGGCAGACACAAGACGCATAACCATCTCCTTCGAGTAAACCGTGAATCGGGGAACCCGCCTATCTTACCCCCGAGTTATAGTCCGGCTATGACACTTTCCAAGTCCCTTGTCGCCCTGCTCGTCGTCGTGCTCGCCGCCTGCGGTCCCGCGGACCCGGAAAAAGGCCTGATTTCCGGGCCCAGTGGCACACTGACACCTGAACAGGAGACCTTCTGGGCGTCGCTGCAATCACACTGCGGCAAGGCCTACGCGGGGACGGTGGACGATGTGACGGAGTATTACCGCGCGGGTCTGGAAGGCAAGGTGCTGATCGCCCACTTCCGGGAGTGTTCAGCCGACCGGATCCACATCGCGCTGCACGAAAACGATGACCGTTCGCGCAACTGGATCCTCACAAAAGCGGGCGACACGATTCGCCTTAAACACGATCATCGCCACGAAGACGGCACCGAGGACAAGATCTCGCAGTACGGCGGCGACGCGCCGAAGCCGGGGTTGCCGACCAGGCAAATCTTCAAGGCCGACGAACACACCGCGAAGATCCTCCCGCTGCGCGCCGACAACTTCTGGTTCATGCATTTCGTGGACGCGAACACCTTCCACTACGGCGTGCATTGGCCGACGATGGGGCACTCGGTGCGGATGGCGTTTGATCTGTCGAGGCCCATCGCCGCGCCGCCCGCGCCGTGGGGGTATTAGAAG
>CAYZLT010000334.1:1495-4181 GCA_964479175.1 uncultured Solibacteraceae bacterium | reverse complement strand
TGGAAGTCGAGTGTGCCGACCTCGGTGAAGAGAATCAGCATGCCGAGGATGAAGCCGAAGTCGCCGATGCGGTTGACGACAAACGCCTTCTTGCCGGCGTCAGCCGCCGCCGGCTTCGTGAAGTAGAAGCCGATGAGCAGGTAGGAACAGAGGCCCACACCTTCCCAGCCGATGAACATCACCGGGAAGCTGGCGCCAAGCACCAGGATGAGCATGAACGACGCGAACAGGTTCAGGTACGAAAAGTACCGCGCAAAGTCTGCGTCGGTCTCGTCGTGCATGTAGGCCGTCGAATACAGGTGAATCAACGTCCCGATGCCGGTCACCACCAGAATCATCAGCGCTGCGAGCGGGTCGAGGCGCAGGGCAAACGGAATCTGGAGATTGCCGGAGGCGATCCACGTGAACACGTGTTCGTCGATGGCGCGCACGCCGCCAATGGGCTCGAGCCCCAGCATCGTCCACACCGACGTGGCCGCGACGCCGAAGGCGCCGGCCATGGCCGCCGTCGCGATGCCGCCGGTGATGTTCTTGGACCAGCGACGACCGACGGTCGCGTTGACCAGGAACCCGAGAAACGGAAGGAGAGGTATCAGCAGCAGGCGCACAGGTTCACCACTTCAACGTCGTAAAAGCGTCCGGATTGAGCGTCTCTCGATGCCGGAACAATGCGATGACGATGGCCAGACCGACGGCGGCTTCGGCGGCCGCGACCGTGATCACGAAAAACGCGATGATCTGACCGTCCACCGTGCCGCGGAACCGGTCCACGGCGACGAAGGTCAGATTGACGGCGTTGAGCATCACTTCCACCGAGAGCAGGACCGTGATGAGGTTGCGCCGCAGGAACACACCGGCCGTGCCGATGGAAAACAGCACGGCGGAGAGCGCCAGGTACGTATTGAGCGTCGGTTCAGGCAACACGGTCAGCGTTCCTTTCGCGCGAGGATGACGGCACCGACCATCGCCACCAGGATGAGAATCGACGTTGCTTCAAAGGCAAACGCATACTCACGGAAGAGTCGCAGGCCGATATCGCGCACGGTCGTGGGCACGCTACCGTCATCCGCGAAGGGTGCCTCGGCAATGGTCCGCAGCGCCCAGATGAGCTGCACGGCCAGCACCACGGCCAGGACCGCGCCAAAGCGGCGGGGGCCAGGGCCAATCACGAACCGGGGCTTCTTGTCGTTGCCCTCCTGCTCCTCTGACGACACGTTGAGCAACATGACGACGAAGAGGAACAGCACCATGATGGCGCCGGCGTAGACGATGATTTGCAACACGGCCATGAAGGGCGCGTTGAGCAAGACATAGAGCCCGGAGAGCGCCGCAAACGACACAATCAGCAACAACACGCTGTACATCGGGTTGCGCTGGCCGACGACCAGCACCGATGACACGATCATGATGACCGCGAAGATCCAGAAGAAGAGTGCGTCCATTGCGGCTACCACCCCATCCAGAGGACAACGCCGGCCGTGACCAGCAGGTTAATCGTGGCAGCCGGCAGCAGCCACTTCCAGCCAAACTCCATCAGGTGGTCATACCGATACCGCGGCAAGGTCCACCGCATCCAGATGTAGAAGAAGAGCAGCAGGAACACCTTGGCCAGGAACCAGATCCAGCCCAGCCACGTCGGCAGGAACGGTCCGTGCCAGCCCCCCAGGAAGAGGTTCACGGCGACGGCCGACATCGTGGCCATCGCGATGTATTCCGCCATGAAAAACAGCGCGAACGTCATCGAGCTGTATTCGGTGTGATAGCCGGCGACCAGTTCCTGTTCGGCTTCCGGAAAGTCGAACGGCGCGCGGTTGGTTTCGGCCACGGCAGCCGTCATGAAGATGAAGAACCCGATCGGCTGCAGGAAGATGTACCACTTCGGAATGAACCCGAACCAGTAGCCCGACTGCGCGTTGACGATGTCGTTGAGCGAGAGGCTGCCGGCGAGCATCACGACCGAGGCCAGCGACAGACCAAACGACAGCTCGTAGCTGATCATCTGGGCTGATGAGCGCAGGCCGCCCAGCAGCGAGTACTTGCTGTTGGACGCCCACCCGGCAAGCACGATGCCGTAGACGCCCATCGACGTGATGGCGAAGAGTGCCAGCACACCGACGTTGACGTCGGCGGCCACGAGTTTGATGGGCGCGTCGAGCAAGCCGAAGAAGTCGGTATCGGCGCCGAAGGGCACCACGGAAAACGCGGCGAAGGCCGCGACCGCGCACAAGATCGGCGCGAGATAAAACAGGAATGTGTCGGCGCCCTTGGGCCGCAGTTCCTCTTTCATCACCAGCTTGATGATGTCGGCCAGCGGCTGCATCGCGCCCCAGGGACCCACACGATTGGGTCCGAGGCGCTGCTGCACAAACGCGGCGACCTTGCGCTCCATGAGCACCAGGACGGCCGCTGAATTGAGCAGCATGAAGAAGGTGAAACCGATGACGACGAGATGGGCGATGAGGGTGGAGTCCATGGATTAGTGCGCGTGGGCGTGAGCCCGCGCCTCCGAGCGCCAGTTGGCCTTGAGCGTGCAGCGCCCCTCGCGCACATGCGCTTCGAACTCTTCGCGGAACAGTCCGACGGTGGTCAGCACCGGTGTGGCGGCGGCATCACCAAAGGCGCACAACGTCTTGCCCATGATGTTGTTGGCCACCGAGAGCAGCAGGTCGATGTCCTTCATCTGCCC
>CAYZLT010000334.1:0-1485 GCA_964479175.1 uncultured Solibacteraceae bacterium | reverse complement strand
CGGGGTGCACTTGCCGCACGATTCGTGTGTGTAGAAGTGGAGAAGATTCTCAGCCGCCCAGACCATGCAGGTCGTCTCGTCCATGACGATTATGCCGGCGGAGCCGAGCATCGAACCCGCCGAGACGACGCCATCAAAACTGGCGGGGACATCGAGCTGATGGGGCAACAGAATCGGCACCGACGATCCGCCGGGAATGACCGCCTTGAGTTTGCGATCACCGCGGATGCCGCCGGCGTATTTGTCGTCGTAGATGAGTTCGCGCAGCGTCACATGCATCGGGGCCTCGTAGACACCCGGCTTTTTGACGTGGCCACTGACGCAATACAGCTTGGGGCCGCCGTTTTTGTCCGGACCCAGCGCCGCGAACCATTCCGCCCCACGCGTGATGATGGGCGGCACGTTGCAGAGGGTCTCGACGTTGTTGACGGCGGTCGGGCAATCGTAGAGCCCGGCCACGGCCGGAAACGGCGGCTTCAGCCGGGGCTGTGCCCGTTTGCCTTCGAGCGATTCGATGAGCGCCGTCTCTTCACCGGCCTCATACGCGCCGGCGCCGCGGTGCACGAAGATCTCGCAGTCAAACCCGGTACCGAAGATGTTCTTGCCGATGAACCCGGCGGCACGCGCCTTGGCCAGCTCGGCTTCGAGCACCTGCTGCACGTGATAAAACTCGCCGCGGATGTAGATGTACGCGACCTTCGCGCCAATGGCGTGACACGCAATCAGGCACCCTTCAAAGAGCAGGTGCGGGTTGCGCTCCATCAGCACGTGGTCTTTGAACGTGCCGGGCTCGCTTTCGTCGGCATTGCAGCAGATGTATTTCGCTTTCGGCGACTTCTTGTCGACGAACTGCCACTTCATGCCGGTCGGGAACCCTGCCCCGCCGCGCCCGCGCAGACCGGACGCCTTGACGACATCCACCACTTGATCCGGCGTCATCGTCAGCGCCTTGCGCAACGCGGCATAACCACCGTCGGAGCCGGCCTGCTTGACGTAGAAGTCGAGCGTGAAGCCGTTGGGCGTGTTCACATGAGGAGTGAGGATTAGGTCCATGTCAATCGACAATCTGAAATCTGAAAGCGGTCATCGTTGATTGGGAAACTGACAATCGGAGATTGGCAATCTGAATCGATAATCGGCGCACGTCGCACTGGGCACTCCGCACTACGCACCTTCCTTGTGCAGATGGCAGCCCGTCAGCGACGCGGCACCTTTGGTGCGGAGGCCATCAACCAATTTCTGGGCGTCTTCGGGACGCTGACACTCGTGCCAGTCGTCATTGACGCCCACGACCGGCGCGCGGTCACAGGCGCCGAGGCATTCGACCTCGAACAGCGAAAACGCGCCATCGGCCGTGGTCTCGCCGGGGGAGATCCCGAGGACCTTCTGCAGTTCTTCGGTCACACGTTCGGCGCCGTTGAGCGCGCAGGACAACGTGCGACACACCTGAATCACGTATGTGCCGACAGGGCGCTGGTAGAACAT
>CAYZLT010000333.1:0-4183 GCA_964479175.1 uncultured Solibacteraceae bacterium | reverse complement strand
CACGGGCCCGGCAAGGCCCTCGACCACATCCGGGCTCGGAACGCCGACCACGGCCTCGCCGACGCTGCGCATCACCTGCCCGTCCCACATGAAGACCGCGGTGAACACTTCCCCGCGCATTCCGTCCAGGCAGGCCACCACGGTCTGCGGAGGGGCGTCGGGCGTGGCCACACGCCACCCTTCGGCAATCGCCTCGAGTGTGGACACGGCGGCGACGTCGAGACCACGCGTCACAGCGAGTCCCTGCACACAGGCCATCCCGATGCGGACCCCGGTGAACGAGCCTGGGCCACACACCACGGCCAGCCGCCCCACATCGGAGAGTGCCAGGCCCTGCGCCGCAAGAAAGTCCACGAGCGCCATGGGGAGGCGCGCGGCGTGTGGCGTGGTCGTGTCCCCGGTCTCGGCAATCACCTGACCATCGCGCCAGATCGCGAGACTTCCGGCGGGAGTGACGGTTTCGAGCGCCAGGGTGACCATGAGCAGAATGTTATACTCGGCGCAGTCAGCCGCACCGTTTCCCGTGACAACCACACCCGCCACACCGGCCCCCACACCGGCCATGCGCCAGTATCTCGACGCGAAGCGCCAGCATCGCGACGCGATCATGTTGTTTCGTATGGGCGACTTCTACGAGATGTTCTACGAGGACGCGATCGTGGCCTCGCGCGTGCTCGAGCTGACGCTGACCTCACGATCGAAGGACGCGACGGGTTCGGCCATTCCCATGTGCGGCATGCCCTACCACGCGGTGGACGGGTACCTCGCACGACTCGTCAAACACGGCTATCGCGTCGCGCTGTGCGAGCAGGTCGAAGATCCCAAACAGGCCAAAGGCCTGGTGAAACGAGAAGTCACGCGGATCGTGTCACCGGGCACGTTCACGGATGCGGGATATCTCGATGCGCGCGAACCGGCATTTCTCGCTGCCGTCACGCGCACCGATGCCACACGTGTGGGCCTCGCGGTGATCGATGTCTCCACGGGTGAGTTTTCTGCGGCGGAATGGACCGGTGCCGGCGCCGACGCCGCGGTGGCCGCCGAGATTGCGGTGCTCCGTCCGAAGGAACTGCTGATCGCGGATGAGGCCAACGCGGACCTCTGGGTGCCGCCGGTCGTCACCCCACGGCTCACCCGACTCGAAGCGTGGTCGTTTGATCCGGCGCGCGCACGTGAGTTGCTCATCGACCAACTCCGCACAGCGTCACTGGCAGGCTACGGACTCGACGATGCCCCCGCGGCGACGGCGGCGGCAGGCGCCATTGTCGGGTATCTCAGGGACACGCAGCGGGTGGACCTGGCGCACGTGCGCGACATCACGCGCCGCATCACCACTGACGCCCTGCTCATCGACCCGGTCACCCTGCGCCATCTCAACGTGATTGAGGGCGTGGATGGCGGACGCGCGGGTTCCCTGCTCGACGAACTGGATCGCACCGTCACTTCGATGGGTGGACGCTTGATCCGCTCCTGGCTCCTGCGTCCACTCGTGGCGCTGGCTCGCATTCAGGACCGCCTTGATGCGGTGGAGGATTTTGCGTTCCGATCGACCGAACGCGCAAAACTTCGCGACCTGCTCAAGGGCATGCACGACCTTGAACGTCTGGTGGCACGCGCCTCACTCGGCACGGCCGGCCCTCGCGACCTCGTGGCCTTGCGCCAGTCGTTGTCACTGCTCCCGAAGTTGCGCGGCATCCTCACGCCTCTGCAGGCGCCGCTGGTGCTCAGCCTGCTCGCCGAACTCGACGACATGGCGGATCTGCGTGACGTCATTGAAGCGACACTGCTCGATGAACCACCGGCCATCGCCCGTGATGGCGGAGTCATTCGTGATGGCGTGGACGCCGAGATCGACGAACTGCGGACGATCAGCCGCGGCGGCAAGACGGCCATTGCCGCGATGGAAGAGGCCGAACGTGTCCGCACGGGCATCTCCTCCCTCAAGATCCGCTACAACCGGGTGTTCGGCTACTACATCGAGATCACCAAGGCGAATCTGGCGAACGCGCCCGCCGACTACATCCGCAAACAGACAATCGCGGGCGGCGAACGCTACATCACTCCGGCGCTTAAGGAATACGAAGACAAAGTCCTGCACGCCGACGAACGCATCGTCGCGCGCGAACTCGCGCTGTTTGAAGCCCTTCGCACTCGGGTGGCCGGTGAAGCGCCGCGCATCCTGGATACCGCACGGTCCGTGGCGTCGCTCGACACGCTCGCGGCGTTGGCCGATACCGCTGCGGCCGGCAACTACACGAAGCCGCACATGCACGAAGGCGACGAGTTCTCGGCCCTCGATGCGCGTCATCCGGTCGTGGAGCGCCATGTGGCGTCGGCGTTTGTGCCCAACGACGTGTCGCTCAACGCGACCACGAAACAATTGGTCATCCTGACGGGACCGAACATGGGCGGCAAGTCCACGTTTCTGCGACAGACGGCGCTGCTCGCAGTCATGGCGCAGGCGGGTGCGTTTGTACCTGCGAAACGCGCGAAGCTCTCGATCGTTGACCGCATCTTCGCGCGCGTCGGTGCGTCCGACAACATCGCACGCGGCCAGTCGACGTTCATGGTCGAAATGCAGGAGACGGCCACGATCCTGCACACGGCGACGTCGCGCAGCCTGGTGATCCTCGATGAAATTGGCCGCGGCACGGCGACGTTCGACGGACTCAGCCTCGCATGGGCGGTCGCCGAACACCTCGCGACCAACGAACGCGCCACACCCAAGACCATCTTCGCAACCCACTATCACGAGCTCACGGACCTGGCCGACGGCATCGCCGGCGTGGTCAACTTCCATGTGGCCGCGCGCGAATTCAAAGACGACATCGTGTTTCTGCACAAGGTCATTGAGGGCCGGTCGGATCGGTCCTACGGTATTCAGGTCGCGCGACTGGCCGGGCTGCCGTCGAACGTCGTTCGACGCGCGACCGAGATCCTGAAGTCGCTCGAGCACGACGAACTGCAGCGCGGTGGACGCCCGAGCCTGTCCGGTGCGCCAGCGCCCGTGCAGGCGCAGCTCGGACTCTTTCACGCGCCCGCCGAAACCCACGCGGTTGTCGAGCGGCTCCGTCGGCTGAACGTGGATGGCCTCACACCGCTCGAGGCGCTCAACCTGCTGGCGGAACTGGCGCGCGAGGCGGAGGAATGAGAGGCGGGAGAATGACGCGCCGTCTCATCGTCTCTCTCGCGCTCTTTGCCGCGGCGTGTGGACAGGTCCCCCCTCGCCCCGCCGACGTGATTGTCGTCGGCATGGCCAACAGCCCGACGAATTTTGATCCCGCCATCGGGCTTGATGAGGCGTCGCAGAAGATCCACCAACTGCTCTATTCCTCGTTGCTGCGGATCGACGAGAATCTTCGCGTCGTGCCGGATCTTGCAACGGCGCTCGACTGGCCCGACCCTTCCACCTACGTTGTCACCATCCCGACGGGTGTGACGTTTCACGATGGACGCGAACTCACCGTCCGTGATGTCGCGTTTACGTTCCGTCGCTTTCTGGATCCCAAATTCGTCTCGGGTCGCAAGGGCGCGTACCGGTCGCTCACGTCGGTGGACATTCTTGACGAGGCGCGCGTGGCCTTCCGCCTCAAAGAGCCGTCTGCGTCTTTCCCCGTCAATCTCGTGATGGGCATCGTGCCCGAAGGCACGGGTGCCGAGGCCGCGCGACAGCCGATCGGCACAGGTCCGTATCGGCTGGGTTCGTTTATTGCCGACGAGTCCACCACGCTGACGCCGTTTGAGGGGCACTATCGCGGTGCGCCAAAAAACGCCGGCCTGGTGCTGCGTGTGATTCCCGATGAGACGATGCGTGGGCTGGAGCTGCGCAAGGGGTCCATCGATCTGGTGGTCAACGACCTCTCGCCGGACATCGTGGCAGGGCTGAAGAAGTCTGCCGACGTGCAGGTGGTCACCGCGCTTGGCACCGACTACGCCTACCTGGGCTTCAACCTGCGCGACCCGATGTTGCAGGACCGGCGGCTGCGTCAGGCCATTGGATACGCCGTGGACACGACCGCGATCGTGGACCACCTGCGACAGGGGCTGGCCGCGACCGCGGTCGGGATCGTGCCGCCGATGTCGTGGGCACATAACGCGAAGACGTTTCGGTTTACGCGCGACCTCGACAAGGCACGCGCGCTGCTCGACGAGGCGGGGTACCCGGATCCAGACGGTGCCGGCC
>CAYZLT010000332.1:0-4191 GCA_964479175.1 uncultured Solibacteraceae bacterium | reverse complement strand
ATCCTGTATCAGGGCCGCAGCTTCAAGGAATACCGCGGCATGGGCTCGCTCGGCGCGATGCGCCGCGGCAGCCGTGACCGCTACTTCCAGGACGAGTTCGATCTCGACGGCAAGGACAACTCCGACAAGCTGGTCCCGGAAGGGATCGAAGGCCGCGTCGCCCACAAGGGCAGCGTGCAGGCGATGATTCATCAGCTGATTGGTGGTCTTCGTGCGGGGATGGGGTACTGCGGGTGCCCGGATATTCCGACGCTGCAGCGCGAGGCGGAACTGATTCGAGTGACCGCCGCCGGCATGCGTGAAGGCCACGTCCACGACGTGATCATCACCAAGGAAGCCCCGAACTACCGCGTCGAATAGTTCCGTTCGTTCCGCGCGTACTCGATCGTCCGGGCGTCACCCCCGTTGTCGCTGATGGTGATCTGCCAGGCAGACTCTGGCGCGTGCGCCCAGCGATCCGGCCATTCCACCGCGAGCACGCCGTCCTCCCCCGTCTCCTCAAGCCCGAGGTCGGCGGCCTCCTGCGCGGTCAATCGATACAGGTCTACGTGGAAGAGCGGAATGCGCGCCGAGTACTGCTGAATCAGGGTGAACGTGGGGCTCGAGACGTCACTCGAGACGCCGCCCAACCCTTCGGTGAGTCCACGCACAAACGCCGTCTTGCCGGCGCCCAGGGGGCCTGAGATGAGCACCACGTCACCGGGCGACAGCCGCTCGGCAAAGCGGCGGCCGGCGTCCACGGTGTCGGCTTCCGAAGACGAGCGTGTCTGGGTACGTTGGGTCATTTCTGCGAAGTCACTTCGAGCACGGCGTCGCCCAGACGGTCCACCATATCGCCGGCGATCATCGCCACTTCCCCTTCGTCGGCCGCAGCCAAATCCCCCGCGAGTCCATGCAGATACACGGCGAGCTGGCAGGCCGCAGCTGGATCACGCAGTTGGCCGCACCACGCGCCAATCATCCCCGACAGCACATCTCCGGTGCCCCCGGTCGCCATGCCGGCATTGCCGGTCATATTCAGGCTCAGGCGCCCGTCAGGGGACGCGATGACGGTGCGATGGCCCTTGAGCACCACGTGGAGCTGCCTCGCTGTGGCGAAGTCCCTGGCGACCTCCAGCCGATGGGCCTGGACATCGTCCACGCCCACGTCCAGGAGCCGCGCCATCTCACCTGGGTGGGGGGTGATGATGATGGCTACATCGTCCCGGCCCTGCAGGTGGTCGGTGTCTCCGGCGAAGGCAAACAGCGCGTCGGCGTCGACGATGACCGGCACGCCGGCACGTTCGATCACCGCGTGCACAAAAGCAGAGGTCGAGGGGCCACGACCCAGGCCGGGGCCAAGGACGATGACGTCGGCGTCAAAGTCGACGACCGGATCCACCCCCTCGAAGGCGAGCTGCCCCTCAGGCGTTTCATCCAGGCCGAGAGTCATGTACTCGACACCCAGACCCGCAAGGATGGGCACACACGACCGGGGCGTGGCGATCGTGACCAGGCCCGCGCCCGAGCGAAGTGCGGCCATGGCGGTCAGGTGGGCCGCGCCAGTTTTGCCCAGCGACCCGGCCACGACCAGGATTCGGCCGTAGTCGCCCTTCTGACTTTCGGCCGCGCGCGGGTTCACGTGGCGGCGCATGCCGTCTTTGGTGAGCAGCTCGATCCACGGGCCCTCGACCTGTGTAATCACTGACTGAGGAATACCGATGTCGGCGATCACCAGACTGCCGATGTGGTGTTCGGCCGGGGGCAGTACGTGTGGGATCTTTGGCGCGCCGAACGTCACGGTCAGCGTGGCCTCGATTGCGGGGCCCGGCACGTGCGCAGCACTGGCGTCGAGCCCAGTGGGCAAATCAATGGAGACCACCGGGGTGTCGGACGCGTTCAGGTCATCGACGATGGATTCGACCAGGCCCGCCACGGGGCCTTTGAGTCCGGTTCCGACAATGGCGTCGACGATCACGTCGGCCGCCAGCACCGCGGGCGCATGAAGTTCCCACGCCGTGCCGTCGGCGATCTCGACGACGTCGACCGACAAGTTGGAGAGAATCTGCAGATTGGTGCGCGCGTCGCCCCGCACGTCCACGTCGCGTCCCACCAGAAAGACCGACGCCGTGATGCCCCGCTCCAGCATGGCCCGGGCCACGACGAATCCATCGCCACCGTTCTGGCCCTTCCCGCACAGGATGGCGTACCTGAGCGAGGCGGCGTCGTCAAACGTCGCCTCGATGGCGATAAGCACCTGGCGGCCGGCGTTTTCCATCAGGACGATCGAGGGCACCCCGACGTCCTCGGTGGTGCGCCGGTCGGCCTCCCGCATCTGAAGAGTGTTGAGGACTCGCATACTTGCGACAGCGAGCGTACTATACGCGCACGTATGAGCGCACTTCAGGCAGTCGTCTATGTGAACGGCACGATTTCCCTGGCGGCCGACGCCGTGGTGCCGGTGTTTGATCACGGGTTTTTGTATGGCGAGGGCGTGTACGAGACGCTGCGCACGTACCGACGGGCGCCGTTTCTCTTTGGGCCCCACATGGACCGCCTGCGGCGATCCGCCGGGCTGATGGCGCTCGACGTGCCCTTCAGTGACACGCAGATGCACGGCTGGATTGACGACACGATGACGGCCCACGACCGTTTGTTGGGTCCCCTGCCCGAGGCCTACATTCGCATCCTGCTCACGCGCGGGGTCGGCGCCCTCACCTACAACCCGGCGGCGTGTCCCGCGCCGACGCTGGTGATCATCGTGAAGGCGTTCCCGGCACCGCCCGAGCGGACGTTCACGGAAGGGATCACCGTCGCGCTTGTGGACGTCCGGCGCAACCATCCCAGTGCGCTCAATCCCACCATCAAGTCGAACAACCTCCTCAACAACGCGCTCGCGATGCAGGAGGCCTTGCGTCAGCACGCGGACGAGGCACTCATGCAAAATCACGACGGTCACATCGTCGAGTGCTCCCAGTCCAACTTCTTCATCGTGAAGGACGGCCGGCTCCGCACGGCGCCGCTCGCCGACGGATTGCTCCCGGGCATCACGCGCCAGTTCGTGATGGACCTCGGCACGGATATCGGCGTTCACACGGAGGAGCGTTCATTTACTCCCCAGGACGTGTTTGAGGCGGACGAGGCGTTTCTCACCGGCACCACGCGTGAAGTCACGCCGGTGGTGCGTGTGGGCGAGCGCACGATCGGCGCGGGCAAGCCTGGGGCGGTTACGCTGCGCCTGCTAGACGAGTTCAGGCTCCGCGTCGGCTAAGAGCAATTTACAGGGAGGCACGGAGACACGGAGGGTTCTTTTTCTTCAAGAACAAATCGTATTGCTCCGTGTCTCCGTGCCTCCCTGTGAATAAGCCCTTATTCGTAGTCCGACATCGGCGGGCACGCGCAGATCAGATTGCGGTCGCCGTACGGGTTGTCGATGCGCGAGATCGTCGGCCAGAACTTGAACTGGCGCAGTGAGGCCACCGGGTACGCCGCCTGTTCGCGAGTGTACGTGTGGTTCCACTCGGTCGCCGACACGTCCTGGGCTGTGTGCGGGGCGTTCTTGAGCGCGTTGTCGACCTTGTCAGACTTGCCCGAGATGACGTCCTGGACTTCACCATGGATGGCAATCATCGCGTCGCAGAAGCGGTCGAGCTCTTCCTTCGGTTCACTTTCTGTCGGTTCGACCATCAGCGTGCCGGCCACGGGGAATGACACCGTCGGCGCGTGGAAGCCGTAGTCCATCAGACGTTTGGCAATGTCGGTTTCGTCCACACCGTGCGCCTTGAACGGGCGCAGGTCAAAGATCAGTTCATGCGCGACGCGTCCGTTGGCCGCAGCGTACAGCACCGGATAGTGCCCCTGCAGACGTGCCTTGATGTAGTTGGCGTTGAGCATCGCGTATTGAGTCGCAGCCGTCACGCCTTCCCCGCCGAGCATCGAGATATAGCCGTACGAGATCAACAGAATGCTCGCGCTGCCCCACGGGGCGGCCGACACCGCGTGCACGGGTGAGCCACCGCCGGTGGCAATCACGGGATGGCCCGGCAGGAACGGCGCCAGGTGCGCCGCCACGCCGATGGGGCCCATGCCGGGCCCGCCGCCGCCGTGCGGGATGGCAAACGTCTTGTGCAGGTTGAGGTGGCAGACGTCCGCACCAATCGACGCGGGGCTGGTCACCCCGACCTGGGCGTTCATGTTCGCGCCGTCCATGTA
>CAYZLT010000331.1:2609-4201 GCA_964479175.1 uncultured Solibacteraceae bacterium | reverse complement strand
GGCAAGACCACGCTGGCCAGACAGGTGCTTGTCGCCGCAGGACGGGGGGAACGGTTCGATCTTGAGGACCCACGCGACCTTGCGCGCCTGCGCGAGCCGATGACCGCGCTCGAGAGCCTGCGCGGCCTGGTGCGGAATCGGACGCGAGCTCTGCTCGAGGTCCCGAAGCACCTCCCTCGCATCGGCTGTCCGGCCCATGCGACCGAGCACGTAACTTGATCGTCGGCGGGTTTCGTCGAGCGAAGCGTGGGCATAGTCCAGGAACTGACAGATCTGCGCCGCACTTCTGCTTATCCAGCCTTCAGCGCTGTTGCTGTCAACACCCATAGCTGAATCGAAGATCTGCCGGCGCCATTGCCGGTCTCGGTACGCAGACGACGTCGCGCGAACGAGGGTGTAGATACTTTCCTTGAACATCACCGCACGTTGAAACGCGAGAAGGTCTTCGATCCGTGTGATACCCATGCGGCGTCGTGATGCAGCCGCCATGCCGGGATGACCCAAGGCAGATGCGCAGCACCATGGCAGTGTGCCACGTCACGAGTCAGAGTGTTGGTGTGTTTCGCCAGGACTTCGGGAACCCCGGACGTCGTGTCAGTCGATCTCGATAATCCCCGATCGATCCCCACCCGCCACCGGAGCCGGCACCTCGGCCGACGCCGTGATCGCCACAGAAGGTGTCGCCACCGCAGTAGGCGACGTGCCCTTGACGAACGCCGCGACCTCGCGGGCCACATCGTCGCTGGTCGGCGGCACGGGTTGCGCGTACAGGCGAACGAAGAGCCGAAGGAGCGGATCGCCAAACGTGTACCGCTTGCGCTGGACCGTCACCAGATCCACGTCCTCGAGCCAGGAGAGGTAGTCCTTGGTCGATCCTGGTGTGCGGTGGAGACGCTGGCTGATTTCCGTCAGCGTCAGGCTTTCCTGTTCGGCAAGTACACCGAGAATCGCCTTGAGGGCACCGTATCCACGCGCACGGTGCAGACGGAACTCGTAACTTTCGCGGCAACGCGCGGTGAGGGCGCCGTCGGGCGCGAAGGCGGCGGCCAATCCGTCGCCGGCACTGCGTCGGCCATTGGGTTGCGCGAGTACCGCATCGACAATCAGCCGCGCGTATCCTGCACGGCCACCCGCCATCGTCGCCACATCACCCGCCAGTGCCGCGGGCCACGTGACGTTGTCGTCGCTGGCCTGATGCGCGAGGAGACTGACCTCGTCGGCACCCAGCGGCGGCATGTGAATCACCTCAAACCGCGCAGGCGCATCACGCAGCAAGCGGTGGGCGCGTGTGGTGAATCGCGACGCGAGGACAAACGCATTCGGGCTCGACGCGATGCGCGCCACGATGTCGCGCTGCACGTGACGCAAGCCCGGGAAACTCTCGAACGTCCGCACGTCCTGAATTTCGTCGATGAGGAACGTGACGGGACTCTGCGATTGGGCCGTCGCCGCCGCGAAGTAGTGGGTGAGGCCGTCAAAGGCGGCCTTCGCGTTGGCTGGTGCCGACGTCGCCGAGGGTGCCGACGTCGCGCGGACACTGGCAGGCGCTGAGGCGATCACGGCCTGCAGGCACCGCTCGGGTGTCGTCGCCG
>CAYZLT010000331.1:0-2599 GCA_964479175.1 uncultured Solibacteraceae bacterium | reverse complement strand
CGATGTACTGCGCACGGTCAGCGCCAAAAAACGACTGGAGACGCAGGAGCAATGACGTGCGCCCCGCCGCACAGCCGCCGAGCACGACCGGAATGCGGCCGGCATCGAGCGATTCAAGCACGCGTCGTTCAAGGCCTGGACGTTCAACGATCACGATCGCGGCTCCATCGGAACGTCAATCCCACGTGCATGCGCAGTGGCGATTGCCGTGGGGTAGCCGGCATCCACGTGGCGCACCACGCCCATGCCGGGATCACAGGTCAGCACACGCGACAACTTCTCATCCGCCTCCGCCGTGCCGTCGGCGACAACGACCATGCCGGCGTGAATCGAATACCCAATGCCCACGCCACCGCCGTGATGCACCGAGACCCACGTTGCGCCAGACGACGTATTGAGGAGGGCGTTGAGAATGGGCCAGTCGGCAATCGCATCACTGCCGTCGAGCATCGCTTCGGTCTCACGATTGGGTGACGCGACCGATCCGGCATCGAGATGATCACGGCCGATCACGATGGGCGCAGACACGACGCCACGACGCACGAGATCGTTGAGCGCGAGTCCGAACGTCGCGCGGTCGCCGTAGCCGAGCCAGAAGATGCGCGCGGGCAGCCCCTGGAACGCCACACGTTCGCGCGCCATGTGAATCCAGCGGCACAGCGGTTCGTCGTGCGCAAACATCTGCAGCGCGAGCTCATCAGTCGCTGCGATGTCTGCCGGATCACCCGACAGTGCCGCCCAGCGGAACGGGCCCTTGCCCTCACAGAAGAGCGGACGTACATACTCGGGCACAAACCCAGGAATGGTGAACGCGTCGGTCACACCGGCCTGTTCGGCCTGCGCCCGGATGTTGTTGCCGTAGTCAAACGTCACCGCGCCGCGATCCTGCATCGCACGCATCGCACGGACGTGTGTCGCCATGGCGGCCATCGAGCGTCGCACGTACTCCTTCGGATCGGCCGCGCGCAGCGTGGCGGCCTCCGCGAGCGAGAGACCGTCGGGCACATAGCCCACCAGCGCGTCATGCGCCGAGGTCTGGTCGGTCAACACGTCCGGCGTCACGCCGCGGGCGACCAGCTCCGGCAGCACTTCTGCGGCATTGCCTTCAAGCCCGATGGACCGTGCCACGCCGTCGCGCTGGTACTGCGCGGCACGCGCGAGGGCGTCGTCGAGCGACGTGGCCGCTTCGTCGAGATACCGCGTGGCCAGGCGGCGCGCGATGCGGGCCGGGTCCACTTCAATGACCAGGGCCACGCCCTCGTTCATGGTGATGGCGAGCGGCTGGGCACCCCCCATGCCGCCCAGACCTGCCGTAACGCAGAGCCGGCCGCGCAGGGTGCCGCCAAAATGTGTGCGCGCGACGGCGGCGAGGGTTTCGTAGGTCCCCTGCAGAATGCCCTGCGTGCCGATGTAAATCCATGACCCGGCCGTCATCTGGCCGTACATGGTCAGTCCCTTGTCTTCGAGGTCACGGAACTTCGCCCACGTGGCCCAGGCCGGGACCAACATCGAATTGGCGATGATCACGCGGGGCGACCAGGGGTGGGTGCGGAACACCGCCACGGGTTTGCCGGACTGCACCACGAGTGTTTCGTCCGACTCCAGCCGCTGCAGTGTGGCGATGATCGCGTCGTAACACGCCCAGTTCCTCGCGGCCTTGCCGGTGCCGCCGTACACGACGAGATCCTCGGGCCGCTCCGCCACCTCGGGATCGAGGTTGTTCATGAGCATGCGCATGGCGGCCTCTTGTGGCCACCCTTTGCAGGTGAGGGAAGCGCCACGCGGCGCGCGAATAACTCGTGTCGAGACAGGCATCGTGGTGTCAGGCGCTGGCGGCTGTACGGAAGTCGTCACTCTAAAGAAGAGTGCCGACTGAGTCAACGGTTGACAGCATCAGGCTAGTTGCACTGGGCATGCGCGCTCCAGTGCACCCGAGTGCATCAACGTGGTGATGGATGTGATATCGGGTGCCGGCGTGCGATCGGCGGTCAGCATGGGGACGTGTGCGCGGATCGCGGCGTGCACGGCGGCCAGGGCGGGGCTGGTCGTGAGGGGCGCCAAGAGATCAATGGCCTGTGCGGCGGCCATGATCTCGATCGCAATCACCTGCGTGGCGAGTTCCAGCACCCGTGCGACCTTGAGCGCGGCGCCCATGCTCATGCTCACATGGTCTTCGCGTCCCGCTGAGGTCGGAATCGTATCCACGGCTGCCGGGTGACACATCGTCTTGAGTTCTGCGGTCAGGGCCGCCGCAGTGACGTGCGCCATCATGAAGCCGGAATTGAGCCCAGAGTCCCTGGTCAAGAATGCGGGGAGTCCACTTTCGTGCGGCGTCATCATGCGATCGGTCCGGCGCTCGCTGATGGTGGTGAGCTGCGCCAGGCCAATGGCCAGCGTATCGGCGGCCAAGGCAATCGGCGCGCCGTGGAAATTACCTCCCGACACGATCTCGTCGTCTTCCGCAAAGACCATCGGGTTGTCGGTGGCGGAGTTGGCCTCGATCTCCGCGAGCCGGTGCGCGAAGGTGATGGCTTCGCGCGCCGAGCCGTGCACCTGCGGCGCGCAGCGCAGCGCATACGCGTCCTGCACTTTGCTGCAG
>CAYZLT010000330.1:0-4213 GCA_964479175.1 uncultured Solibacteraceae bacterium | reverse complement strand
GGAAGTCGATCCCATCTGCGCGCTGCAGGCCGCGATGGAAGGCTACCAGGTGACGACGCTTGAAGATGTGGTCGCGACGGCCGACATCTTCATCACGGCGACGGGCAACCACAACATCATCACGGTGGACCACATGGCCAGGATGAAAGACAAGGCCATCGTCGGCAACATCGGCCACTTCGACAACGAGATCGACATGGCCGGGTTGAAGAAGAAGGGTGTGGAGCGCATCAACATCAAGCCCCAGTTTGATGAGTTCGTGTTCCCGGACGGGCACAGCGTGCTCGTGCTGGCGGAAGGGCGTCTGCTCAACCTCGGGTGCGCGACCGGTCACCCGAGTTTCGTGATGTCGGCGAGTTTCAGCAACCAGGTCATCGCGCAGATCGAGATGTTCAACAACACCTCGAAGTACGAGTTGAAGGTCTACGTGTTGCCGAAGCACCTCGACGAGAAGGTCGCGCGTCTGCACCTCGACAAGCTCGGTGTGAAACTCACCAAGCTGACGCCGGAACAGGCGAAGTACATCGGCGTGCCGGTCGACGGTCCCTACAAGCCGGATCACTATCGGTACTAATCGAGGTCCGGGGTTCTGTAGGGCGCGCTGATCCTGAAGCGCGCCAATCGGGCGGCGGGGATTGTTCCCCGCCGCCCTTTCCTATTTGGCTCGTCGGAACGGCCACACCAGGTGCGATGTGTAGCTGTCGGGGATGCGGTCGCCGCTGAGCCCGTACCTGGTCGGCCACTGATCCTTGGGCAGGTGGTAGGTGCCGAAGAGTTTGTCGATCCACGGCAGGTGCACGGCGAAGTTTTTATCCAAGGCTTCCGGCTGCGCGCTGTGGTGCCAGTGGTGGAAGCGGGGTGTCACGAGCCAGTGTTCAGCCGCACCGAAGCGGAAGCGTACATTCGCGTGAATGAACACCGCGTGAAACGAGACAAACACCAGATACGTGTAGACAGGGCCGTTGGCGAACCCGAGCAGCGCGATCGGCACAAACGTGACGCCACGCGTGAGCACAACGTCCACCAGATGCAGGCGTGAGCCGGCGAGCCAATCGATGTGTTCGCTGGAGTGATGAATGGCGTGAAATCGCCAGAGCCACGGCACCCGATGGAAGGCGCGATGCACTGTGTATTCGCCGAGATCCGCCAGCAGCACGATCGCACCCAACTGCACAATCCAGGGAAGGGCCGCCACGGTGGACTGCACGTCGGGCCAGAGGAGCACACGCGTGGCCGCGGCGGCCGGTGCCAGTGTGATCCACGCTGAGATTTGCACGAGCACGTGACTGACGAAAAAATGAGCTACGTCGGTCGTCCAGCCCGCCCTGAATGTGGACTGGGAGGGCCACTGCGGAAACAAACGCTCCATCGGCACAAAGACCAGCGCCACCAGCAGCAGGTTGAGCAGGAACCAGTCGAGGCCGAGTCCGACCGACGTGCTCGGGGCGGACTCCACGGGCACGGTGGCGCCTCCCGCGAATGACGCGAGCAGCGCGAGGCCCATGCCGGTCAGGCCCAGCACCTTGCGTCGTCGCAACAGCGCGCTGAGGAGCCCCAGCATGAAGGCACCACCGATCACGGTCGCGACCAGCGGTCGAATCCACGAGAGGGCATAGACCTCGCGGATGCCAGGCCACGTCAGCAGATCCGGAAACCGCAGACACGCCACACCGCCGACCGAAAGCACACCGAGAAACACCGAGGCGGTGCCGCTGATCCAGCCGCTGCCAAACGACTCCGGCTCCTGATCGTCGAAGAGACGGGCGATCCGCTCGTCGAGGTAAGGGCGACGAGGAGGCATCATGGCGTCGCCATTCTACGTTCAGTGCGTATGGTAGTGTGAGCGACGTGTCGACTGTCGTCCGAGTGTTGGGAATACTGATCCTGGCCGTGCTCTCGTCGTCGTGCCTGCGCAAAGACGTAGTGTCAACGTGGTACATTGAGGCAGACCGGCGAGTGGTCTGGTCGATTGCCGAGCGCGATGTTCGATCGGATGCCGAATCACCCGATGATCGCGACAATGATGAGGACGACTTCATCGCGGCGGTGCGCCGGAACGATCATGCTGTCGCACGCGGTCTGCAGCAGTTCACACCCGCACCACTCACGTCGCGCATTCTGCGCGAACGGCCGCCATTCAGCGTGGTCACGGATGCCGGTTTCCCGAGTCTTGCCACGCTGGGCGAACGGGTCCTCGCGCGATTCGGCCTTCGCGGTTCGTCGCTGGTGGAGTTCACGCGTGATGGCTTCGAGTGGACCTGGACCCTCGACGCGGACACGCGGGTTGACGAAGACATTCGTGACGATGACCTGGGAGCGGTGTTTGAGTCACCGGTGATTCGTCTGGCGTTGGCGCAGGGACGTTTTCTTGAGTCACCCGGCGTGACGCTGTCAGAGGACAAACGTCTCGCCACGTTCCCGATCAACGACCTCCTGGATGGTCATGGCAAACGCGAGGGCCAGCCGACGACCTTTGTGGTGCGTTGGACCGATCGCTGAGCGTCACCGATGCCGATGGGCGCCGCGACCTCAACGCCGTCCGCGAGAGGCGCATTGTTCGCGGTCCACAGGTAACGCATGACCGTGCCGGTCGTCTCCGGCGCCTGCGCGGCCGCGAGCGTGGGGGCGACCGTGAGGGCGATCAGCAGGAGGAGGGTTCACATTGGAGCGCCATCATCTCGGCTCGGCCCTCACCTGTGCGTCGCGATCACGGCTCAGCACCATTCCGAGCACGGCGATGCCGGCGACCACCGCCAACCCTGCCAGCCCGGTCTCAAAGTAGGGCCGCGTCGAGTCGAAGGTGACCACGAGGCCCCACGTCCAGAAGTGGCAGAAAAATCCGACGATGCCCGCGAAGAGGCCGAGGCGAAAAATCACGCCGAGGATGATGGCGACCAGCAGCAGGCCGAAGGCGAGGTCGAGGGTGACATGGCCGGACTGGAATTGTCCACGTGCCGCCAGTGGAGCAAAGAGCAGTACCGCCACGCTGAACGCCACCGTCGTGCTGCCAAGGCGGGGCGAGACACGATGGAGTGCCGATCGCAGCAGCGCCAGGCCAAGCACGCCAAGCATCGTGTTGCTCATCGCATTGGACAACACCATGAACACGCGCGCGATCAACTCCCGTGTGCCGAGGACCAACTCCGGGGCATGAGGATCGATGGGCGGCCACGCCATCCAACCGGGCACCAGATGAAAGACATGCGAAAGGACCGTCATCGCCGTGCCGCAGGCCGCGCCGAGCAGCAGGTCACGTCCCACGAGGGGATCCCGGAATCTCCCAGCCAGGAGACGTGACCAGGTGATGAGAATATGCGGCCACGTTTTTCGCACGTACGGTTCGGCAGCCAGATAAAAGACCCACAACATCGCTGCGCCGAACAGGGAGAGTGCGATGGCCTCGAAGAAACGTCCTTGCTCGATTCCGACGTCTGGGATGTGGTGGGCCGCAAAGATCCACCCGGCCACCGGCACCACCAGCGCCACGGTGGCGAGCCGACGGGCCCCAAGGCGATCGCCGCGCCCGGCTTTGACATTGGCGCGTGCGACCAGTCCGGCCGCGATCATCATCGCCGGCGCAACCAGCAACGCGAGGAGCGACACAATCGTCACCGATCGACTGTGTGGGGGCACCGCCTCCGGAAGATTCCACGGCCCCAACGTGCGGAAGTACACGATCGTGCCTTGATACGAACCCGCTTCCACCCGAAGTGCTGCGCCGGGCATGCCGGGCCAGGTCCCTGTCCAGGCCGAGCGTGCATCGGCGAACGCGCGTGGGCTGTAGGTCGGCGTCGCCGGCGTCAGCGTCGAGACGTCAATGGCTGCGGCATCAAAGAACGGATCCCACATCACGGTCGGCACTTCACTCGGCGCCCTGGCCTGCAACTGCGCGGGCAATCGCTCGAACGCGAGCAGGCGCCCTGCCAGGTCCAACACGACCAGCGTCTGCTCAGGAGCCAGGGCGGGAGGGTCGCCGGCCGTGACCCGCACGCCGTTCGGGACCAACCAATACGGACTTGATCGATACCAGAACGCGACACTTGGCGGTCGGCCCTCGCGCATGATCGTGGCTCCACCCTCGCTGCCCGGCTGCGCGCGGAGCCAAGAGAGGAAATCATTCCTGACGGCAAACCCGGACGCGCGATCGGTACTCGACGCCGGCGCACCGGCCAGCCGTTCGATATCCCGAGCCCGATCGATCAGCGACTCGGGC
>CAYZLT010000329.1:0-4220 GCA_964479175.1 uncultured Solibacteraceae bacterium | reverse complement strand
GTATTGCAGCTGCGACGGCCGGTGTGGGCATGGGCGCGCAGCCTGCCAACCTCGGCGGTGCAGCGCGTGGCGCCCGACGCCGCCTTGCTGCTGGCGGCGGCGGTCCCGGTGTGGATAGTGGTCGCGGCAGCGGACCTCTGCGGGGCAGTCGGCGTCGTGGTGGTGTCGATGTATCTGCCGCTGTTTGAACTCATCAATCAGTTGGCCTGACCATCTCCCCATCCCTTTTCGTGGTGTACTGACAATTGTGACGGCGCGTGATGGGACGGCATGGACACGCGCCGCTCACGCGCCGCGCGCTGCGACGACTGCAAGTGGTGGCCGGTGTGCAAGTTAGGGCTGGTTGTCTCGCGGCGGCGTCGATCTGGTACCAAGGTTGCCTTAGGAAGGTCCCGGAGGTTGCCACACCTCAGCGGGCTTCAATCACGAGGCACCGGGTGCGGCCATGTGAAGGGAAACGCGTTATGACACACAAACGAGACGAAGGTTTTACATTGATTGAATTGCTGATCGTCGTCGCGATCATCAGTATCATCGCGGCGATCGCAGTGCCCGGATTGTTGCGCGCCCGCATGACCGGCAACGAGACCTCGGCGATGGCGTCGCTGAAAGTGGTGAATTCCTCGGAAGTGGCGTACTCCGCCTCGTGCGGCAGCAACGGCTATGCGGTGGACTTCACCGTGCTGGGCACGCCGCCTCCCGGGACCACCGTCCCGTTCATCTCGCCCGACCTCGGCGCGGTCGCGGCGCCGCAAAAGAGCGGCTACAACTACACGCTGGCCGCCGGTGCCGGCGGTGCCGCTGGTCCCAACGACTGCAACGGCACGGCCACGCAGACGGCGTATTACGCCACGGCCATCCCGCAGACGTTTGGCACGACCGGCGGCAAGGCCTACGCGACCAACGCCGCCAACACGGTGTGGCAGGTCTCAGCCGCCGCCGCCCCCACGGAGCCGTTCGGCGCCCCCGCGACGCCGATTTAGCAACAGGCACCCTCGAGAGGTTCCGGGTTCCGGGTTTCAAGGTGCTGGGTTCTGTTCAGGGTTCAAGGTGCTGAACCCTGAACCCCAGCACCATGAACTCCGGAACCAGGAACAGAACCCATTACCTTGAACCCTGAACCCAGAACCCTTCCTGATGTGGTACAAATCCCGGGTATGTCTCCACGTTCACGCACATTGATTCTGGTGGCCGCCCTGGCCGGGCTCGGGTTTTCGGGCGCGTCGCTCTCGGTGCATCATCGGCTGCTGACCGACCCCTCGTACACGAGCTTCTGTGACGTCAACGCGACGTTTAATTGTTCGCAGGTCTATCTGAGCCAATACGGGTCGTTTCAGGGCGTGTCCACGGCCCTGTTCGGCCTGATTTGGTTTGGCGTCGCCCTGCTGCTGGCGGTGTTTGGCGGGGCCTCAGCTCCGGCCGCAGACGGCGGAACGCGCGGGCCCCTGGGTGCGGCCGGGGCGTATCTCTTCGCGTGGTCCACGATTGGCCTCGCCGTCGTGCTGTATCTTTCCTACGCCTCGTTCTTCGTCCTGGGCACCGCGTGTCTGCTGTGCCTGGGCACCTACGTGGCCGTGCTCGCCATCTTTTTGCTCTCCGGCACCAGCCAGTCGGTCTCCGTGGCCGACCTGCCGGGTCGTGTCGGCAAGGACCTGCAGGCGATGAGCCCGGTGGCGCTGACCGTCGCCGTGTTGTTTGTCGGCAGTTCGGTGGCGGCGATTGCCTATCTGCCCAAGGACAACTTGCCCAAAGCGGGCGACGCCCCGACCAATCAAGCCCAGCAGGCCGTACCGGCCGAAGATGCGGTGGCCAAGTGGCTGGCGGACTTTGAATCCAAACCGCGCGTGGACGTCGGGGTGCCCGCCGACGGTGCCAAGGTCGTCATCGTCAAGTGGAACGACTTCCAGTGCCCCTCGTGTCGCGAAGGTTTTGTCTGGTACAAACCGGTGCTGGCCAAATATGCGCAGTCGCATCCGGGGGCCATCAAATACGTCGTCAAGGATTTTCCACTTGAGGGCGAATGCAACTACACCACGCCGAACATGAATCACTATGCGGCGTGTGAGTCCTCCGTGGCACTCCGTCTGGCGCGTGAAGCCGGCAAGGCTGATGAGATGGAGAAGTGGTTGTTTGACAACCAGGCCCGTCTGACCACCGACGTGGTGAAAGAGGGTTATACGTCCGTCACCGGGCTGAACAACTTCACCGAGCGGTACCCGACGATGCTCGCCGGTGTGCGGCAGGACGTCTCCGACGGCGTGGCCCTGCAAATCGGGCAGACGCCGACCTACTTCATCAACGGCGTTCGGGTGCTTGGCAATCTCCAGCCGCAGTGGCTCGAGGTGCTCATCGAACACGAGCTGAAGAAGGGCACTCCGCAGTAGCGCATGTGGTACTCCGCCTCGAGGAACTGACCAAGGAGTTTGCCACCGGGTTCCTCGGGCGCGGGCGACTCCGCGCGCTCGACGGCCTGTCGCTGGAACTCGCCCGAGGCGAGGTGTTTGGCCTGCTCGGGCCAAACGGCGCGGGCAAGTCCACCACGTTGAAACTGGTGACAGGCCTGTTGTGGCCCACGTCCGGGCGGGTGACGCTGTTTGATCGAGCGCCGCAGGATCCGCGCGCGCGCGCCTCGGTGGGATTTCTCCCCGAACACCCGACGTTCTACGACCACCTCACGGGTGAGGAACTGCTGTCGTATTTTGCGGGGTTGTGCGGGCTGAACGGGGCGACCCGTCGCACACGCGTGGACGACATCCTGACACGAGTGGGGCTGGGGGCCGAACGCCGACGCGCCGTGCGCCAGTATTCCAAGGGCATGGTCCAACGCCTCGGCCTCGCGCAGGCGATCATCAACACACCGGCGCTGCTCATTCTCGATGAACCCATGTCGGGGCTCGACCCGCTCGGCCGTCGCGATGTGCGTGAGCTCATCCTCGAATTGCGGGACCAGGGATGCACGGTGCTGTTCAGCTCGCACATTCTCTCGGACGCCGAGATGTTGTGCAGTCGCGTGGCGATGTTGCGTCGCGGCCGACTCGTGGCGGGAGGCAGCACCAGCGAACTCACGAGTGGACACACCAGGGGCTGGGAGGTCACCGCGACCCTGCTTACGCCGGCTGCCGTTTCGGCGTTGCAGCCACACGCCCTCCGGGCGACACGCATCACCCATGGGCGCTACACCTTTGAACTGGGACCTGATCAGCGGCCCGAGCGCATGGTGGCCGAGATCACCGCGCAGGGGGGCACGCTGGAATCGGTGACGCCTTTGCGGGCCACGCTTGAGGATGTCTTTGTGGAGCGTGTGTCGTGACCCGCGTTCGTCTGGTCGCCTGGCATGTCTTCAAGGAGAGCGTGCGTGATCGGGTGCTCTTTGCGATCGCCGGGTTTGCGGTGGTCCTGGTGGCCGCCTCGGTACTGATCGGGCAGATTACGGCAGGGCAGGACGTGCGCATCATCAAGAATCTTGGGCTGGCCACCATCGAATTGTCCGGCGTGCTCATGGCCGTGTTTATCGGGGTCGGACTGGTCGCGCGCGAGATCGAGCGGCGGTCCATCTACAGTCTGCTCGCCAAGCCGCTGCATCGCTGGGAGTTTGTGGTCGGCAAATTCCTCGGCCTGACGGGCACGCTGGTGGTGAACCTGGCGCTGATGTCGGTCGCGCTGTGTGTGGTGTTGTGGTGGTTCCAGGCCACGGCTCCCGAGGCGACCGTGCGCGCGTGGCCTGTGCCCGCAGTGGATCCGGCGCTGCTCAAGGTGCTGGTGCTGATTGCCGCGGAGTTGCTGCTGCTCACGGCCGTGGCGCTGCTGGTGTCGACGTTTTCGTCGAGTGGGGTGATGTCGACGGTGCTGACGCTTGGCGTCTGGGTGGTCGGGTTGCTCAGTGAGGACCTGCGCGGCTTCTCGTCGGTGGCCAGTGCGCCGGCGGTGGCGTGGGTGGTGCAGACGATCGGCGCGATCGTGCCCGCGTTTTCGGCGTTCGACATCAAGCCCGAGATTGTCAACGGTCGGCCGCCGGTGTCGTGGGGGTATGTCGGACTCACGGTGGTGTACGCCGCGACGTACGCGACGGCACTCGTGGGCGGCGCGGTGGCGATTTTCTCGCGCAAGGAGTTTACGTGAGCCCGGCCGCCAGGTCGGTCGCGGCGAGTGGCGTGGTGCTGGCGATGATCCTCGCGGCAGCGGCGACGTTGACCGCACGGGATCGGTGGTACCCCCGATCC
>CAYZLT010000328.1:0-4274 GCA_964479175.1 uncultured Solibacteraceae bacterium | reverse complement strand
GAGATGGCTCGTCTGATGGCGGTGCTGCAGCGATCTGACGCGGCGTCGCGTGGGCGCGACCTGCTCCGGCGTGTGCCGGCGGATCCGAAAGACTTCGGGCTGCAGTCCCTGCTGCTGACCCGGGCCGTGCTGGAACTCGCGCACGGGTCCTCGCCGGCGCTGGCGTTGCATCGCCAGTGGGTGGCCCGGGAGCGCGCGCGACTCGGGCACCAGTCGTCGAGCGCGGCAGTGACGCGGGTGGGGCTGCAGGCGCGTGGCCCGGGTGACTGCTGGGACCTCTACTCGAAGGAAGCCCTCCGGATTGCCGATGACTTCGCCGAGTGCACGGACGACCTGAAGTGGTACGACGCCCTGGGATGGTCCGGCTGCTCGTTGATTTACACGATCCGGGCGGAAGGGGCGATGTTCTGGTTTATCAGCTGCAACGGCGGCATTCCGTTCCAAGGCTGACGGGAGAAGGGACTGGAGGTCACGATGGGTGCGTTTGTCGTGGTGTTGGTGCAGGTGGTGCTGGCGGTGTTGGTGGCGGGCCTCCTGTTGCCGGCCATTTTGTTTGCCGTGCCGGCGACACAAACCATGGGACCGCTGGTGATGGCACTGGTTGTCGCCATCATGTTTGTCCTGCTTCGGGTGGCGTGGCCCCGGAAAAAGCCCTGACGGAAAAGGCGAATGGGGGTGGCGGCGGCGTTGTCAACGGTTGACCCTGTCATGGGGCGGGTAGTACGTTGATAGACGATTCATGACGTCAACGCCACCCCCTGCCGCCCTCAAAAAGACCCCGCTCAACGCCCGTCATCGCGCCCACGGTGCGCGCATGGTCGAATTTGGCGGGTGGGACATGCCGGTGGAATACACCGGTATCACCGGCGAACACATGGCCGTGCGCACGCAGGCCGGCCTGTTTGACGTCAGCCACATGGGCCAGATCGAACTGGCTGGTCCCGACGCGCTTGCGGCCGTCCAGTGGATCAGTTCCAACGACGCGTCCAGGCTGGCCGTTGGCCAGATTCAGTATTCCGCGTTGACGACGCCCGAGGGGACGTTTGTCGACGACATCCTGGTGTACCGGATGGGGGACCAGCACTTCATGCTGGTCGTCAACGCCGGCAACATCATGAAGGACTACGAGTGGATTCGCGCGCGGGTCACCGAACGTGGCGGCGACGTCAGCGTCGTGAACGCCAGTTCGCGGTACGCGCTGATTGCGATCCAGGGGCCCAAGGCGGAAGCCATTCTCCAGCGCCTCACCGGCATAGAGTTGTCCGCGATCAAGTACTACTGGTTCGCCAACGGAGAAGTCTCCGGCGTGCGCGTCACCGTCTCCCGCACGGGCTACACCGGCGAAGACGGTTTCGAAGTGTTCGTCCCGCCCGCGCAGGCGGAGCAGGTCTGGAACGCCCTGTTGGACGCCGGCGCCGCCGATGGCCTCAAGCCCTGTGGTCTGGGTGCGCGCGACACGCTTCGTCTCGAAGCCTCCATGCGCCTCTGCGGATCCGACATGGACGAGCAGACCACGGTCATCGAAGCCGGTCTGGGCTGGATTGTCGGCTGGAAAAAGGGCGAGTTCATCGGCTCCGAGATTTTGCGCGCCCAGAAGGCCGGTACCCTCGAGCGCACACTCGTCGGCTTCGAAATGGTGGACCGCGCGATTGCGCGTCACGGCTACCCGGTCGTCATCGGCAGTGATGTCGTCGGTGTGGTCACCAGTGGTACGCAGACGCCGTTCCTGAAGAAGTCCATCGGCCTGGCCATGGTTCCCGTGTCGCGCTCGGCGCCAGGCACCCCCTTGCACATCGAGATCCGCGGTCGACACGTGGCGGCCGTCGTGGTTCCTGAACCCTTCTACAAACGCCCGAAGACGGCCTGACGGCCGCCGCGACTTTCCCGAGGAGTTGGCATGTATCCGACCGAATTGAAGTACACGAAAGACCATGAATGGGTGCGACTGTCCGGTGATGACGCCGCCGTGGGCATTACCGACTTTGCGCAGAAGCAGCTGGGTGACGTGGTGTTTGTCGAACTGCCCGAGGTGGGCCGTACGCTGACGCAGGGCGAAGTCTTCGGCACCATCGAGTCGGTGAAGGCCGTGTCTGAACTCTTCTCACCCGTGGCCGGCGAGGTCGTCGCGGTCAACACCGATTTGGGCGCGCATCCCGAGACCGTGAATAAGCAGCCGCACGAGGCCTGGATGATCAAGGTTCGGCCGTCCAACGCCGCTGATGTGGCGGCACTGCTCGACGCCACCCAGTACGAAGCGCTGACTCAGTAACTCCCGCGAGGTTCGCCCGGTGTCCGACACGTTCCAGTCCCGTCATCTTGGTCCACGTCCGAAGGATCTCCCGGCAATGCTCGACGCCGTGGGAGCTGCCTCACTCGACGCGCTCATCAACGAGATCGTCCCCGCCGACATTCGGCTGAAGGCGCCTCTGGCGCTGCCGGCCGCTGAGAGCGAAGCCGGATACCTCGCGCGCCTGCGCGGCGTCGCCGCAAAGAACGTGGTGTGCCGCAGTTACATCGGGATGGGGTACTACGACACCATCACCCCGGCCGTGATTCTCAGGAACGTATTCGAGAATCCTGGCTGGTATACACCGTATACGCCGTACCAGGCGGAAATTGCCCAGGGCCGCCTGGAGTCCCTGCTCAATTTCCAGACGATGGTGACGGACATGACGGGGATGGAGGTCGCCAACGCGTCGCTGCTCGACGAGGCGACGGCCGCGGCAGAGGCGATGACGCTGCTGGCGCGCGTCTCGAAGCGGCAGAGTGCGAACACGTTCATCGTGTCGCCGCGCGTCTTCCCGCAGGTGCGCGACGTGCTCGTGACACGGGCCGAACCACTCGGCATTCGCCTGCGATTTGAAGACCCTGAGACCGCGACCATCGACGAGGACGTCTTTGGCGTCTACGTGCAGTCGCCCGACGACCAGGGTGAAGTCCGCGACCTCAAGGCGCTGATCGATCGCGCGCACGCCGCCGGTGCACTCGTTGCCGTGGGGACGGACCTGCTGGCACTCGCGTTGTACACGCCCCCCGGCCAGGCCGGCGCGGACGTGGTCATCGGATCCGCGCAGCGTTTTGGTGTACCCCTGGGGTACGGCGGGCCGCACGCGGCGTTTTTTGCGACACGGGAATCGTTTGTGCGTCAGGCGCCGGGCCGCCTTATCGGCGTGTCGGTGGACTCGAAGGGGCGCCGCGCGTACCGCATGGCGTTGCAGACGCGTGAGCAGCACATCCGGCGCGAGAAGGCGACGTCGAACATCTGCACCGCGCAGGCCCTGCTGGCCAACATCGCGGCGTTTTACTCGTGTTACCACGGCGCGGAGGGGATTCGTGCCATCGCCACGCGCGTGCACGGATACACCGCGCGTCTGGCCGCAGCGCTGACCGGCGCCGGCTGGGCCCAGACCAACGCTGCCTACTTCGACACGCTGCGGCTGGAAGGCACGGCGGCCAACGTCGGGAAGATCAAGGCCGCCGCACAGAAGCACCGGATCAATTTCCGGGACACTGGCGACACGTCGTTGCAGATCTCGCTCGACGAAACCGTCACCGATGCCGACATGGCCGACCTGGCCGCCGTCTTCGGCGTGACGATTCCGGAGTCGGGCAGCGCCGTCCCGACTGCGCTCGCGCGCACCACGCCGTATCTCACACATCCCGTTTTTAACACGCACCACTCCGAGACGCAGATGATGCGATACATTCGGATGCTGGAAAAGAAGGACATCGGTCTCGACACCGCGATGATTCCGCTTGGGTCGTGCACGATGAAGCTCAACGCGGCGGCCGAAATGATGCCCGTGACCTGGGCCGAGTTTTCGAAGATGCATCCGTTCGCCCCGGTCGCGCAGGCCGCGGGCTACCAGCAGGTCATCGCGGATCTCGAAAAGGCCCTCTGCATCGTCACGGGATTTGCGGCGATGTCGCTGCAGCCCAACTCGGGCGCGCAAGGCGAGTTTGCCGGCCTCCTGGTGATTCGGGCCTACCAACACAGCAAGGGCGAGACACATCGCGACGTGGTCTTGATCCCGCAGTCGGCGCACGGCACCAACCCTGCCAGTGCGGCGATGGTCGGCCTCAAAGTTGTGGTCGTGGCGTGTGACGCGCAGGGCAACATTGACGTCGCCGACCTCAAGGCCAAGGCCGAAGCGCACACGGACAAACTGTCGTGCCTGATGGTCACGTATCCGTCCACACACGGTGTGTTCGAGGGCGGCATCCGCGAGGTCTGCGCCATCATCCACGCCAACGGCGGTCAGGTGTACATGGAC
>CAYZLT010000327.1:0-4275 GCA_964479175.1 uncultured Solibacteraceae bacterium | reverse complement strand
GTGTTGTATGCCGACACCCGTGTGCCGCAGTCGGTGGGCGTGGTGCCGGCCACAGGCGGCAAGGCCAACGTCGTGTATCCCACATTGCCGGCGCGCTATCCGGTGGCCGCACATGTGGAGCCCACCAACGTCACGCTGGAAGCGGAAGACGGCGTGAAGTTCAACAACCAGCTCTTTGTACCGAAAGACATCAAGCCCGGAGAAAAACGTCCGGCGATGATGTTTGTCCACGGCGGTCCGCAGCGGCAGATGTTGCTCGGCTATCACTACCGGCACGTGTATCACATGTTCTACGGCATCAATCAGTGGCTCACTGACAAGGGCTACATCGTGTTGTCGGTGAACTACCGGCGCGGGGTCGGCTACGGTCGGTCCTTCCGCATGGCACCGAACTCGGGTGGATCGGGCAATGCGGAATATCTTGATGTCCTCGCGGCCGGCAAGTACCTGCACTCGCGCGAAGACGTCGACACCAAACGGGTGGCCATCTGGGGGTTGTCCTATGGCGGTGCGCTGACGGCGCAGGCGCTCGCGCGCAATTCGGATCTGTTCGCGGCCGGCATCGATCTCGCCGGTGTGCATCTCTGGGGCAACTCGCTCGATCCCGAGAGTCTGTCATTCAAGTCCTCGGTCATCGGGGCCATCGACGGCTGGAAGTCGCCCGTCTTGCTGCAGCATGGCGATGACGACCGCAACGTGGCGTTCACGCAGACCACAGGTCTCGTGCAAATGCTCCGTGCGCGCAACATCGACTACGAATTGATCGTGTTTCCAGATGACGTCCACGATTCGCTGGTGCACAGTCGATGGATCTACATCTTCGATCGCATGGACGCGTTCCTCAAGAAGCACATAGGACGATGATGCGAAGGCCAGAGGTGACAGGGGAAAGGCCAAAGGGCATAGGCCACAGGGGAAAGGTACGGATGCTGACCGCTCTGGCGCTGCTTGTGGCAGCGAGTCTCGTTGCGGCCGTGCAGTCATGGAGCGTGCAAATCAGCGGCGTGACCGTGACCTTTCGTGGCGTCAGTGCCGTTGACGCGCAGACGGCGTGGGTGAGTGGCTCACGGGGCACCGTCCTGCGCACCGGTGACGGCGGCGTGACGTGGGCCAACGTCTCGCCGTCGGGAGCGGAGACGCTCGATATCAGGGACGTGGATGCGATTGATGCGCAGACCGCGTACGCACTCAGCATCGGCAACGGCGATCAGTCACGGATCTTCAAGACCACCGATGCCGGGAAGTCATGGGCGACGCAGTTTGTCAGCCCGGACGCGGACGCGTTCTTCGACGCGATGGCGTTCTGGAACGCGGATCGCGGCCTCGCCTTCAGCGACTCGGCGGGGGGTCGTCATCGCATCCTGACCACTGACGATGGTGGCAAGACGTGGGTGCGTCTGGCACCCGATCAAGTGCCAGCCGCGCTCGAGAACGAGGGCGCGTTTGCCGCCAGCGGTACCAATGTCGCCGTCTGGGGCACGCAACACGCCTGGATTGGCACTGGTGCTGCAGCCACGGCGCGTGTGCTCCGCACGACCGATGGCGGTCGCACGTGGGCAGTGTCGCCTACACCCCTGGCGGCCGGCCCCACGTCGGGGATCTATTCCATCGCCTTTCGTGATGCCCTCCACGGCATCGTCGTTGGCGGTGACTACAGCAAGGAAGACGACGCCATCAACAACGTGGCCGTGACCAGCGACGGCGGTGTCACCTGGACTCTCGTGCTTGGGCTCGGCGGTTTCCGTTCCGTGGTGACGCCGCTGCCCGGAGGGACGGGGCGACGATGGCTTGCGCTCGGGCCCTCAGGCGCGGACCGCACGGAGGACGACGGGCGGACGTGGACTCCGGTGGAGGTCCCGGTGCGGGGCCTGCACACGTTCAGCCTCGCACGTGCAGGAGTGATCGGCTGGGCTGCGGGAGGCCGCGGCCAGATCGCCAGGTGGAACGCCCAGTAGTAGAATGCCGACGCCCAGATAGCACGCGCAAGGTTTACGGAGATTCAAGACATGATGAAACGACTTTCGGTAGTACTCGCGGTGGCGCTCGTTGCCGTCGTGACGATCAACACGGCGGGGCAGACGCCCGCGCAGGGGCTGTCCACGGAGACGCTCAACGCCATGCAGTGGCGCCCCCTGCCCACGAACATTGTGACGGGGCGGGTACAGGACGTCACGATCGACCCCAAAAATCCCAACATCTGGTACGTCGCCGCAGCCTTTGGTGGCGTCTGGAAGACGGTCAATCGCGGCATCAGCTTCGAGCCCATCTTCGACAGCTACCCGGCGCACAACATGTGCTGCATCGTGGTGGACCCGAAGGACTCGAACATCCTCTGGCTCGGCACCGGCGAAAACAAGAGCCAGCGGTCTGCGCACTTCGGTGACGGCCTCTACAAGTCCACCGACGCCGGCAAGACCTGGGCGCGGTCCGGCCTCGCAAACTCCGAACACATCGGCAAGATCCTCGTGGACCCGAACAACTCGAACATTGTCTGGGTCGCCTCGCAGGGACCACTCTTCTCAGCGGGCGGCGACCGCGGCGTCTACAAGACGACCGACGGTGGCGCGACGTGGAATCGTGTACTGCACGTGAACGAGGACACCGGGTTTACCGACCTCGCGTTTGATCCGCGCAATGCAAACACCATCTTCGCCAGCACCTACCAGCGTCGTCGTCACGTCGGTCAGATGATCGGTGGCGGCCCCGATGGCGGCATTTTCAAATCGACCGACGGCGGTCGCAACTGGACGAAGCTGACCAATGGTCTGCCGCCCGGTGAGGTGGGCCGCATCGCTCTGGCGGTGGACCCCAAGAAGCCCGGTCGCGTGTATGCGCTGATTGACGCCAAGGTGGCGTCTTCGGGCGGCCGCGGCGGTCGCGGCGGCCGTGGCGCAGCTGCCGCTGATGCACCACCCCCGCCGGAACTGCCGCCGATGAATCCGCCAACGCCGAACGATTCGATGGGCTTCTACAAGTCCGACGACAACGGCGCGACCTGGGAGCGCACGGCGCGCGAGCGCGGAGGCGGCCCCGCCTACTACTCGGAGATTTATGTGGACCCGCGTACCGAAGACACTGTGTGGGTCATCGACACCTACATGAAGTGGACGAAGGACGCCGGCAAGACCTTCAGCCAGATCGGCTTCGACCTGGGGCAGGGCCCGCTCGCCGTGCACGTCGACCACCACTCGGTCACGTTTGATCCGTCCAACCGCGACCACATCATCATCGGCAACGACGGTGGCGTGTATGAGACCTACGATGACGGCAAGACGTGGCGCTTCTTCACCAACCTGCCCATCACGCAGTACTACCGCGTCGGCATCGGCAACGAAGCCCCCTTTTACTCGGTGTGTGGCGGCACGCAGGACAACTTCTCATTGTGTGGCCCGTCCGGCACGACCAATTCCTGGGGCATCCGCACCAGCGACTGGTACATCGTCAACGGCGGCGACGGCTTCCAGCCGCATCCCGATCCGGTGGACCACCACTTTATCTACGCGACGTCACAGACCGGTGGTTTGACGAGGTTCGACCGTCGGACGGGGCGCGGCACGAGCATTCGTCCTCCCGCTGGCGGCACCCTGGCCGCGCAGGCAGCCGGTGCGGCCGGCGCGCCCGGTGGCGGACGCGGCGGCGACGGTGGCGGCAACGAACGCGTGAACTGGGACGCGCCGTACGTGATCAGCCCGCACCTCAACACGCGCCTTTATTGGGGCAACAACTTCCTCTACAAGTCCGAGGACCGGGGCGCGAGCTGGGCGCGTGTGAGCGGCGACCTGACGCGCAACCTGGACCCGACGGAAATCCCGATCATGGGCAAGTTGTGGCCGACCGACTCGATCGCGTTCCGTGAATCCACGACGCAGTTGAGCACGATCGTGAGCGTGGACGAGTCGTCGCTGAAGGCGGGCCTGCTCTACGTGGGTACCGACGACGGCCTGCTGCAGATCAGCGAAGACGACGGCAAGACATGGCGGCGGGTGGAAGAGTTCCCCGGCGTGCCGAAGTGGACCTATGTGAGCGACGTGTTTGCGTCAGCGCTTGATGCGAATACCGTCTTTGTGTCGCTCAACAACTGGCAGACGGGTGACTACAAGCCGTATCTGGTGAAGAGCACGGACCGCGGCCGCACGTTCACCAACATCTCGGGCAACCTGCCCGCGAAGCACAACGTGTGGTCGGTGATTCAGGACCACGTAAAGGCGGACCTGTTGTTTGCCGGCACGGAGTTTGGCGTGTTTGTGACCGTCGACGGCGGTCGCCAGTGGACGC
>CAYZLT010000326.1:0-4278 GCA_964479175.1 uncultured Solibacteraceae bacterium | reverse complement strand
TTGGCTCTATGACGAGTTGCCGGTCCAGGACACGACGCGTCGTGATCAGGTCGGCAACTCGTCATAGAGCTAATGCTCCTCTCCGCGGAGCGCGGTCAGCAGATTGTTGAAGTCGTGCGCCACGCCTCCGGCGAGCCGGCCGAGCGCCTCCATTTTTTGTCCCTGGCGGAGCCGGTCTTCCATCTCGCGACGTTCGGTGATGTCGCGGGTGACGACCACAAATCCCTGGAGGTCATCAGGACCGGGGTCGAGGCGGCGGATGTGGGTGGTGGCAAAAAATCGCGTGCCGTCGTGGCGTGTGCACTCGTGTTCGCGGGCGACACCACCGACCCTGACGGCTTCCGAGAGCGTCTGCAGAAACGCCTCCTGCGACATGCCGAACAGCGTTGAGGCCGGCGTATCGAGGACCTCCTGTTCCGCGTATCCGAAGACGGCCCCGGCGCCCACGGGCCAATTCACGATCGCACCGTGGTGGTCCACGATCAGGATCGCATAGTCGGTGATGGTGTCGAGCATGAGGCTCATGCGCGACTCGGTCTCGCGCAGGCGACGGTCGGCGGCCCGGCGCTCCCGCTCGCGGGCCTCGGTGACCAGCTGGCCGTGGTCAAGAATGCCGCCGGCATATTGGCCCAGCTGCTCAAGCAGTCGCAGGTCATCGTTGGGGAACAACGAGCCGCGACGCTGGACCACACCCACCACTCCCCAACGCTGGACCGATGACGAGATCGGGGCGAGAAGCACGGTTTCGCCCGTGCGGACGAGCCCGTCGCGCAGCCGTCCGTCCAGGGCGGAGAGCGGCAGGATTGTGGAGGACGCCTCGCGATAGGTGGCATCGGCCGGCCCACCCTCGGCGTCGAGGCGCAGCCCCGTGAGTCCGGTGTGTGTGGTCGCGCGCACCGTGACTTCTTCACTCGTGATGCTGTCGCGGATGGCGACAAACACGGCTGACCCAGCCGCGCCGCGCTGCGCCGCGCGCAACAAATCGTCGGACGCGTGCGCGCCACGTTCCTCCGCTTCACGATTGGCGGTCTCGACCAGATACCTGCTCAGTTCCTGTCGCTGCCACGACTTGCGCAGCCGGCGGGGCGTCGCGAAGGCCAGGTAATAACAGAGGAGGACGCTGGCTGACAGCGCGGTGTTCAGGAGTGCCGCAGACTCCTGATTGAGGGGCAACGTGCTCGTGGTCAGGGTGACCGAGTTGATGGCCGCCAGCAGCCAGGTGCCCGCCGCCGCAAAGTACAGGCGGCGCGCCGTGACACCTGAGGAACGGTGGGACTCCAGCGTGAACGCCAACGCCAACAGGACCAATGCGCTGACCGAGTAGACCGAGACCGCGAATTGTTGCCATGCCGGCCATGGCGCCGGCGCTGCACTGCGGAGGATGACGGCGGCGACCGGTACCACCAGGCCCACCACCGTCAACGCGGTCGGCACCTCCCGGAAGTGCTGAATCAGCCTGAGCAGGAGGTACGGAAACAGGCACAGTCCGGCAAAAGGGATCACGGACAAGCTGCCGCCAAACGCGGCCAGGCTGACCGGCGACACCAGCACAAGCGCCAGCACCACCATCAGGATGTCGAGTCGTCGCAGGTCTCGGTGACGATACGCCCCAGCGATCGCGCCCCAGCTCGTCAGAATGAGGGCACCGTACCCGGCCAGCACCAGGTAACCGACCAGGGTCGTCATGGCCGACGTGCCCCCTCAAGCGAGTGGAGTGTCTGCAGAATCGTGGCCTGCACGGCGGCATCGGGTGCGCCAAACCAGACGTGCTTAATTGCCCCGGACGAATCGATCACCATCAGCGCTGGAACCTTGCGTAGTCTAATCGAGTCAGGTGACACGACGTGTACGCGCTCGGAAGCAATCCCCAGGCCCGATGCGTACGCCTGCTCGGCCGCCAACTCAGGGGATGGCGTTACGAGTCGCACGGGGACGCCGATGGCTCCAGCGGTTGTGCTGACCTGCCGATGAAAGTCCGCGCTTTTCTGGCACGCCGGGCACGTACTCCGGGCGAACACCACCACCGTGACTGGCGCTGACTGGTACAGCGCCGACGCGACGTCAATCCGATCGCCGACCACATAGTCCGGCGGCGCTGCACCGGGCCCCACGCCGACCCACCCCCGAAGCGTCGGACTCACGAGCAAGGCGGACGTCCCCGCGACGGTGAGCAGACACACCACGACCACCACGGTCGACAGGCGTTGAACGAACGCGTCACTCACGGGCGGGCCGGTGCGGAGGATTCCCGGGCAGCAGACAGGTTAGGTGATGATCCCGGTTTTGCAGACACCATTACAGGGCTCGTCCCAGAACCAGCCGCACGCCGGCCAGCGGTTGTCGATGGTGCAGGTCACGGCGCCATCACACCACGTGTTGGCCAGCATGTCGCAGCCAAAGTCCGCGTTGCACCAGCAGTCGCCGGCGCCATCCGCATTCACCACAAAGCGCGCGCGCACGGCGTCCGACAATTTCTGATGCCACGGGACCGCACTCGCCAACATCAGCGTGGTCTTGTTCCCGAGGCGGTGCATCAAATATTCGGTGACGTCGGGGCCAAACAGTTCCTGCACGCGTTCGGCCACAATTTTTGTCGCCGCGCGTGTCTCATCGCCCGGATTCGCGAACGTGGCTTCCGCGGCGGCAATGGCTGCATTCAACGCGTCCACCTGCTCGCTGCTCAGTTCAGGACGCGCATCCCGATACCGCGCGATGTGATTCACCCAAACCTCCGCGCGTTTCTCCACGGAGAGCCGCGCCATGATGTCCTTCCGGTATTGAAATGGATAGTGCTGGATTTTGTCTGCGACCGCAGACAAATGTGCGGTGGACAAGCTGTTGACCCATTGACTCGACGCGGTCTGGGCGTCAACGGAGACGGCCTTGACGAGAATCAATTCTGCCGGAAGCGTGAGCGCCGCCACGACGGCACAGAGGATGAGACGACGACGCGTGCGGATGGTCACGTGGGGAGCTCCTTGACGAGGACGGCCGTGGACGAACGCCTCACGCCTGAGCGGCGTGAGGTGACCCGACTTTATAAGTCACTTAAAGTATTGTCAATAAATTACTTAGCTGCTTAGCAGTTGAACGGCCACAAGCGTGATTGGACCGACACCAAGGCCCAATTCAGTCACTTGAGTTCTCCATAGAACTTCCAGTCGACCACCATGTCGCGGGTCAGCGGCATCTTGGAGACTGCCAGGCGGAGGAACGCAACCGGCATCGATCCCTGTCGCATGATCTCGTCGTGGAAATCCTTTTCGGTGCGCATGCCTGAATCCACGATGTCCCGTTTCATGCCGCGGATTTGCAGCCCACCGACCAGGTACGCCATCTGATACAGCGGCCCGTACTGTCCGCTGAAGGAACGTCGGACCTCGGCGGTGGCGTTGTCACGTTCGTGCCCGACTTCGTTCACGAGAAAGTCGATGGCTTCCTGTGGTGACCACTGGCCCATGTGGAACTTGAGCGAAAAGATGATGCGGGCCGCGCGGTGCATGCGCCAGAAGAGGGCGCCGACTTTTTTCTCTGGGGAATCGTGGAAGCCCTTGTCGTAGAGGATGGTCTCCCAATAGAGCGGCCAGCCTTCCCCGAGAAATGGTGTGCCGCCCAGGCTCGCCCGGTAGCCGTTGAATCGACTGCCCATGAAGCCCACCAGGTTGTGACCCGGAATCATTTCGTGATGCGCGACGGCGTTCGAGAAGAATTTGTTGTTGCCGCGCAGCACCTGCATGCGCGTGTCGTACTCCTGCGTGTTGGTTGGGAAGGCCACCAGGATCTGCGAGCCGCCGAGAAAAAACGGTGCCGTCAGCTGACGCTCCGGCGACAGCATGACCATGCGGAACGACTCACTGGCCACGGCCGGGACCGTGATCAGGTCGTTGTTGCGCAGATAGGTGACCGCCTCGAACAGCAGGTCGCGCACGTATTCGGGCTGACGACCCGGCTCGACGTACATGTTCTTGACGCGTTCGACCGCCGCGCTCCAGTCCGTGCCCAGGCCCATCTGGGTCGCGGCCTTCTCCATTTCGGCGACCGTCCACGCAAACTCACGCTCGCCAAGGCGGATCAGTTCCTCGGGCGTGTAGGGAATCATTTCGTTCCCCAGATCAAAGATGAGGCCGGCGCGCCCACGCGCGGGTCCGGTGATGCCGCTCTCGTCGGCCTTGCGCGGTGCGTTCGTCTCTGGTGTGAAGGTCGCCCGCGCGATCTCGAGTTCCGCCTGCTTCTTCACATACAGGTAGGACACCTGGGCGTTGCGGCTCAGCCGATCGA
>CAYZLT010000325.1:0-4286 GCA_964479175.1 uncultured Solibacteraceae bacterium | reverse complement strand
GTGCCGGTTATGTGAATGGGGGCTACGGTCAGACCAGCCCCGGTGGACCCGTGCAGCCGTTTGTGGTCGCCGCTGACGCGAAGGTCGCCGACGTCAAAATCCGTCTGTGGCGCACGGCGACGATCTCGGGTGTGGTGACCGACGAACGTGGTGAGCCCCGGCCTGGGATCGAAGTCCGGGCGATGCGGCGCTCGTATGTGCGGGGACAACCTCGCCTGAGCCTGCAGGGCGGTGGCGCGGCCGCCGCGATGGCGGGTCCGATGAGCACACAGTCCGACGACCGAGGCATGTACCGGATCTCGGGACTGGTGCCGGGAGACTACGTGGTGGTGTCGCCGCAGACCCAGGTGGCGATGCCTGCTGCGACGCTTGAAAACGCCATGCGCGGGGCCGTCACCGGTGACGCACAGGCGCTGATGAGCGCGGGCATGGACTTCGCGTTCTCCGGTGGCGCGATGCTGCAAAACGGCGTGCGCGTGGGGGACCTGATCGTGGGCACGCAGTCGGGGCAGTTGCCGGTGCCGCAGGCCGATGGCCGTCTGCGTGTCTACACCACGCGGTTTTATCCCGGCGCGGACGTCCCGTCACAGGCCGCGGTGATCACGTTGCGATCCGGTGAGGAGCGCGGCAGCATCGACCTCGCGCTGCCGCTCGCGCCGACGGTGAGTGTGAGTGGGGTGGTGATGGGACCGATGGGTCCGGTCGGCGGCGTGGGCGTGCGCGTGCGGCACGCGGCCGAAACGCTGGTGCAGGATCAGTCGGTGGATGTGGCGTCGGCCACCACGCGTGCGGACGGCACGTTCCTGCTGCCGGCGGTGCCGACGGGCAACTACGTCATTCGTGTGATGCGCAATGCCCGTCCGGCGCTTCCCGCCGCGCAGATGGCGATGATGCCGGCCGAGCTCAGATCAGCGATGGGCGCGCTGGCGAACCCGGGCCCGATGGATGCGATGACCCTGTTCGCCGAGTTGCCATTGCCGCTCGAACGCGACGTGGCCGGCCTGGCGATCACGCTCACGACCGGCGCGACGGTGTCCGGACGCTTCGAATTTGACGGCGCCGGTGCACCGCCGCCTGTGCAGGGGATGTCGGTGGCGTTGACCTCGATCAGCGGCGAGTGGTCGAGCGGGGCCATGATGCCGGCGGCCATGGGCGGCGCGGGCGGTCGGGTCAGTCCTGACGGTACGTTCACCACGGCCGGCTCCCCACCGGGCCGATATCTGATCACCACGTCGGGACGAATGCCTCCCGACTGGTTCGTGAAGTCCGCGGTGGTGAACGGCCGCGACGCCGCCTTTGAACCCTTCGAATTGGAGGGGCGCGATCTGAGCAACGTGGTCATCACACTCACCGACCGGCGGAGCACGATTGGCGGCACCGTGTACACGGCAACCGGTGGAGCCGGCACGACCGCCAGCGTGATCATCTTCCCGTCCGCGTGGCGCGAGTGGATCACGTCGGGGATGAACATGCAGGTCGCCCGTCTTGTGAGGACGCTGCCGGCCGGCACCTTTTCGATCGCGGGATTGCCGCCGCGTGAGTATTTGATGGTGGCGCTTGAAAACACTGAGGCCCCTGATATTCAGGACCCGACGGTGTACGAGGCACTCGCCCGGGTGGCGACCACCGTCACGGTCGGTGATGGGGAGACCCGCACGGTGACGATGAAGATTGTGCCGCTTCCGCGTGGGACAGAGGTGCAGCGATGATGCCGCTGATCACAGTGTTCACCGTGCTCAGTATTGTGCTCGCGCCGCAGGCACCGCAGCGCGATGGTCCGGCGCGGCCATCGTCGCAACTGGTCGGCACCGCCTCGGTGTCCGGCGTGGTCGTGACGGCCGACGAGAACCCGCAGCCCGTGCGATTTGCGAGCGTGGCGTTTTCGTCGGGCCTGCTCTCCGTTCCCCGGGTGGTCGTGTCCGACGAAGACGGGCGATTCACGATCACGGAGCTGCCGGAGGGCAGCTACACGATGCTCACCCAGAAGGCGGCGTGGGTGCCGGCCGGCGCCGCGGTGCGGTCGGCACTGCAGGGTGTGGGGCAGGGAGTGCCGGTCACGGTCAAAGCCGGTGAGGCGGTGCGCGGCATCACCTTGCGCATGGCCAAAGGTGCCGTGATCAGTGGCGTGGTTCGCCTGCCGGGAGGCAAACCTGGCGTCAGCATGTCCGTCATGGCCCTGCGCACGTCGAGGGTGGACGGCAAACGCAGCACCACGATGACGGCCATGCCCGGAACCACCGACGACCAGGGACGCTACCGGATTTACGGATTGGAACCAGGTGAATACGTCGTCCAGGTCCGGGCGTCCTTCATCGCGCTGCCCGGTGCCGGTGACGTGCGTCAGGTGTTGCCGTCGGAAGTGCGCTGGGCTGAGGCGCTCGCCGCCCAGGCGCCGACACAGGCGTCGACGATGCCGGCCCCGCCGCCACCCGACCTGGGGCCGACGGTGACGTATTCGACGACCTACTTCCCGGGCACCGTGTATCTGTCTGATGCGGCCGGGGTGCCCGTGCGTGCCGGGGAAGAGCGTCTCAACATTGATTTCGAGATTCGGCGGGTGCCGACCACGACCGTGTCTGGGACGGTGCTCGGTGTGGATGGCACGCCGGTCGCCGGCGCGATGGTGACGTTGAGTCTGCCCCCCTCGTCCGGCCAGGAGGACATCGTCGCCCTGTTGCTCGACACCAGTCGCACCACCACGCGAGCCGATGGGGCATTTGTGCTGACGACGGTACCGCCAGGGGCGTATCAGTTGATCGTTCGTGCCACGCCGCCCGCGCCACCCTCAGTGGGCGGTGGCAGGCAGGCCCCGACTGCCGACGCCATGGCGAGCGCGATGATGGCGGGCATCATGGGCGGGCTGACCGGAAGCGCCGGCGGCACGATGTCGTTGTGGGCGCGCGAGTCGATTGTGGTCGACGGCAGGCCCGTGGGGCCGCTGGGCCTGCAACTGCGCGAGGGACTGACGGTGTCAGGCTCGGTCGTGTTTGAAGGCACGGCACCCGAACCGCTGTCCAATGCCCGGGTGACCATCGCGGAACCGGCCCCGATCAGTAGGTTGCCGGACTTTGCGATGTTCCGGACCAATCCGTCGATCGGTCCGCTCAAACCGGACCACACCTTCGAATTGGCCGGCGTCGTCCCAGGCGTCTACAAACTCGGGGTGATGATGCCGGGGATGCGACTGTCGTCAACCACGCCGGGCGACGGCTGGATGGTGAAGTCGGTCAAGGTGGGCGATCGGGATCTGATGGACGGCGGCATCGATCTGACCGGTGGATCCGGGATCACGGGGCTGGTCGTGACGTTGACTAACCGGCCGTCGGAGGTGTCCGGCCGAGTCCTTGATGGGGCCTCCCAGCCGTTTTCGGCCTTCCCGCTGGTGATTTTTTCGGTCGATCGCAATCTGTGGGGCGCGGGGAGCCGACGAGTGCAGCACGTGCAGCCGGCCACCAACGGCAGTTATCTCTTTGCGGGCCTGCCGGCGGGGCAGTATTACCTGGCGGCGCTCACGGAACTGGACCCGAAAGAGCTGGCGAGCGCCGCGTTCCTCGAGTCGCTCGTTGGCAGCGCGATTACGGTGACCCTCGCGGATGGCGAACGCAAAACGCAGGATGTCCGTTTGGCGGGTGGTCGGCCCTGAACAGCGTCGATCTATCACCAGACTGTACGTAAATATGAAGTCTTCGGATATCGTATGCACCCAAGGTAGACATGATGGGCGCATCACACGAGTCCGATCCCACGTTACGAGCCACCGTCGCCGCGATCGATCAGCGGCGTCGGGCCCGGGCTGCCCGGGCCAAAGTGGCGGATTTGGCCCCGTACGCGGCCGGTCTGGGACTACTTCTTGCCGTCGCCAGCCGCTGGTTTGGCTGGACCGTCGGCATTCCGGCCGTCGCCTTGGTTGTGCTCGCACTCGCGCTCGCCCTGATGGCGTGGTGGGGCAGCCGCTCGCAGCCGGTCTCGGATGCCGCCGCGGCGTCGATCGATATTGATGGCCACCTGGGCGGTGAACTGCACAGCGCCCACTGGTTTGCCGGTCGTCGGTCTTCGGACGCGCCCATGCCGGACGGTTTGTCCTGGTCCGCCTATCACCTGACCCACGCGGCCAAACGTATTGCGTCCACCGATTGGTCAGCGCTCTACCCGGCTGTGTCTGCCTCCCGCCAGTGGATGACCTCCGGCGCCCTCGTCGCCATCGCGATCGTCGCGCTCGTCATCGGTCCGCGTTCCCGCGAAGCTACGCTCCTGAGCCAGGGGATGACTCCCGAAGAAGTCGAACA
>CAYZLT010000324.1:0-4294 GCA_964479175.1 uncultured Solibacteraceae bacterium | reverse complement strand
GCAGTGCCTGCTGGGGGCCGGTGGGGGAATCCGCATCGGCTCCAGGGTCACGTTTGGGGCGGGGGTCCACCTCCTCGCGGAAAATCACAGCTTTCTCGATGGGACCCGTCCGATTCAGGATCAGGGCGTGACGCGTTCGGGCATCACGGTGGGAGACGATGTGTGAATCGGGAATCGGGTGATCGTGCTTGACGGCGTGACGATCGGCGCCGGTGCCGTGGTGGGCGCGGGGTCCGTGGTCACACGTGACGTTGAACCGCACGCGGTGGTGGTCGGCAATCCCGCGCACGTCGTGAGGATGCGCCAATGAACATCACGTTGTTCCGGGCCTTTCGTGATCCGTACCGGTCGAGCATGGCGATGTACGCCGATACGCTGGAACGCCGCATTCCGCCCTGGCTGTCGGCAGGCGAGTCCATCACCTCGTGTGAGTTGCCCTCCGCGCGACTCGACGGATGGCAGCGGTACTGGGATCAGTACGTGCGGTATCAGCGTCTGGCCGGCCGCAAGGCCGGCGACGTCAACCACATCGTGGACCACGGGTATGCCCATCTGCTCAGGAGCTTGCCGGGTGAACGGACCATTGTGTCCTTTCACGATGCGGTGGTGATGAAGGTGCCCGGCGTCAACTGGCGAACCCGTCGGGCGTTTGAGTACAGCGTGCGTTGCCTGACGCGCGCGGCTGCCGTGGTGTGTGACAGCGAGGCGGCGCGCTCGGATCTCCGGTCGTACGTGGATCTCAAGCAGGAGCGGGTGCATGTCGTGCCGCTGGGCATTGACGAGTCGTTCCGCCCGGCCGAGGATCGCCAACTGGCGCGACGACGACTCGGGTTGTCGGGCGACATCGTGCTCGTCATCGGACACACGCAGGCGTACATGAATGTCGAGCGGATGATTCATGCCTTCGGGCAACTCGTCACGCAGCACGGCAGCGAGGCGACCCTGGTGAAAGTCGGTCTGCCGTTTGAGCCCGACCACATGCGACTGATCTCCGAGCTCGAGTTGGGGGACCGCATCCGGATGGTCGGACGTGTGCCTTTTGCGGATTTGCCCGGGTATTACCATGCGGCGGATGTGTTGTTGTACGTGCCGCTGCTGGCCGGCTTTGGTTTGCCGCCCCTTGAGGCGATGGCCTGCGGCACCCCGGTGGTGGCGTCCAATCGTGGCGCGATTCCCGAGGTGGTCGGTGATGGTGGCGTCCTGGTGGATGCCGATGATGACAAGGCGATGGCTGACGCGATGGCGGAGATCCTGACGCAACCGCAGAAGCGGCGACGCCTGGTGGAACGGGGCTTCGAACGCGCGGCCCGGTTCGAGTGGACACAGACGTCGCGCCGCATGGTGGAGTTGTACCGGTCAGTGGCCCGTGGCTGACGTCGCGATCATCCAGCGGTTTTTGCCGAGTGTGTCGCGGGGCGGCGTCGGGTACTTCACCGACGGGCTTGCGCGTGCATTGATGGCGCGCGGCCACCGCGTCACGGTGTTCAGCCAGGATCCGCCACCGGCGGGCGCTCCCTATCAGGTCAATCGTGTCGCGGTCCGCTGGGACTGGTGGGCGCCGATTCGATTCCCCTTTGCGCTGCGCCGCTGTGACTTTTCCCGCTTTGACGTGATTCACGCCCAGGGCGACGACCAGTGGTTGTCGCGTCGCGCCCTGCCTCCCGTGGTGCGCACGATGCACGGGACCTCGCTGGCGGAGGCATGGTTCAACGGTGTGGTCGGGCGGTCGCCGCAGCGACTGCTGATGCACCTGTGGTTTTACGTCAGCGAGTGGATCGCCGCGCTCAGGGCCACAGTCCTTGTGGCCGTGTCGACCGATACGTTGCGGTTTTATCCCCGCGCGGGTGAGGTGATTCCCAATGGCGTGGAGCTGGCCGGGTTGTTCCCCGACCCGGCCGCAAAGTCCGCACACCCGACGGTGTTGTTTGTGGGGGAGGTCGATTCGCGCAAACGCGGACGACTGCTGATCGACGCCATGCGTACGGTGCGTGCCACGTTGCCCGAGGCGGAACTCTGGCTCGTGGGGCCGGACGCCATCACGGCTGACGGCGTGCGGAGCTGGGGGCGCGTGGATGATGAGACGCTGCACCTCCTGCTGCGGCGCGCGTGGGTGATGTGTCTGCCCAGTGCGTATGAAGGATTTGGTCGCCCGTACGTGGAGGCCATGGCGTCAGGCACGACTGCAGTCGCCACGCCCAACCCCGGGGCGCGCGAGGTGCTGCGTGATGGTGCCCTTGGCGTGATTGTGCCGCCGACCGAGTTGGCGGGTGCAGTACTCCGAGTGTTGCAGTCGCCCGACGAACGTGCGCGGCTGGAGCGCGCGGCGCTGGCCGACGTGCACCGCTACGACTGGTCCACGGTCGCGGCCCAATATGAAGCGGTGTACGCCCGGGTGATGGCCCGACCATATGCGTAAGCGCCGCACGATCCTCTATCTGCACACCACCTCCGAGGTGGGCGGGTCGGACGTGTCGTTGACACGGCTGGTCGGAGGGCTCGACCGCGAGGCCTGGCGCGCCGTCGTGGCCCTGCCGTCGGAAGGGCCGTTGGTCGCGCGTCTGCGTGACGCGGGCGCCGACGTGGTGGTGATGCCGGAGTTGATGAAACTTACATCGCGACGCGGATGGATGTATCTGGTCGCCTACGTCCTGAATTTCCCGCGGGCGTTGTGGGCGCTGCGACGGGTGATTCGACGCGAGCCGATCGATCTCCTGCACACGAACACGATCCATATCCTCTACGGTGGTCCCATCGCCTGGCTCACGGGCACACCGCACGTGTGGCACATCCGCGAAATCGTCTGGCAAAAAGGCTGGCTGCGCCGCCTCGAGCTCTGGATGGCGCGACATCTGGCGACCCGCATCATCGCCACCTCCGATGCGGTGGCGGCCATGTTTGGTCCCCCCGATCAACGACCGGCTCACCTCGTGAAGGTCTCCAATGGGATTGAAACGGATCGCTTCCATCCGGGTGAGGCCACGGCCATGCGCGCCGCGCTTGGTGTGTCGGCGGAGCAGACGTTGATTGGCATCGTGTGCCGCCTGGATGTGTGGAAGGGCGTGGATGATTTTCTCGACGCCGCCGCGCGTGTGGTGCACGATCGACCCTCCGCCAGATTTGTCGTGGTGGGCGGCCCGGTGATCGGACTTGAGGCCTACGCCACAGATCTGCGCGCGAAGGCGACGGCGCTTGGGCTGGATCCGTTCCTCGTGTGGACGGACTGGCGCTACGGCCCCAGCGAGATGCCCGGGGTCCATCGCGCCATCGACATCCTCGTGCTCGCGTCGTCGGAGCCCGAGCCGTTCGGGTTGGTGGTGGTCGAGGGGATGTCCAGCGCGCGTCCCGTCATCGCCACCGCACACGGCGGCCCGTGTGAGCTGCTCGACGACGGCGTGTCCGGCCTCCTGGTGCCGCCACGCGATCCCGCCGCGATGGCCGCCGCGATGCGACGACTGATCGACGATCCGGCGATGGCACACGCCATGGGCGCGGCCGGTCGCCTGCGCGCGGTGACGCACTATTCCAGCCGCGCGTATCTCGCCGGCGTCCATCGCGTGTATGACGACGTGTTCGCCATGGCGGGAGGGACGCGCTGATGTGCGGCATTGCCGGTCTGATCGACTGGGGCGGGCGTGACCGCGACGAGATGGCGCGCGTGCTGGCGCGCATGGACGCCGCGGTCGCCATGCGCGGGCCTGACGGTGAGGGCCGAGAGATTGTCCCCGGGGCCGGTGGTGCGGTGGCCTATCTCGCGCATCGCCGCCTGGCGATTCTTGATCGCACGGTTGCGGGCCGGCAGCCGATGCCGTCGGCGAATCGGCGGCACTGGCTCACCTACAACGGCGAAATCTACAACTATCGCGACCTGCAGCCGGCGGTGACGACCGCCGGCACGCCGCTCCGGTCGGGCTCTGATTCGGAGGTCGTCATCGAACTGCTGGCGCGCCATGGGGATCAGATCCTTTCGCAACTGCGTGGCATGTTTGCGTTCGGCTGGTGGAACACCGACGATGCCACGCTGACGCTCGGGCGGGATCGTTTCGGCATCAAACCGCTTGTGTATGTGCGACCGTCGCCTGACCTGCTCCTGTTTGCGTCGACGCCTCAGGCCCTCGGCGCATCCGGTCTGTGGACACTGCGACCCTCCCACGCTCAGCGCGCCGCGTTCCTCGCGCGCGGGTCGATTGCCACTGAGGCCAGTTTCTGGGAAGGCGTCTCGGTGGTCGCGCCCGGAACGGTCGTCACCGCCACCAGGGATCACACGCAGGTGCGGACATATTGGTCGCTCGACGGC
>CAYZLT010000323.1:0-4302 GCA_964479175.1 uncultured Solibacteraceae bacterium | reverse complement strand
TTCTTGGTACGGCTCGTGCAATTTCCACTGCTGGTCATCGTCTTCGCGCGATCAGCACATCCTGACTTTCTGGCCCTGTCACGAAGGAGCTACTCCGATGCCCCTCTTGCCGCGTCACTTTGCCTGGCTGCTTTGTGTGCTGGGCAGCATGAGCTCAGCCTGGGCGACCGACGGTGATGCGGTGTTGATTCGCAACGTGAATGTCGTCGACATCGAAGCCAACCGGATCATCACCAAACGCGACGTGGTCGTCGCCGGCGACCACATCGTCGGCATTCAGGCCGGGGGCACGGCGCGGCGGCCTGCGGGCGGGCGCGTCGTCGAAGGCGACGGCAAGTTCCTGATGCCGGGCCTGTGGGACTTCCATGTCCATCTGTTCAGTGCCCCGGGCGAAGAAGACTTCGCACTGTCGCTGTACATCGCCAACGGCGTGACAGGGGTGCGCGATGTCGGCGCGTTGCGCACGCTGCCCGAGCAGCAGCGCGTGGTGGCCGACATCGAGGCCGGGCGCCGTGTCGGCCCGCGTGTGGTGCTTGCCGGCGCGCTGATCGATGGTCCGCCCGGTGCCTGGCCGGGCCAGATGGTCGCGGGCACTGCGGAGGAAGGGCGCCAGCGCGTGCGCGAGGCCAAGGCGGCGGGCTGGACCACGATCAAGGCCTACTCACTATTGCCCGAGGCGGCCTATCTCGCCATCGCCGACGAAGCGCGGCGGCAGAAGCTGCCGCTGTTCGGGCACGTGCCTGATGCCGTTGCCGTAGAAACTGCGATCCGCGCGGGACAACGCAGCATCGAACACCTTGGCCGCGTGACCCAGGCCTGTTCCACCGCCGAGGCGCAGATGGTGGCCGCCAACGCAGCGGCATTGGCCAGCGCCGAGCCGATGCAGGCCTTGCTGAAGGTCATGGCCGGCCACAACCGGACGACGCTCGCCACTTGGGACCAGCGGCGCTGCGCCGATGTGGCGCGGGCCCTGGCCCTGGCCGGCGTTGCCGTCACGCCGACGCTGATGGTCTCGGACTTCTACCTCTTCAAGGACCCGCCCGCCGACGACGTGCGCATGCGCAGCGTGCCGACGGCCGTGCGCGCGCAGTGGACACAAGGCGACTTCAGGCGCGCGCAGATGACGCCAGAGATGCTTGCGGAGGCGCCGCGTTCAGTGGCGCTCGATTGGGGCGTCACCAAGTTGCTGGCCGACAGCGGCGTGATGCTGCTGGCTGGCACCGACGCCACCTTTGCCAACCCGATTCTCTTCCACGGCTACACGCTGCTTGACGAGCTGGAACGTTATGTCGCCGCCGGCCTGACGCCGCGGCACGCGCTGCTTACCGCCACCGTCAATCCAGGCCGGTTCCTGAAGCGGACCGATCTTGACGGCCGCATCAGCGTGCGGCGCAAGGCCGACCTCGTGGTGCTGGACGCCAACCCTCTTCAAGACATCAGGGCCACGCGGGCGATTCACGCTGTGATCGCCAATGGCCGGCTGTTTGACCGCAACGCGCTCGATGCGCTGCTGCGCGATGTGCAAGGCCGAGCACAAAGATAACCCTCGTGGAACGCGACGGCGCGCGTCAGTGGTCCATTACCTGCGCAGCCCGAACGAGCGCGGCGTCCACGTTTGGGGCAATGTTGTCGACGCCGACAACCGCATCAAAGCCCGCCTTGCGCATGGCGGCACGAGGGTGATCGGGCGCACCGCAAAAAATTGCGGTGCGGCCCGACTCACGCAGGCGAATCGCCGCATCTTCAAGCGCCTTCAACCCCGTCGCATCAACGGTGGTCATGTTCCGCAGCCGAAAGATGATGACTGACGGCAGGTCGTCCAGGCGATCGAGCACACGCTGAAGTTTGTCGGTGGCCCCAAACAGAAACGGGCCATGAATGCGGAAGATCGCCACGTACGGCGGGATCGGTTTGTCCTGCAGCACGTGGACGCGGCCGGCCTCGACGTATTCGCCAGTGACCCGTGAGATCGTCGTGGTGCGTGAGACCCGACGGATGAACAGCAGCGCCGCGAGCACCATGCCCACTTCAACCGCGACCGTCAGATCCGCAAACACCGTCAACGCAAACGTGACCGCCCACACGGCCACGTCCGTCCAGGAGTGACGCATCAGCGCCGGAAGTTCGTGCCACTCGCCCATGTTCCAGGCGACCACAAACAGAATCGCTGCCAGGACGGACATCGGGACGAGTCCAGCCAGATCCGCGCCCACCAACAACACCACGAGCAGCGTGATCGCGTGAATGATGCCGGCCATCGGCGTGCGCGCGCCCGATCGGATGTTGGTCGCCGTGCGAGCAATCGCGCCAGTCGCGGGCAATCCGCCCACCAGCGGCGAGACGACGTTGGCCACGCCCTGCGCGATGAGCTCAACATTCGGGTTGTGCCGATCACCGCTCATGCGGTCGGCCACCACCGCCGACATCAGGGACTCGATGGCGCCAAGCATCGCCACCGTCATGGCCGGCGAAATCAGCTTGGTGATGAGACTCGGATCAAACGTCGGGAAGTGAAACTCGGGAAGGCCGGCAGGAATCGCACCGAAGCGGCTGCCGATGGTTTCGACGTTGACGCCAAGCAGCCACGCGACCCCAGTGCCGCCGATGAGGGCGACGACGGTGCCTGGCACGGCTTTGAGGTAGCGGTTGACGAGGAGGATCGTCGCGAGCGCGGCCGAGCCGACCGCCACTGACGCGGGCGCGATCGTGTCGCGGTGGCGCCACAGGGCGGCCATGCGGTCGAGAAATTCTCCGACGTTTTCTGTGACCTGGATGCCGAGAAACTCGCTGACCTGCGTGCTGGCGATCAGGACGGCGATTCCGTTGGTGAAGCCGATGATGACCGGCCGCGGAATGAACTTCACCGCCGATCCTGTCTTGGTCAACCCCAGCACGATCAGGATGACGCCGGCCATCATCGTGCACATGAAGAGGCCCTGGACGCCGAACTCCGCAATGATCCCGGAGATCACCACCACGAACGCGCCGGTGGGGCCGCCAATCTGCGTCCGTGAGCCGCCAAGCGCAGAGATCAAGAAGCCGGTGACGATGGCGCAGTAGATGCCCGATTGGGGTGGGAGGCCGGAGGCGATGGCGAACGCCATGCCCAGCGGCAGGGCCACGAGGCCGACCGTGATGCCGGCAATAAGATCGGCTCTGAAGAAGGCGAGGTTATAGCTCTGCAGCGCGAGGACCGACTTCGGTGTCCACGGCGAACGTCCAGTCATTGCCTCATTGCCTCATTGGTATCTGAATACCACTTTGACCGAATCCCCGGACCCCTTGGCGCGTGCGGCAGCGAGTGCATTGCGATAGTCGCTGAGTGAGAACTCGTGTGTGACCAGGCTCTCGAGCGGTGCCCCACCGGACGCGATCAGGTCCGCCGCTTCCTGGAACGCACTGACGCTGGCGCCGCCGTGGCCGTGCTGTCCGTACGCCAGGATGCCGCGCAACGTCAGTTCCTTGAGCCAGAGCGGCGTCCAGTCGAGTCCGTTCAGCGTGCTGACGTTGCCCACCAGTGTGACCACGCCACCCGCGCGCGTGAACCGCATTGCGTCTTCGACGCTGCGCGTGCCGGTGACGCAGATGTAGACGTGATCAAAACCGCCGATGCCGACCGGGCGGCCCATGATCGGCGCGAGCAGGCGCGTCTGCGCCGCATCCGCCAGTGCCGGAAGATAGTCGCCTCGGGCCATGACCACTCGAGAGGCGCCAAGGCGCGTCGCGTGGGTGGCCTGAAATTGATGCCGCGCCATCACCGTGACCGCGACCGCAGGGGCCAGGGACTGCAATGCCGCGACCGTCAACAAGCCCATGGTACCAGCGCCGATCACCAGTGCCCGTTGACCGGCCTGCGGCCGCGCACCGCGCACGGCGTGCACACAACACGCGAACGGCTCGGTCATGACCGCGGCCTTGTCGCTCACATGGTCGCCCACACGCAGCAACTGCGAGACGTGCGCGACAAAATATTCGCCCCAGCCGCCACCGAGGCCACGGGTGGTGCCGATGAACATGCCGGGTGGGAGACCGCCCTCGGTGAAATGCCTGCAGCGCGACGGATGTCCGGACGCGCAGTCCACGCACGGTGGCGTGATCCCTCGCGTCGTGCACGACAACAGCGGATTGACGACCACGCGGTCGCCGGTGCCGAAGCCGCAGACCTCCGCGCCGAGTGTCTCAATGGTGCCGACGAGTTCGTGACCCAGCACAAACGGGAACGACGAAAACGGCGAGGTGGAGGGGCTGGTCGCGAGGCCGACGATGCCGAGGTCACTGCCGCAGATGCCGCCCATGCGGGTG
>CAYZLT010000322.1:0-4314 GCA_964479175.1 uncultured Solibacteraceae bacterium | reverse complement strand
CGTGTGCTGGCACCCTGGCTGGACTTCATGCAGGCCCTGCACGGGAGCTTCCTCACGGTCGAACTCATCCTGGTTGTGCTCATCATCGGCGACCGCCGCGCCGGGCAACGCCACCTCGCGTACCCGATGTCCCTGGCATTCTTCATCGCCGTGCACGCGTTGATGATTCCCGTGTCGGCATCCGCCGGCTGGCAATCCTTCCTGGCCTGGTTTGCAGGACTTCCATAACGCGCCTCAGACCACCCCCAGGGTGTCCGGGAATCGTGCGAATATCTCCCACCTGTCCGTCTAGAAGTCGACACCGGCTGAACCTGAGGAGGCCAAAAAATGGTGACAAGGTTTGATCGTACGGATCGTGAAGGGCAATCCGTTGAGTTCACGGTGCCTTCCGACGCGCAACCCGCCGCCGACGAGGCCCGCATCGCCGTCATTGTCGCCCACGGCATGGGCCAGCAGGTGCCGTTCGAAACTCTGGGCAACTTTGTCAAGGGCGTGCGCGAGGAAGTGGCAGCACCTGACACGAAGGTTCAGGCCTCCACACGATTTGTCCAGGTGGCAGGTGGCAAGCCCACGCGCCTCAGCCGGCTCGAGACCACCCTGATTCTCAATGGTGCGCTCACCAGAGTCGACTTCTATGAGGTCTACTGGGCACCACACACTGAGGGCGTTGCGACCCTCCGGGACGTCATCCGGTTCCTCTTCAGCGCCGGTCTGGGACGATGGCGGCCGGGGAAAGAATTCCAGCGTTGGGTGGATGGCGACTTTCGTAGCTTTGACGTCCCGCACCGCATTCAAGCCTACCTGTGGCTGGCATTGCTGGTTGTTGGTGCGCTGGTGGTACTCAACACAGCCATTGTGGCGGGCCTCGCGTCGAAGTTGGCCCTCCTCTCGTCTGACTCGTGGTTGACGCCAGGAGAGTTGACACATCTGACCCGTACGTTTGGTGTCACGATCTCGGTGCTGATCACATTCGCGGCGCTGACCATGCTCTCAATGCGACTGCGGGCCGCCTGGATCCGCCGATTCGTCGGTGGTGCCACGATTGCCGTTGGCGGAATGGCCGCCCTCAGCCTGATCGGTGCCGCTGTCGTCGCCGGCCTCGCGTTGACCACATGGGATGTGCGCCTTGGCGCCGGTCTTCTCGACGGCCTGCCACCGTGGCCGGATGTGCTCGACGAGGGGGTGTGGGTCGTGCTGGCGCTGGTGTCGTGGTGGGCCCGGCTCCTGATCGTGCAATACATCGGCGACGTCGCCGTGTATGTCGAGGCGCAATCACTGGATCGATTCGGCCAGGCACGCGTCGCCATTCGAGAAGCGGCCGCGGGCCTGGCGCGCACAATTTTTGACCTCGGCCAATACCAGCACATCGCGATGGCAGGGCATTCACTCGGGTCGGTCGTGGCCTACGACACCCTGAACCAACTGCTGCTGGAGGACAGCCGCCGACGCGGCCGCGTGCGGCTCTTGTTCACATTCGGATCGCCCCTCGACAAGACGGCGTACCTGTTTGGATCGCAGGTCAAGGACAACTCCGCGCGGGAACTGCTGGCTGCCTCGCTTCAGCCGCTCATCAAGTCCATTCAGAATCGTCCACGCTGGGTGAACGTCTACTCGCCGGTGGATATCATCGGCGGCAAGCTCGACTACTACCAGGATCCCGATCGTCCGACAGACTCACCGGTGTCCGTGCAGAACCACGTCGATCCGCAGGCCACGACGTTCCTTGCGGCGCATGTCGAACACTGGAAGAGCCCCTTCCTGTATCAGACCTTCATCGGCGAACTCGAACACGAGCTGATCAGAACGATATCCTGATCCCCAGCTGTCCTTGTCTTCCCGACGTGACCGTCGTGCGAATCTGCCCGAATGATGACAGGACGGGTTCGTTGTTGGTGGTGCCGGAGAAGGCGACCAACGACGGTGGGCCGAAATTCGCGCGGTTGAAGAGGTTGAACACCTCAGCGCGCAGTTCGAGTGTGCCGCGGCCCAACTTCCTAGAAGACAGTCGACTCAAGCCAAACGTCTTGCTCACCGCCAGATCCATCGTCTGCAGATCAGGCCCGATAAGCTCGTTGCGGCCGACGTTGCCGAAGGTGCCGACGGGCTGGAGCACAAACGCGTTCGGGTCAAACCAACGCGCCGGATCGCCGGTCACCGCGTTGTCCTTGTTGTAGCCGGGTGCGTAGTTCGGTCGATCGGGGCCGGTTCCTGGCCCAAGCGACGGCGACCACAACGACCGTGATCGGTTCGTCTGCACAAACGGCGTGATCGGGCTGCCGCTGCGCATGCGGTAAATGCCCGACACGCGCCAGCCGGCAAACGGCTCCCACACAAAATTGGTCACCCAGTTGTGCTTCGCATGGAAATCCGAATAACCCTTGTTGTAGTCCGGGATGAACTCGGGCATTGCCGACGTGGTCGCGGTCGTCGAGTCCGAGAAAAACGTGGAGTTCTGCGTGGTGTCTTCCGACTCCGACCACGTGTACGACGACTGCACCTGCAGCCCGTTGCTCCAGCGCTTCTTCACCTCAACGATGAGCGCCTTGTACCAGGAGTCGCCATCACTCGACTTCAATTCAATGGCGGAGTAGCGCGTGTTGGGCCGCGTGAGGCCGGCCGGGTAAAAGAGTGTCCCGTCCGACAGCGTCGTTGGCGTCGGCACGTTCACGTCGGAGTTGCGCCACAGATGCTGACCGCGCGAACCTGCGTAACCGACCATGACCACCCAGTCGGAGAACAGTTCCTGCTGCACGTTGACGTTCCACATGTGGACGCGCGGCAACTCGACGTCGTACTGAATCGGCCGCACGGAAATTCCCGAGAGACGCTCAAACTGCGGCACGGGAAATGTCGGCGCCCCAATCACGACTCGCGGCGTGGCCGGCGGGTTGGTCACCGTGACGATCAGGTTCTGGTGGTTGTTGGTGTTGTAGTAGAGCCCGTAGCCACCACGAATGGACGTGCGGCCGTCGTCGCGCACGTTCCACGCGGCACCCACACGCGGCGAGATGGTCGGCGCGGGATTGTCGTACAGCTCGCCGACCGTCGGCACCCCGAGCAGGTCGCGCATGTTGATGTCGCGATTGCCTTCGTCTTTGGGCATCGTCGACCCTTCGACGCGCAGACCCAGATTTAATGTCAGGTTCGACCGCACCTGCCAGTCGTCCTGCACATACGCGCCAATCACCGTGAACGGCCACTTGCGATTGGTGTCACCCTGCGGCGTCAGCCCGATGAATGTCGCCGGCGTGTTGCGGAGGAACGCGCTGATGTTCGCAAAACGAAACACGCCAAGACTGAATGTCGGATTGAACTCGCTCGACACGTAGTGCTCGGCGACCGCGCCCACCTTGAACAGATGCTGACCGCGCGTGTGCGTCACGTCGTAGTTGAGGCTGAACACATCCTGCCGCAAGCGGAGGCCGGCCGACAGCTGCGGACCAAATCGCGGCATGCCGCCAATGTCGATGGCGCCGGTGGAATCGCGGCCCGGAGCGAAGACGGGCAAGTCGTTCGTGGTGTTGGACTCGATGTCCTGACCCACACGCGTGCGGCTGTATCCCGCGCGCAGCGTGTGGAAGATCGACGACGTGACGGCCTGGCGGTATTCGGCAGTGGCGAATTGATTGCGCGAAATGAACGACCGCGGAAACTGCGGAAAGTCCGTGGGCAGCCGCTGCTCGGCATCATCAAAGGTGTAGCGCGCAAACATCTGCGCGCCGTCAGCGAGCACGGCGTCCACACGACCCTGCAGGAAGTGCTGCGTGAGCTTCTGGTCAAACGGAAACGTATACCGCGCGAGACCGCCGCCGAGGTTGTCCCCGTTGGCGCGCGGGAACTCATTGAGGAACGGCACCACGGCCGGATTCACCGTGATTGGCACCACACCAGGCAGGATGCCGAGTCGCGCGTTGTCGTCGGGGACAGTGGTCACGATGGTGCGGCCGAGGGTTTCGAGCAGGGCTTCGTAGCCGCCAAAGAAAAAGAGGCGGTCGTGGCGAATGGGGCCACCGATGGTGCCGCCGAACTGATTGCGCGTGAAGTCTGGCTTGTCGCCAACGTCGAAATAGTTCTTCGCGTCAAACGCATCGTTGCGGTGAAACTCGAACGCAGAGCCAGAAAAGCGATTGGTGCCCGACTTGGTGATGGCGTTGATCTGGCCGCCAATGTTGCGACCAAACTCCGCGCGGTACGTGTTGGACTCGAGCCGGAATTCCTTCACGGTGTCCATGCCAAGCGCGGTGCCTGCAGCGGAACCCGCGGGGCCGTTGGTAAAGTCGTTGAGCAACGTGCCGTCAAGCAGGTAGACGTTGC
>CAYZLT010000321.1:0-4330 GCA_964479175.1 uncultured Solibacteraceae bacterium | reverse complement strand
TATTCATACCACACATAATTACGTGTGACTTAATAAGTGTGGCAAGCTCGCCCGGGGCGGTGCGTCACGGTGTTGCTGGTTATAACTTCTATAGCTACATGGGTCTCATCAAGAATCATCCGTTCGTCGACGGCAACAAGCGCATTGGCTTCGCCGTCGCCGCGCTGTTTCTCCAACTGAATGGCTGGCGGCTCGAGGCCGGGCAAGCCGATGCTGTCGTCCAGACACTGGGTCTGGCTGCGGGCGCGATCGATGAGGTCAAATACGCCACCTGGCTCACGGCGAACAGTCGGCAGCGACTATAATCGCCGCGCATCCATGGCCCTGCCCGTCGGCACGAGAGTCGGCCCCTACGAAGTCCTTGCGCCGCTGGGCGCCGGCGGTATGGGCGAGGTGTATCGCGCGCGTGATACGAACCTCAACCGCGACGTCGCGCTGAAGATTCTGCCCGAGTCATTCGCGGCCGAGGCGGATCCTTCAGGGGCGAGTGCTCACGCCGCACTTCCTGGCGGCGCCTCGCAGCGGCGTGTCGCGGGAGGCAAGCACCAGCTTCCGGCGAATGGCTACTTCCAGATAGGTGGCATCGTACACGCTGAGTCCGTACTTGTCGGCCAAGGTGGAGGTCTGGCCGAACGCGTCCTGACTCGCAGCGTCATCCACCGAGAGGCGCAGGCCGGCCAGCGTGAGTAACGCCTCGCGTCGTTCGGCCGCAGTCAGCCGTTTTCTGCGCTGAAGGACCAGCAGACCATTGGCCATTTCGATGAACCAGAGCGCCGGCACCACCACGAGGGCACCCGCCTCGAGGTCGCCGAGGACGGCCTCCGTGTCTGGGGTGGCTTGGTCTGAGTGCACCCATGAAAAGCCCACCGACGCATCGATGACGTACCCCGCCGTCATCGACGGCCTTCGTTGACCGCCGACCTCACGTCTTTGAGAGTGAGCTTCGGGGTGCCTGACGTTCGCCGGGCAATCCGGCTCCGAAGGGTGCGCAGCGCGGCCGCCGCTTCACGAATGGCGCCCAAGTCCGGCCGGCCCTCCGGCACCAGCCTGGCCACCGGCTTGTCATGCTTTGTGATCACCACTTCCTCTCCCCGGGCAACCCGTTCCAGGAGCTGCCCAAACCGGGTCTTGGCCTCGAACGCCGTCACAGTTGCCATAGGGGACTCCAATAAATTAACCAGTCACTAGCTATTTTAGCACGTCGGTGACGCGCGCTGCCCTGGCGCCGGGGACCTTGGTCGTGACCTCGCGACCCAGGCCGCCTCGGCTATGATGTCGACGCTTCCCATGCCGCTGCCACCAGGTACCCAGATCGGAACCTATGAAGTCGTCGGCCTGCTTGGCGTCGGCGGGATGGGTGAGGTGTATCGCGCGACTGACAGCCAACTCAAACGCGCGGTCGCGATCAAGATCTTGCCGGCACCGGCCGCGGCCGACGCCGATCGGCTCGCGCGATTCCTGCGCGGCCATCATGCGCGCCCAGACGTCCAACGACATCGTGATGCTCAAGGGCGTGACGCGCTGACCCGGCCGCTGGCGTATGATGGCACCGTTGCTGGCCCCGTCGACCAGTGAAGGGATGTCCTCGTGATTGGTCGTACCCTGCTGCACTACGAGGTCGTCGCCCGCATCGGTGCGGGCGGGATGGGAGAAGTGTGGCGGGCGCGTGATACGCGCCTCGACCGCGAAGTGGCCATCAAGGTGCTGCCCGCGCACAGCGGGGCGTCGCCGGTTGGACAGGAACGGTTCCTGCGAGAGGCACGCGCGGCCTCCGCACTCGTGCACCCGAACATCATCACCATCCACGAAATCAATGCCGCTGACGGCGTGGACTTCATTGTCATGGAGTACATCCGCGGCGACACGCTCGCGACGATCCTGACCAGGGGCCGGTTGTCGCTGACGCGCGTGTCCGCCTATGCCGGTCAAGTGGCAACGGCCCTTGCCGCCGCGCATCAGGCGGGCATCGTGCACCGGGACCTCAAGCCCGGCAACATCATGGTCACATCGTCAGGCCTGGTGAAGGTGCTGGACTTCGGGCTCGCCAAGCGAGTGAACGATACCGAGACGGGCGCCGATTTCACCACGCAGGCCGCGCTGACCATACAAGGCACCTCGCTCGGGACGCCGGCCTACATGTCGCCAGAGCAGGCGTTGGGCGAACCGGTGGACGCGCGGTCTGACGTGTTTTCGTTTGGGGTGGTGCTCTACGAGATGCTGGCCGGGCATCCGCCGTTCCAGGCCACGGGCACCGTCGGCGTCATTCGTCAGATTGTCCACGGTGCGCCGCCGCCGCTTCGGGATGTCGTGCCCGATGTGCCCGACGCGCTGGTCGCGATCGTTGACCGCTGTCTTGCCAAGGATTCGGCTGCGCGGTATGCCAGTGCCGTCGAGCTTGGCGAGGCGTTGCGTGTCGCCACCGCCCGGACGGTCATCAGGCGTGCCTGGCCCTGGCGACGAGTGTCTCGGCGAGTGAGGTGGGGTGCCGCCGCGACGTTGTCAGTCGGGATCCTCGCCTGGACCGTGGGGCCCACGCTTGTGCGCGTGGCGCGCACGCTGGTCGTGCCTGCCACAGAGGTGGCTGACGAGGACGCGACGCCGCAGGAACTGTACCGCCGGGCGACCGAGGGTCTCCGCGCGCATTATCGTGACGGCAACGTGGACACGGCCGTCGCGCAGTTGGAGCGTGCCCTCCAACGGCCCTCACCACCGGCGGCCGTTGAGGCGCGGCTGGCGTTGGCCTACTGGCGAAAAAACGTCACGCGGCCCGATCCAGAGTGGCGCAAGCGAGCCCTGGCCCACGCGGAGCGCGCCGTGTCTACCGATGGGCAGCTCGCCCTGGCCCACATGGCGCACGGCGCGGCGTTGGCGGCATCGGGCGACAGGGACGCCGCAGCGGCGGCGTTTGCCAGGGCCGGCGCACTTGAACCCGGAAGCGCCGAGTTGCAGTGGCGCCTTGCCGATCTGGCGGCATCACAGCGCGATCTCACCGGAGCCGAAGCGCACTATCGGCAGGCTGTCGCCGCCGGTCCAGACGATTGGGAAGCCTACGGCAAACTCGGTGGGTTTCTGTATCAGCAGGCGCGTTACCCGGAAGCCATCACGGCCTTCGAGCGCATGCGCGATCTCGCCAGCGACCACCCGCGAGCGTACGCAAATCTGGCCGCCGCCTACCACCAGGTCGACCGCACCGACGATGCCGCAGCGTTGTTGCAGCGTGCGCTGGAAATCACCAAGGACAGTCTCATCTATTCGAACCTCGGGACGTACCTCTACTTCCAAGGCAAATACAACGAGGCGGTGAGCGCCTTCGATCAGTCGGTCGCGCTCAACGCGAATATCTACCAGCGATGGGGCAATCTCGGTGATGCCGTGCGCATGACGGCGCCCGGCAGTCCGAAGATGCACGACAGCTACGAGCGGGCCCTGCAGCTTGCGCGCGAGGAACTGGCGCGTACGCCCGAGGACACCAACATTCGCAGCAGTTCGGCCCTCTATCTGATTCGTGACGGGCAGACGGACGCGGCTCGGGCCGAGTTGGACCGGGTGCTGACGCAGGCCACACTGTCACCTTCCGTCTTGTTCAAGGCCACCCTTGTGGCCGAGTTGATGGGGCAGCGGGCGCAGGCGTTGGCGCTGCTGCAGCGGGCGCTCGATGCGGGCTATCAGATGCGCGAAGTGCGGGCGGAGCCCGACCTGGTGTCCCTCCGGGCCGACCCCGACTACCATCGGCTCGCGGCACGTTTCGAGAAGGAATGATGTGCTACGCTGTGCCACTTTCCAGCCACTGACGTTCGTCCCTGTCTCACACCGCGAGGAGCAGCTCCATGGCCAAAACCGTCTCCGTCTCCATCACGTGCACTCTGTTTTCGACCGCCGGAAATCCGCCGTATGAAGTGGATGCCATCAGCGGGACCATCAGCTACGACACTATGCCGGACGCCAGTTTTTCTGGCTGGGGTGCCGAGTCCATCGGGACGCCGCAGTCGTCCGGGGCGGCACTGAACCTGATCGTGGTCGACAACAGCTATTCCGCGACCAACCAGACCGGCGTCGCGAACTGGGCGCTGACCTTCATTCCTCGATCGGGCACATCACAGCCCTCGCCCTTCGGGAATCAGAACACCGTCAGCGGCTCAGGCGCGACCAACAACAACGGCCAGTTCACGCTGAACCTCGGCAACGTCAAAATCCGCAACGGAGGCGACTGGGACTGGATGCTGATGGTCCAGATCACACTGCCCAACGGCACGACCGAATGTTTCGCGACCGACCCCGAGATGGAAGTCGGTACGTAACCAGGTCAGGGCGGGGGGGCAATGGGCTGGAT
>CAYZLT010000320.1:0-4360 GCA_964479175.1 uncultured Solibacteraceae bacterium | reverse complement strand
GAGCAACTGTTCCATTTTGATCGCACGCGTGCGATCAAAATGGAACAGTTGCTCCAACCGGCGATTCCACCGCAGCACCCGGTCGTCGAGGTCGATGACAAACAGGCCGTCGCTGAGCGACTCGACCACACTGTCGCCGAACTGGCGCAACCGCTCGATCTCCTCGGCCTTCACGCGCAACTGACCGTAGAGCCGCGCGTTCTCGAGCGCGGTGGCGGCCTGCCCGGCGACGGCCCCGAGCAGCGCCATGTCCTCGCTGCTCAGCGGCTCGGAGAGAGCACGACGCCCGACGGCCAACACGCCGATGGTCACCTCTTTGCTCACGCAGGGCACAAACGCATGCCAGCCGGCGTCGCGCCAGGTCACGCCTTCATCACCGACCAGCCGGCGGAGCGGCACGGGGTCGTCGATGCTCACGGTCTGCCCGGCCATCAGACGCGCGCCAAGACCGGAGTCGGCCGAAATGCTCAGCATCGAGTCGGCGTCCACGCCGCCGGAGGCCACGGCCGTGAAACGCCCGGCCGGTTCGTCGGGCGGCGCGAGCAACAACGCAATCCGATCCACGGCCAGCGTGTCACGGACCCGCTCGACCAGTCGGGTGCTCAGACGTTCGAGGTCAAGATCGCTGTTGAGCTCCCGGGCAAACGTCACAAGCGCGCGGCGATAGTCATAACGATCGCGGTAATACAGACGATCCAGGCCGCCCTGAATCGCGTTCCACAACCCTGGCGCCACCAGCACCACGACCAGCGTCGCGAACAACGCCCAGAACTGATTCGTCTCCTCGTGGCCCGACAACAATCCCACAAGTTTGAGGGTGCCCTGATAAATCACCACGAGTACGAGACCGACGGCCGACACCACGAGCGCGCGTTTGATGATGACCTCCACGTCCATCAAGCGATACCGCACGATGGCCGACGCAAACGCGAGGGGGATGAACCCGAGGAGCACGGCGGTGTAGCGCGCGTACGGGATCTCGATACCCACGAGAAACGGAATGACGTACGCCGAGATGAACGGCACGGCTCCAAGGCCCGACCCCCACACGATCCAGCGCAACTGGCGTCGTGCGGTGACCGACCGCAGCCGCCCGAGCGCGCGAATCATCAGGGCGAGGCCACCGAGCAGGCACGCCGAGAGATACACAAACTCGATCGTCTCGATCTGCTGCAGGCGCACGACCATGCCGTCAAACGGCAGCCAGCGCATCGCGCCGAGTCGCGCGACCGCCAGGGCGAGAGCCGGCGCATACACAAGCGGCACCACGGCACGTCCGCTGGGCGTCGCCACCCACGGATTGGGGCGATCAGGAAAGACCAGCGCGAAGTGAAAAAACAGGGGGGGCAACATCACCGTGGCCAGCACGTCGGCCCAGTAGAAAAAATAGTCCGTGTTGGTGAATTCACCGGTGTAGGTGAATGCGAACACACCAAAAAATGCGGCGGTCAACCAGAAGAAGTGCATCGTGGCCGAATCGGCGGGTCGACGGAGACGGACCGACGCGCCCACCAGCAATCCGAAGATCCCGACGGCGGCCAACAGGTAATACAACCCGAACTGCGGCCCGGGAGCCCGGGCCAACTGCAGGGTCAACAACGTATCGGCCGAGTCACGCTGCACGGTATAGGTGACCACCTGCCCAGGCTCGACGTTCTTCAACCGCGCGGCAACATCCCCTGTGGTCATGACGGCGTCGTTGCCGATCGCCTGCAGCACATCACCCCGACGCAGTCCCGCGTCAGCCGCTGTGGACCCGGCGCTGACCTCGAGGGCGCGCAAGTCCTCCCCCCACAACACGCCGTCGTCGACGGCCGCCCTGTCCTGCCAGTTCTTGACCACGACAAGGTTCACAAGCGCCAACGCCACCAACCCGGCCGCAACGACCACTGGCACGACGACCCGGATGATGGGATGGGCTGGACGGGTGGGACTCAACATCGCTGCGATAAGTGGAGCAAAGGGTGTGCCCGGGCAATAGGTCAGCCAGCCAAGCACTTCGCCAGGCTGTATCCAAAGAATTGGATCGTATCAGAACCTGACTTGGACGCCGCCGAGCACACGACGGGGTGCGCGAACGGTCAGCAGTTCGTCGTAGAACGCGCCGCTGAACGCCCCGCCGTTGGCGGGATCGCGGAAGAGGTTGCTCATGGCGACGAGCACTTCGACTTTGCCCCCGGCGATGGGCTGGAACGGCAGGGCCTGTCGGATCTGCACCTCGAACCGGCCGTCGAACATCGGCGCGAGGCCGAGTGCGTCCGCGCGGGTGAACGCGCTGTTGACGCGATAGGCCACAAAAATTGTGGTCTGGGATTCCGGAATGCGGGCATCCAGCGTGCTCGTCAAGTCGTGCAGACGCTCGTGGAGGGGTCGAAGAGCCGAGGGCATGACGGCCGCGATGGCCAACGCCTGGGGCCCGTACTGCCAGGTGGCCTGGCTCAGCGAATAGTCGACCGAAGCCTTGACGCGGGAGGTGAACCACCCGGACGCCCGGACACTCACGCCCTGCAAGGTCACATCGCCCGCGCTGGCCACGTAGTAGTGGCCGACGTCGCGGCCGGCATCGAGGCCAAACAGTGTGGTCAGTTGATTGCGGGTGTGTTCGTGGAACCAGCGCGCCGCCAGTGTGCGCGACTGTCCGATGGCGCCCCACTCACGTTCCGCGCCGACTTCGTAGCGCTGCACACGTTCCGGTGTGAACGCGGCCCCACTGACCAGCGAGGCGAACGTGCGATCGGGAGGCAGCCACGGCCCCGACGCGGGCGGCGGAAGAAACGCATCGACCCCCGGGGCGATCACCGCGCTGGAGGCGGAGGCGGTCACAAATGTGCGCGTCCAGACGCCCACACGCACGCCGATGCGGGGACTCAGGAAATTGCGCCCTGTCACGTAGTCGTACCGATCGGCGCGCAGGCCGTAGTCAAACTCAAGACCGGGACTCACGCGCCAGCGATCAAATCCGTAGAGACTCGCGACGGTGCGTGTGCCTTCGCTGGACTTCAGGATGGCGGCACTGGCCGAGTCCGCGAACCGTTGGGCACCGTACGACATGCCCGCCCTGAACGCATGGTCCTGCACGTCACGCGCTTCGTATTCACCAAGGGCCACCCATGAGGCGAGGCCGCCCGTGGACAACGCGCCGCGCAACCGCCAGTCACCGTGCGTCCCGACCGGGGCGCCGACCGACAGATACGCCACGCCGCGTGGCAGTTGTGCGTCCCACGCCGTGGCGTTGAACGCCGACGTCGTGAGCATGTTGACCTGACCGGAGAAGTCGGTATCGACGAAAAAACTCGCGGCGGCGCGCGCCGATTCGGCCACGGCTCTGTCGAGAAACGACGGCCGATTGCCGAAGTTCGCCTCGGTGCGTGTGACCCGCGGATCCCCACCATCACGCAGAACGGTGCGCGGCAGATGCCTCAGATACCACGCCTGCAGGCTGTCGGTCCTGGAGGCGGGGCGTGCCACCGACTCCACCGGCAGAGGATCGGCTGAAGCGGCACCGATGCCGGTGCCAGCCAGCAGCACCTTCCGGTCGGGGAGCCCCAGTTGTCGGGTAATCGTGATGTTGCGTTCGATCTGGGCTGCGGCACGAATGCGGACCGCCTCACGATACGGCGAGACATACCCGTCCCGGGATGCGCGCAAAATGTAGTCGCCCGGCACCAGGTGGAGCTGGAACTGCCCGGAGATGTCAGTCTTGGCCATTTCCTGCATTGTGCCAATGGCCGTGACCGCCACACCCGACACCACTTGTCCGCGATCGTCGCGCACATGGCCCACGACTCTGCCCGACCGCATCGACGCTTCAACGGTGACCGAGACGGGGGTCCGGGACGGGACCGACTGCGCCGACACGTGTGCCACACCAAACGTCGACGACAACGCGGTGAACGAGGCGATCACTCTCGCGGCGGAACCGGGCATGCGGCCTCCCACGTCCTGGGAAAAAAGGCGGGCTGACTGAAGGAAACGTCCGAGACCAATCGTAGGCCACAGTCGGGACCAAGTCAAACCGGAATCCTCTCTCATTGAGGGGGGGTTTTGGGGTAATTTTCTCCAGTGCGCATAGCCTCCATTCACGGCCGCCAGATTCTCGATTCCCGGGGCAATCCCACCGTTGAAGTTGATGTCGTCCTCGATACGGGCGCACGGGGGCGTGCGGCGGTGCCCTCGGGGGCCTCGACCGGGACCCGCGAGGCCCTTGAGCTGCGCGACGGCGACAAGGGTCGCTACCTGGGCAAGGGCGTCTTGACCGCTGTCGGACACGTCAACAACGAGATTGCCTCAGCACTTCGTGGTGAAGTGCCGGATCAGCGCGCCATCGACGGTCAACTGCTGGCCCTGGATGGCACGCCGA
>CAYZLT010000319.1:0-4377 GCA_964479175.1 uncultured Solibacteraceae bacterium | reverse complement strand
GTTCCCAGAGCAACGGATGACGCAGGTGGTGTTCGGTGACCCACGCCCAGTCGTCGGGTCGCCACCACTGCGGGTCGGCATAACCGCCCGCGTCGACGAACTCCATGTAGGCGGCGTGGGTGACGTTGTGGCGATCAATCTGGAACGCGGGGACGTCCACCGACAGTGCCGGCCGTTCGTTGTCCCACGAAAACGGTCGTGCGCCGGCATCAACGCCCAGTGTGGCGCGTCCAGCGGGTATGGTCACGCGGTCGTTGGTCGGCGGTGTGCCGTCGGTCATTGGGGCATAACCGGCCGGGGCATGTTTGTCGGTGTGCGGCAGCTGATGCCACATGTAGAGCAGCGTCTCCTGGTGCATGGCCTCGTGTTCGAGGATCGCGTACACCGCTTCAGCACGCGTGAGGAGGGGGTGACCGGGTTGATCGATATCACCATTCAGGATCGCGTCGAGCACCTGCCGATCCGCTTCGGCGCCAAATTGCTGCACGTCGGCGCGTGAGGGCCATCCCGCCTGCGGGTCGCCCTTGGCGGCCTGTGATTCGTGTGGGTCGATCCCACGCGCAAACAGCGTTTCGAGTCGTGCATCGATGCTCGGCTTGCCGAGGCCCTTGGTGACGACGGTGTTGAAGCTGAAGGCGGGCAGGTGTCCTTCGTAGAAGACCACCGGATTGCGCAAATCGATGGGACGTGTGTAATACGCGTCCTCTGCAATCACCGCAAACAGCGAGGCCGACCGCGCACGATTGCGACGATACCAGTCGGCAAGTCCTCGGCGGTCGTCTGCCGTTAGTCTGGTCGAGTGAGCAGCCATACCTACAGGGTATACCGCAGGTGCGTGTGTGTGGTGTGTCAAAGGACTCGCCGCCGTCCGCCAGGCGGACTCTGATGCAGTTGTGTGCGTCGACAACACTGCGCCCAATGTGGACGCCGCCTTAGTGCGCGCTGCCCTCGGCAATGAGGCAATGAATGTAGCGTGAAGCAACGCCCTTCATTGCCTCATTGGCTCATTCGTAAACAGCGGGTGGTTCAATCTGCGCTGCAGGTGTCCCACCGGCATCGGCGCGGCCTGACCCTTCGAGACGGCTGATCGCGCGCACGGACATGTCGTGATCGCAGAGCATTTGGCAGGAGAGGCGCACGCCGGTCAGCCCCTTTGCCGCGAGCACGTTTTTTTCCGCGACGGTCATCATCGTCGGTTCCCCCTCGATAAACTCGACCTTGCAGGTCGTGCAGCGGGCCTTGCCGCCGCAGGCATGCAGTTGATCGATCTTTGCATCCTGCTCAAGGGCCAGCACCAAGCGCTTGCCGGCCTCTACTTCAAACGTTCCAACTCCATCGATGGTCAATTTCGGCACTTGTTCATCTCCATTTGGGGCCTCGGAACTCCGGGACCTCGGGACTTCGTCTTTTCAGTATCTTTTCTCAATCGTGGGTATCAGATAATCGCGAAATGCGCGCTCGAAGTCGAACTGGGGCGCAAAACCCCAATCGCGTCGAGCCGCGGAATCATCCACATCGGCGGGCCAGGAGTCGACGATGCCCTGGCGTTTTTCGTCGACCGTGAACGTGATGTCGGCGTTCGGGAAGGCGCGGAGCACTTCATCGCGCACCTCACCCGCGGTCGGGGCAAAGGCGCCCAGATTGTAGGCGGTCCGTGTGAGCGACTCGCGCGGTGCCGCCGCAAGTGTCAGGAGCGCGGCGACGCCGTCGGGCATCGCCATGAATGGAATCTGGGTGTCCGGACGGACGAAGCAGGCGTAGGCCTCACCCTTGGCCGCGGCATGAATCATCTCCGGCGCGTAGTCGGATGTGCCGCCGGACGGAACGGTCATGGCGGAGATCAATCCCGGAAAGCGCACGGATCTGAAGTCCACTCGGCCACTCTGCGGATCCTTCGACAGTTGTTTGTAGTGCCTCGAATAATAGGCGCCGAGCTGCTCACAGTAGAGCTTGTTGCAGCCATACATCGTGGTCGGTGTCGTGAACTGGCCTTCCGTCACTTTGCCGGCTGCCGCCTTGGCCGCCAGTGACGGCAACCCAAATGCCGCGATGGAGGACGGATACAAAAATGTCACAGGACGGCCGTGTGACTCCCCTTCGCGCTGCGCAAACTCCAGCAGGTTGAGCGTGCCCTCGACGTTCACCTCATGCGCGGTGACGGGCGAAAATTCTGACCGGGTCGAGAGGAGTGCGGCAAGATGGAAAATTTGATCGATCTCGAACTCGGAGAGGATTCTCTCCAGCAGGCTCTTGTCGAGGATCGATCCGGTGAATTCACGGGCGACCTTTTTGCCGAGTGTGGGATCAAGCGGAGCGACGTCGAGCGTGACGACGGCGCGAGCGCCGTCTCCGGCCAATTCATCAATGAGGCTGTGGCCAATTTCGCCGCCGGCCCCGGTAATCAGGACAACAGGTTTACGCATAGGGAAATCAACTCAGATACAGGCCGTGAACCACGGACAGGATGATGGACAGGATGGAGAGCGCGATCAGGACCAGCGCAGTGGCCATGTGATTGACGCGTTCGGGCTGCAGGGGATCGAGCATCCGCCCTGCGACATAGCCGCCGATAAATCCGCCGCCGTGGGCCCAGTTGTCGATGCTCGACATCAACAGCCCCAGCACAAACATCATGACGGCATATTGCAGGGCTTGCGTGTAGACCGCGCTCGACCCCGATCGCCGACCGTAATACACCAGCGCGCCGAGGAATCCGAAGATGGCCGCCGACGCCCCGACCGTGACCTGCGCGCCGTGGAAGAGCGGAATGGGAATCCAGCCGAGGAAGGCTCCGGCAAACGAGCTGAACAGGAAGCCCACCGCTGACGACACGATGTAGATGATGACCATGCGCCCGGGCCCGTAGAGGTCCGACACCGCCGGCGCCAACTGCTTCACCCAGTACATGTTGAACAGGATGTGAATCAGGCTGCCGTGCAGAAACCCGGCACTGAGAATGGTCCACCAGCGGTCGTACAGGAAGATCGGCACCGCGCCACTGGCGCCCATCACGAAGTTGGCGTAGCCGCTCGGCGACAGGAAGTTGAATCCCACCATCCCGATGTCGCCGCCCGACATCAGAAGCGCGGCGACATAACACACCACTGACAAACCAATGACAAATGGGACGAAGCCCAGGTCGCTGCCCAGACGCCGAACGGCCGTCGCATACCCCCACAGCCCCGGATTGCGCCGGCCGCAGTTGTAACACTTGTCGTCGTTGACCCCCACCAGATACCCGCAGGAGACACAGACGACGGAACCGGATGTCTGACGGCCGAACATTGGGGACCATTATCTCCCGAAGTTCCGGGGTTCCGGGGTCCTCGAGGTTCGGGGCTAGACTCGTTGTCGATGCGGGTGCTGGTGACTGGGGGGACTGGGTATCTGGGCCAGGCGATTGTCCGCGCGCTGGTCGCGCGCGGCCATTCGCCCGTCGTCTTTGCGCGGAAAAAGGCGTCGGGTGCCTTTAAAAAAGGTGTCGGGTGCCTTTTAAAAAGGCACCCGACACCTTTTTTAAAGGCACCCGACGCCTTTTTTGTCGCCGGCGACGTGCGCGACCGCGACGCCCTCGTCGCGGCCGCGCACGGCTGCGACGCCATGGTCCACACCGCGGCCCTGGTCGCGGTGTGGCGCCGTCGCCCCGCCGACTTTGACGACGTCAATGTCGGCGGGCTGAAACACGCGCTGGAGGCCGTGCGTACGCACGGCCTCCAGCGCCTCGTCTACACATCGTCCTTCCTCGCAATTCCGCCGGCGGGCAGCGGCACGCTGCCCGCCGGCAACGACTACCAGCGGACGAAGGCGATCGCCGAACGCGTGGCCGCCCAGGCCCACGCGTCCGGCGTCCCCATCGTCTGCATGTACCCCGGTGTCATCTATGGCCCCGGTCTGATGTCGGACGGCAACCTGGTCGGTCGCCAGATCGCCGACCACCTGAAGGGCAAACTGCCAGGGCTCATCGGCGCGGACCGCATCTGGTCCTTTGCGTGGGTCGAGTCAGTCGCCGCCGCGCATGTCGCGGCGCTCGAACACCCGTCACCGGCGCCCACCTATCAGGTCGGCGGCCCCAACGAACCACAACAGCGCCCGTTCGAGATTCTCCGCACCCTTCGAGGGACAAAACTCCCGACCCGCCTGCCTTGGTGGGCCGGCCACGTCGCCGCCCTCGTCGACCCCGCCCGCACGGCGCTCCTGGGCACCCCGCGCCAAATCACCCACCAAACCGTCACGATCTTCCGTCACGACTGGCCACTCGACTCCTCCGCCGCCATCCGCGACCTCGGCTACACCTACCCGACCCTGGACGAAGGCATCACCACCCTCATCGGTTAAAGCCCCCCAGCACTCCGCACCCCGCACTCCGCCCACCTAACC
>CAYZLT010000318.1:0-4417 GCA_964479175.1 uncultured Solibacteraceae bacterium | reverse complement strand
CTCTTTGGACGGTCGCAAGTCTGGCACCGTAGGTCCGGCCAGGACTAGGCGGCAGCGCGTGTGAGCGGCGAACGGCCGTGAACATCGCTCATAGACTTGTACGTGGCGGAGCGGGATAATCAGGCCGCATGCTCAAGCCCGTCGCCGCCGTCACTGGCCTTGTCCTCTGTCTCCTCGTGGTCGTTTCTGGCGCACCCCAGGAAGCCACCGACCTCAACACGTTCTTCAAGCCAGTCAAGTGGCGGTCGATCGGCCCGTTCCGCGGCGGCCGATCCGTCGCGGCGACAGGTGTCATCGGCGATACCAAGACCTACTACATGGGCACGACCGGTGGCGGCGTGTGGAAGACGGTGGACAAAGGCATCACGTGGAAGAACATCTCAGACGGGTCCTTCACGACCGGATCGGTGGGCGCCATCGCGGTCGCCGCCAGTGATCCCAACGTGGTGTACGTCGGGATGGGCGAACACGCGGTGCGTGGCGTCATGACCCATCACGGCGACGGCGTCTATCGCTCGACCGACGCCGGCAGGACCTGGAAGAAGATCGGCCTGGCCGCCACACAGCACATCTCACGCATCCTCGTGCACCCGACCAACCCCGACATCGTCTGGGTCGCGGCCCAGGGGGCTCTGTACGGACCAGGCGAAGAACGCGGCGTTTTCAAATCCATGGATGGGGGCACCACATGGAAGAAAGTGCTCTACCGCGACGAACGCACCGGCGCATCCGAACTGGCGATGGACGCCTCCAATCCACGGATTCTGTACGCAGCGATGTGGGAATACGGGCGGCTGCCGTGGAAAGTCATCAGCGGAGGTCCGGGTGGCGGCCTCTACAAATCCACCGACAGTGGCGAGACGTGGGAGCAACTCAAAGAAGGACTGCCGACCGAGATGGGCAAGATGGCCGTCGCGGTCAGCCGGGTGAATCCCGACAAAGTCTTCGCCCTCATCGAAAGCGACTCGATGAAGGACGAGCGCGGACTGTACGTGTCAACCAACGCGGGCAAGAGTTGGAAACAGGTCTCGAGCGATCCTCGCCTGGTCCAACGCGCGTGGTACTACATCGAGCTCTTCCTCGATACAAAAGACGATGACACCATTTATGTGTTGAGCGCGCCGTTCCTCCGATCGGATGACGGCGGTCGAACGTGGGCACCAGTCGCCGGCACACCTCATGGGGACTTCCATGACATGTGGATCAACCCGATCGATCCGGCCAACTACATCCTCGCCAATGACGGCGGCGCGACGATCACCTTCGACAAGGGGCAGAGCTGGAGTTCGCAGGACAACATGCCGACGGCGCAGCTCTATCGCATCAACGTGGACAACCAGTTCCCGTATCGCATCTACGCCGGACAGCAGGACAACTCGTCCCTCTCGATCGCGAGCCGCGAACTGGGCAGCGGCGGCATCACCACCAACTCCTGGCGGGCGTCGGCCGGCGGCGAGAGCGCGTTCCTCGCCTTTGATCCGGACAACCCGACGCTCGTGCTGGGCGGCAGTTATCAGGGAACCATCGAAGTGCTCGACATCGCGGCCGCGGGCGGCACCAACATCATGTCTGCACCCATTCAGTACCTCGGGATGGACGCCCAGGACATGAAGTACCGCTATAACTGGAACGCGCCGATCATCTGGAGCCGTCACGAACCGAACACGTTCTACCACGGTGCACAGGTGCTGTTGAAGACCTCGGACCTGGGCAGGTCGTGGAAAGAGGTGTCGCCGGACCTCACGCGTAATGAGAAGGCCAAACAAGGCAAGGGTGGCGGCCCCTTCACCAACGAAGCGGTCGGAGCCGAGAACTACGGAACCCTCGCCTACGTCGTCGAGTCACCTCACGAGAAGGGCGTGATCTGGACCGGGAGTGATGACGGCTTGGTGCAGCTCACGCGCGATGGTGGCGTCACCTGGAAAAACGTCACGCCGCCGAACCTGCCGGAGACCCTCATCAATGCGATCGAGGTGTCTCCGCATGACAAGGCCACCGCGTACATCGCGACCACGCGCTACAAATTCAACGACCACGCGCCGGGGCTGTTCAAGACCAAAGACTACGGCGCGACCTGGACGAAGATCGACCGTGGGATTCCCGCGAATGCCTTCACGCGTGTGGTGCGTGAAGACGACGTCCGGCGCGACCTGCTCTTTGCGGGCACCGAGCTCGGCGTCTTCATCTCGTGGAACGGTGGGCAGGACTGGTCACCCTTCCAACTGAATCTGCCCGTCACGCCCATCACCGACCTGCGCGTGCACAAGGACAACCTGATCGCCGCGACCTCCGGCCGGTCTTTCTGGATTCTCGACGACCTGCCACTCATCCGCCAGTACAAGCCGACCCCGCCGGCGTTCACGGTGTATCAACCCGCGAGCGCCTATCTGGCGAACGGCGGCAGCGAGCTCAACGGTTCAGACGACGACGTCACGGGCACCAACGACTTCCGCGGCGTCAATCCCGCCAACGGCATCGTCCTCTACTACCACCTGCCTGAACTGGCGAAAGACGACGTGGTCACGCTGACGATCGAGGACGCCACTGGTCGGCCTGTGCGCACGTTCTCGTCGAAAGCCGTGGAGGGATTCAAGAAATGGGATGGCGGTCCGAGTGCGGAGCCGACACTTCCGAAGAAGGCTGGGCTGAACCGGTTTGTCTGGAACATGCGCTACGCGACGATTCCCGGCGTATCTGGTGTCTATATCGAAGGCAGCTACAACGGACACAAAGCGCCGCCGGGACAATATCGCTTTTCGTTCTCATCAGGCACATCCGGCACACAGACAGCGGCGACGACCGGAGAGATTCTGTCCAACCCCATCTACCAGGTGACGCCCGCGCAATATCGGGAGTACCACGAGGTGATGTCCAGCATGGAGCGCGATTTGACAACGATGCATGAGACGGTCACTCGGTTGCATGACCGACGCACACAACTCGAATCGCTGCTCAAGACGCTGCCCGACGGCGATCGCTTTGCGACCGTGAAGCGCGACGGCGAGGCACTGGTCACCAGGCTCAAGGCGTGGGACGACGACATGGTCTCCCGGCGCAGCCGCGCGTATGACGATGTGGAGAACTACGCGCAGAAGTTCACGGCCAACTATCTCTTTTTGATTAACGCGACCGAGAGCGATCTCCCGCGCGTGAATCAGGGGACACTCGATCGGCTGGAAGACCTTGGCGCAGGGTGGAAGACGCTTAAATCCCGCGCCGATGAAATGACCGAGAAGGACCTCCCCGCGCTCAACCGCCGGCTGTGGGAACTGGGCGTCGGCGCGATCTGGAAGGAGTGAGCAGACCGCCGAGCGCTGTTTCCCCGTCGCGCGATGACGGCGCGGCCAGGAGTGTGTGGTCGATCGATCTCACGCGCCGCGGCGGTCGATGCCGTGACGATCGTGCAGGGATGGACGGCCGTCATGGGACTGCGCAAGTAGCGCACTATCGACGTCACCGTAAGCGCCAGCATCCCTAGACGCGGCTAGATGACGACGCCCAGGTGCACCTGCATGAAGGTGGCGAGTGCCCGTACCAGCACGTCCGAGAAAGACGCCCGGCTGGCGGCTGAGTCTCGCACCCCGGTGAAGTGCGACTCGATCTGCAGGCCGGGCAAGGTGGACGTATGCCGACTCGTACTGTAGCCACCGTTGAAGTACGCGTCGCTGCCCGGCGATGGCATCGAGGGACTGGGAACGGATGCGACGCCCGGCTCAAGCAGACCGCCAAGACTGGTGGGACCGCGCAACAGTGCGGAGGACGTCAGCGCCGATGTCAGGGCAATCAGTCGAAGGCTGCTGGCGGCGGCAGCCGATCCGGCGTTGAGTTGCCCGTCCGTGCCGTTGAGCGTACTGGCCGTCAACAGGTAGCCCAGTTCCAGCCGTGGGATGGCATGGCCGTGTCCGTGCAAATCGATGTAGAACCCAGTCCCCGACCGCTGGCGCGCGGAGGCCATCGCCTGCTCGATGAACGCGTGGTATTCCGTCCACGCCTGCATCGCCTCACCGTTGCCTTCGGCCGCTTCGACAATTTCGCGATTCGCGTCGAGCTTGGTACGTCGCAGATGGACCAACACCAGGTGTGGCGCCCGGCCGGACCTGGCCGTGAATGCGCTCCCAATGGCGCGCGCCAGCTCAATCGTGTTCGAGTCGGTCGTCGACGTCCCGGACACGCGATTGGGAATCGATGCCGGCGTGAGGGCGCCTCCGTGCGGCACGCTGATTACAATCGGCAGATCGCCGGGGATGTATTCGACGTAGCCATTGCGCCCGACACACGGGACGCCCGCCGTACCGGCACAGGCCACCGGACTGCCCGACGGCACCGTCGGCGGCGATGTTGGGCCGCTGCCGCACGACACGGACAGGACGAGCCCCAGACACACGAGCCAGTGGCGTGGGCATTGACGTGACATGAC
>CAYZLT010000317.1:0-4430 GCA_964479175.1 uncultured Solibacteraceae bacterium | reverse complement strand
CGATGACAGTGCGAAGTGCGGAGTGCGAGGTGCGGGGTGCGTAGTCCACGGTCCTCGGTTCGGGGTGCCTACGTGCTGCGGGCGGTGTTGCTCGCTGCGGTCGCCACTGCGGTGCTGCCGCCGGCGGGGGCATGGTGGCTTAACTCGCGTCGCGTGGCGGAGACGACGGTGCGTGTGGCGGAGGCGGTTGAGGGCCTACGCCAGAGTGAGTTGTGGCCTGCGGGTGTGACTTGCGGCACCGGACGGCTGCCGGATGTGAGCCCGGAGACGGCGCGGGCACGCGGATCGTCGCTTGATCTCTCCGTGCATGATGCCTGGCTGTCCGCGCTGGTGGCCGCGCCGGGCACCGGCCCGGTGCAGGTCGGTACCGATGCGTGGGGACGCTGCCTGCTGGTGGCAGACGGATGGATACTGTCGGCCGGGCCCAACGGGATCATCGAGACCCCGATCGCGGCTGAGGCCCCGCGTGGGGACGATATCGGGAGGCGCCTCACATTCCGGCGCATCGCGGGGCTACAATAGTGGTGGCGTGCTCTTGGTGGGATTCCTCATAATTTGTGCACAGTTCCGGCGACGTAACTCGTGAAGATTGTCGTCCTGAGTATGATTGCGGCGGTGTGGCTCCTGTGGGGACCGCCCGCTGCCCAGGCACCCAAGCCCGAATCCAAAATCCTCTACGTCCTGCCGTTCTTTCCCCAGTACTCCTCCGGCAGTGACCCCCAGTTTGCGGCCGAGGTGGCGCAGCTCCGTGCGCGGCTGGGTGAGGACGGCCCGTACGTACGCCTCGGCTTCAACCGCTACATTTTTTCATCGATGGATCGCTGGGACGTGGACCCAGCCGATCGCGCGACGATGCGTGCGAATTTGACGTCGACCATTGCACAAATCGATTCGGCGGTCGACCGTGCGCGTACACACGGCATCCCGGTGTCGCTATCGCTGCTCACGGCGATTCGCGAACGGTACGATCCGTTGCAGACGGGCGCGGAGCGTGAGGATCGCCGCAACACGCAGTGGTACGCCAACGGCGACATGGCGCCTGGGTGGATTACGCTGTCGCGGTACGCGCGCAAGATGCGCGGGCGCTACGAGGGCTACGTGCGAGAAATTGGCGCGGTGATCGCGAATCGGATGGCGCGCTATCCGTCTACGTTCGTGGCCGCGAGTGGCGACGGGGAAGTGGAACTGTCGTACGACCGGTCGCCACCCTGGAGCGCCACACACACGGTGGCCACGCTCGAAGTGACCGACTATTCGCCGTTCGCCGTGGCCGAGTTTCGCGACTGGATCCGCAATGCAGGACTCTACGCACCGGGCCAGATCTATGCCGGGCAGGGCCATACGAATGCTGCGAGATACCAAGGGGATGCCTCTCCAGCGGTGGATACCAGCGGTGATGGCCGGACGCTGAATGGGGATTTCGGCACGTCATTCACGAGTTGGTCGTTGCGCCATTTTGACTGGAGCCTGAGTGATGGCGTTGATGTCGACCCGCGCGCGATTCCCGCACTGACCTACGACCAACCGGGCTTCAATGCGCTGCCCGGCACCGACCCGTCGCGGTTTGATGCGCCACGCGTGCGCCAGCCCGGCCAGCCCTGGTGGGACGTCTGGGACCGCTTTCGCCAGGAGATGGTGTGGCACTACAACGTGGACTTCGCCAGGTGGATCACGACCACGACCGATGCCGAGACTGGGCAGACCGTGCCGACTGACCGCTGGTTCTCCCATCAGGTGCCAGCGGACTATCTGTTCGGACACTCCCCGCAAACACCCGACACGCGCTTTCTCACCTCAGCCAGTCCGCATTGGAGTGCGGACATTACGCCTTACGGCGGACTGGGTATTACCTCGTTCAATGTGAATGTCGGTGGCGGCAATTTCGCCGAGACGCTGCGCGCCGTCATGCCGCATCTGGCGGCGCGGAACCGGCGCTGGGCGATTCTTGAATGGAATCCATCGATACCGGTCTCGAACTCACCCGACATCTACGAACGCGAGATGGCGCTCATCGAGCGGTACCGCCCATCGGTGGTGATTCCCTGGGCGTGGGGCGATACGTTCTACCAGGTCCAGAACACCCCGTTTGAGACGGCTCTCCGAAACCTCATCACACGGATCCGGAATACACCGCCCGCATCGGACCCGCCGATGTTCGCGCCGTACCGCGCACCCACCATCGATCCGCAGCACCTGCTGGAGTTGCTGCGCTCAATGCCGTCCCGTAACTCCGTTCTCGACGATCAGCGACGCAGTGACCGACCGGTGCGTCGCGAGATCGGGCGATGAGCGGTTCGCGGTCCGCGGTTCGCTTCCTCGCGGGCATTCTGTTGCTGGCGGCCGCTGCCTGTGGGGGCGGGGCTCCGACCGCGCCGGGCCCGGCAGGAGGCGGAGCATCCACCACCTTGAGCGGCTCGGTGGCCCCGTATGCCATCACCAGCCACGCCCACGCGGCAGCGCAGGCGGGCACCCTGACCGTGACCCTGACGTGGACCGCGCAAGCTGATCTCGATCTGTATGTGACGGCGTCGGCCTGCACCGGATACCCACCAGACGCCTGCGTGATTCTCGCCCGGTCCACCGCATCCTCAGGACAACGCGAAGAAGTGACGCTGCCCGTGACCGCCGGTGCCGCGCTGAAGCTCTGGGTGGACAACTTCAGTCCGCAGACTGCCGCGGCCTACACAATCACTGCCACGCAGCGACAGTAGTGCGGGGTGCGGAGTGCGGGGTGCGGGGTGCTGTGATACTGTGAAAATGTGAAGAACATCACAGTTACTGTGGACGATGAGCTGTATCGGATGGCGCGAGTCAAAGCCGCTGAACGGGATACGTCTGTGAGCAGTTTGGTGCGTGACTTTCTGAAGTCGCTCAGCGACGGTGAGAGTGACTTTGACCGGCGGAAGCGCCTGCAGGATGAAGTGTTGGCCTCGCTGGGGGGCGACGACGGCTTTCGTGCCGGGGATCGCATGAGTCGAGACGAGGTGCATACCCGCCGTGCGGTTCGTTGATACCAACGTCCTGCTCTATGCGATTAGTCGCGCCCCGGATGAAGCTGGCAAGTCCCGGGTTGCCAGGCAACTTCTGGACGCCACCGACCTCGCGTTGTCGGTGCAGGTGCTGCAGGAGTTTTATGTGCAGGCGACGCGTCCAACGAGGAAGGGCGCGCTGACGCCGGCATCGGCTACCGCACTTGTCGAAGCCTGGCTGCGTTTCCCAGCACAGGAGATGACTGTCGCGTTGATGCGTGCCGGGTTGGCGACGACTACAAAGCATCACCTGTCTTACTGGGACTCGACGATTGTTGAAGCCGCTCGCATGCAGGGGTGTGAATCCGTGTGGTCGGAGGACATGTCGCACGGGCAGAACTTTGACGGAGTCCGAATCGTGAATCCATTTCTCGCCATCGAATGACCGGCCCGTTCTGGATTGCCCAGAACGTACGAATTGGCTAAAATGTCCAATATGAAGGCCAAACATGTTTCCGCAACCGACGCCAAGAACGAGTTTGGGCACGTCCTCGATCGCGTCGCGCGCGGGGAGGCTGTAGTGATCACGCGGCATGACGCGCCGAGAGCCGTCATGCTGTCGTTTGAGGCCTACACCGCCCTGACGAACCGAGCCGAGCGGACGCTGGACACTTTGACCAGCGAATTTGATGCCGTGGTGGCTCGCATGCAGACGCCACGCGCTCGTGCGGCGGTTGATGCGGCATTTAATGCGTCACCAGCACGGTTGGGCAAGGCGGCTGTGGCGGCTGCCGCGCTCCGCGACGGGAAACCCCGGCGTGCCGCCAAGTCCTGAACCGCCGCGGATCGTCGTCCTGGCCGGGACCAACGGCGCCGGCAAGAGCAGCATTGGTGGTGCGGCACTCCGAATGGCAGGCGCCGAGTACTTCAACCCAGACGAAGCGACCGGCCGCATCCTCGCGGCCAATCCAGGCGTGAGCCTTGAGGACGCCAACGGCGCCGCATGGCAGGAAGGGCGGCGTCTGCTCGAAGCGGCGATTGATACCCGCCACGATTTTGCCTTCGAGACGACACTCGGTGGACAGACCATCACCGCGTTGCTGGAGCGGGCGTGTGCCGCCGGTATCCGCGTGTTCGTGTGGTACGTCGGGCTGGCCACGGTGGATCTGCACCTGGCGCGTGTGCAGGCTCGCGTCGAGCAAGGCGGCCATGACATTCCCGAGCACCGGCTCCGCGAACGGTTTCACACCAGCCGCGCCAACCTGATCCGTCTGATGCCTGGCCTGGCCGCCCTTCGCGTCTACGACAACAGCAGGGAGGCTGATCCGAGCGAAGGCGTCGCTCCGGAGCCGCACCTTCTCCTCCATATGGTCGACGGCCGGATCCAGACGACGTGCGACCTTCGCGGAGCGCCCGAATGGGTGAAGCCCATTCTGACCGTTGCGCTCAGGGTGGGGTAGG
>CAYZLT010000316.1:0-4442 GCA_964479175.1 uncultured Solibacteraceae bacterium | reverse complement strand
GTCTTGCTCGGCGACGCTGAGCACGAGGGTTTCCATCTCGTAGCCAGCCAGCAGGTTCATCCGCATGAGCTGTTTCACCGGCAAGCCCTGGAGGTCGGCCATGAGTTTGTCGAAGCCAAACTGCGCCATCGCTCCGGCGGTCATCGCCTTGGCCATGGCCTTGGTGTATTTGCCGAAGCTCTCGGCGATCCACGTGTCGCCTTCGAAGACAAAGGCCTCCGGCAACATCGCCCGAAGCTCGGCAGGCACATCCGCCGGTATTGGAATCGGCATGCGCATCGACAACGTCACCTTCTCCGCGCGCTGGCCGGCGATGGTCTCGAACTGGCCGGTCTTTTTGGTGGTGATCTCGGGCGTCGTCTGCGCCATCATCGCGGCCGCTTCCGGCGGCAGGTCGGCCGCGCCTGGCACCTTCCACCAGGTGCCCCCCTTGGCATCAAACCCCACTGAGGTGCCATCCGCGCGCATGAGCACGACCGACCCGGCCGGCATGCCGGTGAACGCCGTTTTGTACTCAGTACGCGTCCGGCCATCTTCGTGCGAAATGGTGACCATCTCGACGCCATCGGTGCCGCCGAACATCTGGAGCATCATCGGCCCCATCATCTGGCTCATCATGTCGGTGGCCGGCGCGGCGCCAGGCACGGGCCGCACGGACATCTTCGCCGTGACCTTCAGCTCGGCGCTCAGCGGAGCCACCAACGCCAACAACACCAGCGCACTGCCAAACATTCGACGCATGGGAACCTCGATAGGAAAAAACGACAAATCGGGAATCTGGAAATGGTAGTCGATGTCTACAATCGCACATCGGGGCATTGGTAAGCGAATCAGGGAAATCGTGAAATCTGGGCTTTTTCGGGCCAAATGTGCCCTTTTGTACAGAGGCCCCCTGGGAATGTGGTAAGGTTGTGACTTCCCGCCGAGCTGAATACTCAGTTCTTCTGGAAAGGGTGTACGCCATGCCCTCGTCGGCCGCCCGCAAGGGCAAATCAATGACAGTGCTCACTATTCGCACGCGCCGTTGACAGTTGTTTCAGCCGCGCGTTTTTTGGCGATTTGACAGTGAGTATCGAGAACACATTATGACAAACATGACAGGCACGATTAAGCGTTTGGTGAGCGACAAGGGTTTTGGTTTCGTCGCGGCTTCCGATGGCAACGAGTACTTCTTCCACCAGTCGTCGGTGACCGACGCGCAGTTCGACCAACTGCGTGAAGGCCAGGCCGTGACGTTCAACACCGGCCAGGGCCCCAAGGGTCCGCGCGCCGAGAACGTTCGCCTCGCGTAAGAGCGCCAGCGAATTTCGACTGACCGCCTTCCGGGCTCACGCTCGGGAGGCGGTTTTTTTCTGTACGGCCAACGCGCATCCGGCGGAGCCGCCGGGCGCGTCAGCGCAGGTTGAACACCATCTGAATGATGACGAGATAGGCGACCGGCTGCCCTTGGAAACGCGCCGGGCGGAACAACCAATCCTTCGCGGTCGCCACCGCCAGATCGTCCAGGCCATGTGTCTTGTCCAGCGAGCGAATCACCTTGACCTCGGAGACTGCACCGGACGGACTCACCAGCACCTCCAGTTCGACAATGCCCTGAATTTTTGCCTGCATCGCGGCCGATGTGTATTTCGGATCCACACCCCGCAGCAAGGTGGGTGGCGTCGCGCCCCAAAGGAGGGCGCTGCTGACAAGCCGGTCAGAAGACCAGCGGTAGGCAGGATCGCCGCGGCCGTCTGGATCGGGGCGATGAGTGTGGGAGGAGGCGTCTGGATTGTCACCGGCTCGGTCACCGGTGGCGTGGGAAGCGCCGCCTTCATGTGGAGTCGGCGGCCAGCCAGCCGGACGACACCACCCCTGCCGGGGCCGAATGGGGCGTGACGTCTTGGCTCATCGGACGAAAAATACGACGCGCGGGAAAGCGAAACGGCCTGCGGCCTCGTCAATGATGTTGATTTGGCAGGTGTACAGGCCCGGCTCAAACGACCCGGCCGGCACCTCGAACTGGAACAACACCGCCTGACGATTTGCGGCGTCCACCGCCCCCCTGGCCACCACCGGAGTCTCGAGCACCTTCACGGCGCCCCGATAAAACGCGATGGTGGTCCGCACGTCGGGAGCCTTCGCCGCCGTGAGTCCGGGCTCGTAGACCTCGTAATAAAAAAACATCTTCTGCTCACGAGAGACCACGTGTGTGACGTTCGGAATCATCTGCACGCCGTCACGAATCAGCGGGTTGTCGGTCTTTGCCGTGCTCGCCTGCACCTGTGTGCTCAACACCACCGAACTCACCTTCATCGGCTGCTGCGCGAGTTGCGGAACGGTCACCGCAGACTCAAAGGTCCCCATCAGGCCCGTGGCGTTTTCACGCACCACCGCCTTGATTGAAAAACGTCCCGGCGGCAACGTCATCCCCGACTGATACAGGATCTGTTTGCCGGCCAACGTCTTCTCCGTCCCCGCCGGCAACTTCATCGTCTGGCGCAGACGCCCGACGGGCATGCCACGTTCGTCCATGACCTGACCGAGGATGTCGAGCGTGATCTCCTTGAGACCATCGGTGACGGGGACAGCCGAACCGGGGACTGACACGGATATCGGCACGTAATACTTGTCTGCGGCCAGACGAAAATACATCGCGCTGGCGATCACGGGCAGGTCGGTGACCGAGACGGCCGCGAACAACTGCTCTTCGAGCAACGCCTCTCGGTCAGTCTTGGACGTATGCGTGAAGTCCCGATCGGCGTAGTACCCCGAACGGGCTTCGAGCCGGTACCCGGTGTCCTGCTTCTTCAGGCGCACCTGAATCCGCCGGAAGCGACCGTCCTGCGTTTTGTTGCTGCTGCTGTAGCCCAGCAGGTAGTACGCGGACATGTCGCTCTGCACACGTTTGAAGGCGTCACCAAAATCATTGGTGTCGGTGAAGGCTTTGCCGCCGGTATCAGCGGCGAGAGAGACCAATGTGTCCTGTGACGCAGCCAGCTGCGCAAACTGCCGCGACATGCCACGACCGCTGAACATCCCCTGCCCCCGACCACTCGCTTGGCGCGCGTCGCCGCCGGGGACCACGGCCTGCAAGCCCCGTGTGTCGATCGGATAGATGGACACATTGGCGCGCACGGCCGCATTGATCGCCGACCGCAACTCCACCTGATTGTCCTGGCCGCTGCGCTGCATGCCGGCGCTGAAATAGACGATGGCCTTCTTTTGCTCGATGAGCGTCAGCGATTCCGCCAGCGTGCGAAGCGCCCGCAGACGAAGGTCGTTATTGAACATCTCGAGTTCAGCGGCCTCAGCGTCCGCGGCCGTCTCTTCGGTCGCCGCAGCGGCGGCTTCATCGGTCGCCGCCGTCGCGGCGGCCGGTGGCGGAGTCTCGGTGCCATCTGAGTACGACAACAGGTTCAACGCGTCGGACACCTTCGTACGGTCAGCGGTGAAGTCCGTCAGGACATTCAAGACGCTGCTCACTGTGGCGACGGCCACCAGGTCCGACGTGCTCATCTGTTCCGCCACGTACTTGCGGGCGGAATCCACCGATCGCTGCACGTCTTCGGGCTGCATCGAACTAGTGTCGAACAACAGGATGACCAGACGCCGCCCGGCGAGATCCTCGGAGCGCATGGGGGTCATCGGCGTGGGTGTGTCCGCCGACGCCGGCGTCACAGTGGCTGCGCGTGATGAGGACGCCGCCAGCGCCTTCTCTGCGACACCGTCCAGGAGGTTCACGGATACGGCAGCGCTGACGCCTTCTTTGATCTCTTCGAAGGCAAACGTGCGCACGTCCTGCGGCCGACCATCTTCGAGCAGATCAAAGTCCTTCTCGGTCAGACCACGCACCACCTTGCCGTCTTTGTCGCGCACAATGACGTCGACAGAGACGATGGACAGATTGGCGCGGAAGACCGGCGGCGCCTGCTGCTGGGCCGACGGCCGTGGCGAGGCCACGGCCATCAACACACCGACACATCCGAGGATGACAGAAGTTCTTACCTGTATTGTCGTCATTGCAGTCACCTACTCAAAAACGGACACGCGCGTTAAACGTCATGGAACGCATCGCCCGCACGGAGGTGATTTGTCCGAACGAGGGCGAGTTGATCGTGGTATTCACGCCGCCGTAGTTGACGGTGTTGAGCAGATTGTTCGCGTTGAGTTGCAGACTCATCACTCGGTTACCCCCGAGCCGAATGTCGCGCGACAACTGCGCGTTCAGCAGTCGGCTGCCAGGGCCAATCACCAGGTTGCGCGACGAATTGCCGTACGTCCCCGCCGTCGGAATAGAAAAGGCCCCGACGTTGAAGTACTGGTCAATCGTTGGGTTCGCGATCGTGATGGGCGAGCCATCGTAGTTGGCCCGCAACGTCCCGCTGGCGCCACCCGCGACACTGCTTGCCGCGCCGGTGACTCTGACCGTCAGCGGCGTGCCTGACTGCATCGTGAACGTG
>CAYZLT010000315.1:0-4443 GCA_964479175.1 uncultured Solibacteraceae bacterium | reverse complement strand
CACACCCCACTTTTTGTGGGCCCGTAGCTCAATTGGTAGAGCAGCAGACTCTTAATCTGTTGGTTAGTGGTTCGATTCCACTCGGGCTCACCAGCCTTCGCTAGAACGCTCGCTTCGCTCGCTGGCTCCGGCTGGCGAGCCATGTGCTCACCGCTCGCTTCGCCACTTGGGCAGCCAGGGGAATCGGGCGATTCCGCGTGAGCGTACCGGCGGACGCTGTCCGCCGAAGCCTGCGAGCGCAGCCAGCGGCCTAGCGAAGGCGGACCTACCTCACGTCAAACCGAACCTCGCGGACAAAAGTCTGCTTGTCGTTGACGTTCGATTCCAGCCGCAGCGTAAAGGCACCCGACAGTTGCGCCAGCGGAATCAGCGTGTCGAGGGCCGCCAGGCGGCGGCCGTCGGTGGCCGTGGCCACGGTGAGGCGTTCCTCACGGCGCAGCGTGACGCCAGGGCCTTCGAGCGTCAGCACCACACGAGTCTCCGTTTCGCGCGTGCGCCAGAACACTGGTGCAAACACACGCAGCGTCTGCTGAGGCGCAAACGTTCGCGAGGTCGTAGGTTGGAATGGCACAATCGCCTTGACGAAGTCGTCACCCAGCGACGGAGGTCTCACGCCGTCAGTCAGGCCCAGCACCACTGCGCCCATCTGAATCGCGGACTCGGAAGGTTTGGGCGCATCCACAGGGATCTGCACCGTACCCGCGCGTTCGAGTGCACGGCTCGCGACACCAATCCTGAGCGTCAACGGCTGGTCCGGCAGATCGATCGCGTCATTGATCACCACAGGAAATGTCTCGAGTGCAGCACCGGGCGGTCGCACGGTGTACGTCCGAGTGACCGACGCCTTCACCTTGCCGTCGCCGTCGAGCGCCAGGATCTGCACACCCAGCGTGTCGGTGGCCACGCCTGCCATGGTCGCGGTGGGATAGGCCACTTCTATCGTCACCGCACTGCGCATCCCCTTGTTGGTCGGCAACAACGGCGCCACCGTGGCGCGCAGGCCGAGGCCGCGCACATCGACACCCGACGTCATCGCAAATCCGAGCCGTTCACCCGCCGGCGCGTCCGCGGTTTTCGGTCTCGCAAACGCATACCCGCTGCGCCCGCGCACTCGCGCGCCCTCCCGGTGCACCGTGACCTCAAGGCGGCGATAAAACGCGTCGGCGCCGTGACTGGCATTAAAGCCCATCACATAAAAACTGCTGTTGTCGGCGACGATGGCCTGGACGGCGTTCGAAAGACTGGACTGATTCGTGAAGGCACGGCCGCCTGTGTTGATTGCCGTGATCGCCAGCATCTCCTGCTGCAGTCTGATGCGCAGCGGCACGTCCGTGCCGAGCGGGCTTCCTGCGGACGACATCCCGATGCCACCGCGAACGGCATCTGCCGGCTGCACCATGCCTCGTGGATCCAACGTGTAGATCGGCACGTTGGCGCCACGCGCGTGACTGGAGCCCTCGATGGCCATGGCCGTGGTTTTGATGGTGGACGCGAGCGAGCGCCCGTAGGACATCACGACATTCCGTGCGCCCGCGCCGTTCCCCGTGCGCCCCAGTGCATCAATGCCGAGTCCCAGGGCTTCACGCGTGTGATCGATGCCCTTGAGCAATCGCGCGCGGTCGGTCGTGAAGTTGATCCCGAGATCGGACCGACCAACAAACACCAACGCGACCTCGTCGGTCGGCGCGAGCGACTGGATGAACTCCGTCGCGATGTGTTTCACCTGAATCAGCTCGTATTCGAGTGTATGCGGGTCGTCGATAAGGGGAGCGGGAATCATACCCTCTCAGGTGCGCGCGAGCCACCCCAGGAGTGTCTGTGTCGGCCAGCTGTTGATCACGCGCGCGGCCGGAATGCCGGCCAGGCGCGCGTGCGCCAACGCGATCTCGGCAAAGACCAACTCGTCTGTATCGTGCGCGTCGCTGTCGATGGCGATGAGGCACCCGGCCTGGTGTGCCTGCCGGATCAGGCCGTACGAGAGGTCCTGTCGCGACGGGTCGCCGTCCACTTCGATGGCGACGTCGTGCTGGGCCGCGGCCGCGAAGACGCTGGCCCAGTTGGCCCGCACACCATCCCGTTTGCCAAACTTGCGTCCGCTCGGGTGCGCGAGGATGTGCACACCGGGGGTGGACACGGCCTTCACCAGTCGCGACGTTTGGTCGTCCTCACTGTCGAGTTTGGAGTGAGGAGCAGCGAGCACCAGTTCGCACGCTGAGCCCTGGCTCGAGTGGGCCAGGGGCGCGTCGAGAGCACCATCCGCGAGGATGTTGGCTTCGACGCCCTTGATGACGCGAAAACGTCCTTCGGTCGCGGCGTTGATTTCATCGATCTCGCGGTGCTGCGCCGCCAGACCGGCCGCTGAAAGACCGCGCGCGATCGTGAGACCATCTGTGTGATCGGTGATCGCCATGTGTGAATAGCCCCGGTCGGCACAGGCGATGGCCATCTCGGCGATGGATCGGCTGCCGTCACTCCACTGCGAGTGCATCTGGAAGTCGCCGCGATAGTCCTTGAGGCCCACCGCCTTCGACGCCGGAGCCGCCAACACCTGTCGCGCAATCGCGAGGCTGAGGAACCCCTCGCGACGGGCCCGTCTCGCCTCTACGGCGGCGACCTGCGTCCCGGCGTCAATCGCACGACTGACCGTGTCCGACGTCCCAGTGGCCAGCACTTCGCGGATGACCCGCGCCGCAGTCTTGCCGATGTCGGGCAGCGTGGACTTGTCGTGCAGGCGCTCCGGCAGCAGGGCAATCTTCCGTGCGGCGCGTTCGTACACCCGGCGCGGGTACATCGACGTCTGAATGGCCGCCAGGTCGTCCATCAGGCCGGCGACGAAGATGTTGAGGTCGATCATGTCGGGCACAGGGCCATTGTACGAAGCTCCTGCTCGGAGGGAGGGTCTTGGGAGGATTGTCTTCGGAGCACACGGGCTGTAGTGAGCCCGTGTGACTGTCTGCTGCTTGTAGGCCCGTGGACCACGAGGTGTTATCTTTGCCCGCATGTCCCGCTTCCGAATTGCCCTGGCTGTTGGCCTGACCGCACTGGTCGCGACCGTTCTCGTTTCGAACCCCTTCGCGCAGGCGTCGCTGGCGCCGACCGCAGAGTCGTTGTTCAGCCAGCTCAAGTGGCGCAACATCGGGCCGGCCAACATGTCGGGGCGTATCTCGGACATCGAGGCCGTCGAGGCGAACCCGGCCATCGTGTACATCGGCTCGGCGTCAGGCGGCGTGTGGAAGTCGACCAACGCCGGCACCACGTTCGACCCGATTTTCACCGACTACCCGGTCGCGTCGATCGGTGACATCGCGATCTTCCAGCCCAACCCGGAAATTGTCTGGGTGGGCACCGGTGAAGACTGCGTGCGCAACAGCGTGTCGTGGGGTGACGGCGTCTACAAGTCCACCGACGGCGGCAAGACATTCGTCAACATGGGCCTGCCCGAGACGCATCACATCGGCAAGGTCGTCACACATCCCACCAACCCCGACATCGTGTACGTCGCCGCACAGGGACATCTCTGGGATCACAACCCGGAGCGAGGCGTCTACAAGACGATCGACGGTGGCAAGAGCTGGCGGAAGCTCACGAGCGGCCTGCCGACTGACGACCGCACCGGGGCCAGCGACATTACGATGGACCCGAGCAACCCGAATATCCTCTACGCGGGTCTCTGGGAACGGCTCCGTCGTCCTTACATCTTCGAGAGTGGCGGTCCCAACGGCGGCATCTACAAGTCCATCAACGGCGGCGACAGCTGGACGAAGCTGACCACCGGTCTGCCCACCGGCAACATCGGCAAGGTCGGCCTCACGATCCATCGCAAGAACCCCCGGATCCTCTCGGCCATCGTTGAGGCCACGCGCAGCACCGATCTCAAGGTGCCGGGGTCGGGTATCTATCGCTCGGAAGACGCCGGCGCGACATGGACCTACGTCAACACCGACAACAGCCGTCCCTTCTACTACAGCCACGTGCAACTCGATCCGAACGATCCCAACCGCCTCTACTACATGGTGGTGCCCGCGCGCGTGTCTGATGATGGCGGCAGGACCTTTACGCGCAACCTGAACGGCATCGAAGGCGACTTCCATGCGATGTGGATCGATCCCGCCAACAGCAAGCGGTTCTACATCGGCAACGACAAGGGCGCGTCGGTGACCTACGACGGCGGCATGAACTTCATCATGTTCGACAACATGGACATCGGGCAGTACTACGCCATCACGCTCGACAACCGCGACCCGTATTACATCTACGGCGGCTTGCAGGACAGCGGCAACTGGGGCGGCCCCAGCAACAGCCGCGACTACAACGGCATCCTCACCGACCACTGGTGGAAGTTCCACTCGGGCGACGGCTTCCACACGACGGTGGACCCCGAGGACTGGACCACGGTCTTCACCGAGACGCAGCCCGCGCTCCTGGCCTTTCGCCGGGGCGAAT
>CAYZLT010000314.1:3609-4461 GCA_964479175.1 uncultured Solibacteraceae bacterium | reverse complement strand
ATTCCTCGACCGGGGAACCGATCGCGAGTGTGATGCTCGCCTCCGAGACGACGTGTGATGACGTGGTCAGCGCGTCGGCCGCGGCGTTTGAGCGGTGGCGGGAGGTGCCGGCCCCCAAGCGGGGCGACCTCGTGCGCGATCTGGGCAATGCCCTCCGCGAGATGAAGGAACCGCTGGGAGATCTGGTCAGTCTCGAGATGGGCAAAATTCGCGCGGAAGGCCATGGCGAAGTGCAGGAGATGATCGACATCTGCGACTTTGCCGTCGGTCTCTCACGCCAGCTCTATGGATTGACGATGGCGTCTGAGCGTCCGGGGCATCGGATGATGGAGCAGTGGCATCCGCTCGGCCCGGTGGGCGTCATCTCCGCGTTCAACTTCCCGGTGGCCGTGTGGGCCTGGAACTCCGCCCTTGCCGCCGTGTGTGGCGACCCCACCATCTGGAAGCCGGCCGAGCCGGCACCGCTGTGTGGTGTGGCCGTGCAGCACATCTGCAATCGCGTCATGGCCGATCACGGCGTGACCGGCATCTTCTCGTTGCTGGTCGGCAAGGGCAGTTCCGTGGGTGAACGATTGGTTCGTGACCCGCGGGTGCCGCTGATTTCGTTTACGGGATCGACGGCGGTGGGTCGTCATGTGTCCGAAGTGGTCGCGGCCCGGTTTGGCCGGGCGATCCTCGAACTGGGTGGCAACAACGCGATCATCGTGTGTGAGGACGCGCGACTCGATCTGGCCATTCGCGCCATCCTCTTCGGCGCGGTGGGGACCGCGGGACAACGCTGCACCACCACACGCCGCCTGATCGTGCAGAAATCAATCGCCCCCGAGCTGATGGCGAAGTTGGTGACGGCGT
>CAYZLT010000314.1:0-3599 GCA_964479175.1 uncultured Solibacteraceae bacterium | reverse complement strand
ATCGACCGGGCCAAGGCCGAAGGCGGCGAGGTCGTATGCGGGGGCAATCGCCGCTCCGACATCGGTCCGTTTTTTGTGGAGCCGACGATCATCCGCATGCCGGCGCAGTCCGCGATCGTCAAGGACGAGACCTTCGCGCCGATCCTGTATGTGATGGAGTACGACACGTTTGAACAGGCGATCGGAATGCACAACGATGTGCCGCAGGGCCTGTCGAGCGCGATCTTCACCGAGAGCATGCGTCGCGCCGAAGAGTTTCTCTCCGCGCGTGGTTCCGACTGCGGCATCGCCAACGTGAACATCGGGACGTCAGGCGCCGAAATCGGCGGCGCGTTTGGCGGCGAAAAAGACACCGGCGGCGGCCGCGAGTCAGGCTCCGACGCGTGGAAAGCCTACATGCGCCGCCAGACCAACACCGTCAACTGGTCGGACAAACTCCCGCTCGCACAGGGGATTACCTTCGGCTAAGACGTCGGGTGTCTTTTTCTGCTTACGCTTGGAACGAAAAAGACACCCGACGTCATTTGTCGCCCGCGCGCGCCACCGCGTCTGCAACCGCAGCCTCCTGGGCCTCCGTAGGTCGTGCGTCGGCGCTCTGGAGGGCGGCGAGCAGCGCGGGCAGCGGCGCATAGACCTGCTGAATCTGCGCTTGTCGTTCAGGTGAGGCGCCTTGGCGCATCGCGACCAGTCGCCGCATCAAGTCATCGACCGTCTTTGACAGCGTGAATTGCACCGTCAGATCCGCCACAAGCGTCTGCACGCGCGGGTCCATGCGCACGGTCACGGCCTGTCGGTAGATCTGGCTGCCGACGGTGAGGCGCACCTGATACGTGCCGGGCATCACAAACATGCCCTGCGGACTTTGCGGCGTATTCCGCCTGATGGCGGCGATACCGTAGCTGAAGGCGGGCACCGCCGGGGGCGCGTACCGCACGTCCCACACAAACCGATGCAACCCCGGTGTGGACGCGAGCGTCCGCGTGGGACGAATCCAATAATCCGGCAAGTTCGGATTGCTCACGGGCGGAGGGGCCGGGTCGTCGCTGGAGTAACGACGGATCACGTCGCCTTCAGGCTCGACGATGTCCAGCGTAATCGGGCCCTTCACCTCCGGACCGAGGAAGTAGCTGATCGTTACGCCGTCCGGCGGATTGGGCATCGCCGGTTCATCGGGCGGCAGCGGCGTGTCAGTGTTCTTGTTCCAACGAAACCGCCACGCGACTGGCGGGCGGAACAGATAGGCGGCTTCTTTGATCACCGACGCCGTGATCTGCCGCAGCGGCGTGATGTCGTCCAGAATCCAGAACCCGCGCCCGTGTGTGCCCACGACCAGGTCCTCGTCCTTGATCACGAGATCGCGAATTGACGTCGCGGGCATGTTCAGGCGCAGCGACTGCCACTGGTCGCCGTCGTCAAATGACACCGAGACGTGCAACTCACTCGCCGCAAACAAGAGGCCCCGGCGCACGGTGTCTTCGCGCACCGCATTGATGGTGGCGCCATCGGGCAGCCCGGTGACGATGCGCCGCCAGCTGCGCCCGCCATCACGCGTGCGATAGATGTGCGGGCGGAGGTCGTCGAGCCGCAGGGTGTTCACCGCGATGTACGCGGTATTGGTGTCGAAGTGTGAGGCTTCGACGAGTGAGATTTTCTGCCACGGCGCAATCTCCGACGGCGTGACATCGGTCCACGTGGTACCGCCGTTGCGTGTCAGATGCACAAGCCCATCATCGGTGCCGACCCAAATCGTGTCGCGATCCACATAGGACGGACCGATGGTGTAGATGACACCACGCTGAGCGGACTGCGCGTTGGGGCGTGTGCGATAGGCGCCGACACTGGCCGGCACCTCCCACGTGGGACGTGTCAGGTCGGGACTGATCTGCGTCCAGGCACGCCCGCCGTTGGTGGTCTTCCAGAGCGTGTTCGACGCGAAAAACAACGTGCGTGGGTCGATCGGCGAAAAGAGAAGCGGCTGCGTGCGCACCGTGCGATAGCCCGGGTCTGGCGGCGGCGAGACATTCTGCACCTGGCCCGTGCGGCGGTCGTAGCGGGAGACCTTGCCGCCGTACACGATGTCAGGGTTGAGCGGGTCCGGGGCGACGTAGCCGTATTCTTCGACGCCAACCGGATGCCACTCACGAGCGGTGATCTGGCCGTCATCGCCGCGGCTCTGCACACAGGCCGATCCCGATTCCTGCTGACCACCACACACACGGTAGGGAAACGCGTTGTCCGTGCTCACATGGTAGAACTGCGCCGTCGGCTGGTTGTACCAGGAGCTCCACGTCCGACCGCCGTTGAGCGTGACGATGGCCCCCTGGTCGGCGGTCATCAGGATGATGTCTGGCTGCGTCGGATGAATCCACATGCGCTGATAGTCGTCGCCACCCGGTGCGCCGCGCCAGGCGGTGAACGTGGCCCCGCCATCGGTGGATTTCCAGGCGACGATGGTGGGGACGTAGACGATGTCGGGGTTGCGCGGGTCCACACGGATGTCGGCCGCGTCGGCGGGACGCGCGACCACGCGCGTGTCGGCGTTTGTCCGCCGCCACGTCTGACCCCCATCGTCTGACCGGAAGATGCCGCCGTTGCGTCCAGCATCAACGGCGGCATACAGGCGCGTGCGATCACTGGGCGCGACCGTGATGCCGATCCGACCGAGTCCCTCCGCGAATGTCGGCAGACCCGTGGTGAGTGGTCGCCACGTCGTGCCGCCGTCAGTCGACTTGAAGAGGCCACTTCCGGGCCCGGTCCACGCGGCATTTTCCCAGGGCCCCTGTCGCTGTTCCCACATCACCGCGTACACGGTGTTCGGATCAACAGGATCGAGCGCGATGTCGATCCCTCCGGTGTTTTCATCTTTGTAGAGGACCTTCTCGAAGGTCTGGCCGCCATCGAGGGACCGGAAGATGCCGCGTTCTTCGTTGGGACCGTAGGGGTGTCCAAGCACCGCCACAAACAGGCGATTGGGATTCTTCGGGTCGACGACGATTTGCGGAATTTGTTGGCCGTCCCGCAGCCCGAGACGGGTCCACGTGCGACCGGCATCGGTCGACTTGTACATCCCGTCTCCGGTGGAGAGGTCGGGGCGCGGCATCCCTTCGCCACTGCCCACATAGACGATGTTGGGATCCGATTCGGCGACCGCGATCGCTCCGATCGATCCGGTGGGTTGGTCGTCAAAGATCGGATCCCACGTTCGGCCGGCGTCGTCGGTCTTCCAGACGCCGCCGTTGACCACGCCGACGTAAAACGTAAACGGCTGGGAGGGCACGCCCGATGCTGCCTTGGTGCGGCTGGCGCGGAGCGGACCGATGGGGCGCCACTGGAGTTGCTGGAAGAGGGCAGGGTCGTAGGTCGGCACCGGCTGGGCGGCCGCACCGGGCAGCGTGGCTGTTAGAAGGCCGATGGCAAGCAGTCTGGACCACATGCGGAGATTCTGACTCATTTGAACCGAGACTGGGGTCGGCTCAGGTCGCGTGGTAATCTCCGGCACAACCGGAGGTGATCATGGCGTCAAACGTGCGATGGGTGCTGGTGTGTGTCTTGTTCGGAGGGCTGCTCACGCACGTCCCGGCCGCGCAGTCGCGCCGGAC
>CAYZLT010000313.1:0-4466 GCA_964479175.1 uncultured Solibacteraceae bacterium | reverse complement strand
CATCAATCCCGACTGAAAAGAGGGCAGGTCCCTGATCGTCACGTGACCTGAAATACACCGTGCGTCCGTCGGTGGAGAGAAAGAAGCCCTGGACTGGATTGGCCCCAGAAGTGATCGCGACCGCACGACGGTCAATCCGCGTGACGTCAGGTGTCGTCAACGCCGCCGGCTGTGCTGCGGCAGTCGAAGCGCCCGAGCCCGTCGCTTGCCCTGCGCTTGCGGCTTGCCCTGCGCTGGCGGCTTGCCCTGCGCTGGCGGCTTGCCCTGCGCCTGTCGAAGGGCGCCCGCCTTGACCGGCCGCGGGTGTGGCCCTCCGAATTCGCTCCTTGACGACCGGGTCGTTCGGGTCCTCGGTGAGGCGCGTCAATGGCACCACAAAGATGTGCGTCTGGTCGCCGTTGCGATTGCTCGTAAAGACCACACTCTTGCCGTCTGGTGTAATGACGCCGTTCGTGTCCGTCCACGGATTCTGTGTGACGTTCACCTCGCGACGGGACGAGACCTCCATGAGGAACACGTCGGCATTCTGATCGCGACCACGTTTCGTGTACACGAGCCACTGTCCGTCGGGTGACCAGCCGCTCACCGTGTACCCGCCGGCCTGGTTGAACCCGAGATCGGTCGTGGCACCGCCCTCGACCGTGGTGACAAACAGCCGATTATTCGCCACCCACGCGAGCTTCGACGAGTCCGGTGAAAACCCGGCAATGGTCTTGAACGATTCGTGCGCGGTCAGCTTGCGTGTGGCACGGGTCTCACGGTCGTAGATCCAGATCTCTTCTTCCTTGGATTGGTCGGACGTATACGCAAGCCATCGTCCGTTGGGGGCAAACGTCTGGTTGCGCTGCCGCCAGGAGTTGCCGGTGACCTGCTGCTTCTCACCAAACTCTGGATCGGTCGGCACGACGAAGATTTCGCCGCGCGCGTCGATTGCCGCGTAGTCGCCGTCGGGAGTAATGGAGAATCCATCCGGGCGGTTCTGCACCTGGACCGTGCGCGTCAGATTGCGCTGCCGATCAAACACCATGTCGATGACCACTCGCGTCGGCGTGCGCTGACCGACCTTCAGCGTCCAAATCTCGAACTCGTTCTCATACGCGATCGTCGACCCATCCGGGCTCATCGACGGAAACTGCACCCCGTCGTCGTCATGTCTGGTGACCTGTGCGGGCGTGCCGCCCGTCGCGGCAATGCTCCAGATGTTGAAGTGTCCGCTGCGTTCGGACGCAAAGTAGATCCGGCCGTCCGATCCCCACATCGGATACACGTCCTGCGTGAAATCCTTGTAATCTCGGAGATTCGTGTCGGTGAGACGAGTGATGGCCTGCGTCTTCAGGTTCTGCACCCAGATGTCATCGGCGCGGTTCCCGCGATACCCCTTGCGCCAATAGCTGCCCCCGGCCCGGTTGAAGGCGAGCACGGTACCGTCGCGATTGAGCATGCCCTGTACGCCGCCATCGATCGGGAGCGGCGTCGGCACTGTTCCATCGATGGGCACAATGAACAGAGGAGACCGCCACGGGCTGACCGCGCGACTGGTGGCGACGAGCACCCCCTTGCCGTCCGGCGTCCAGTTGAGCACCGTCTCGGGCGTGGTCGCAAACGTCAACTGCTTCGGTTCACCTCCGGCCGCCGGCACGATGAAGACATCGTTGTTGCCGAACCGGTCCGACGAGAAGGCGACCCAGCGTCCGTCGGGTGACAACCGCGGAAAGACATCACGCGCGACATGTGCCGTGAGTCGCTGCGGATTGGACCCGTTCTCGTTCGCGATCCAGACATCGCCGTGGTAACTGAAGACGAGTTTGCCCTGACTCACATGGGGATATCTCGCGAACTTGATCGGTTCGGCGGATGCGAGCGTCGTGGAGAGCAGGCAGACAGTAACAAGCGCGATCAGGCGATTCATGACGAGGGCTCCTTCTTACGGTTGCAGCAACAGGCCCGCACCAGGGCCGAGGGGCAGGCCGAACGTAAACCAGACGGCGAGCAAAAAGCTCCAGATGGTGAGGAAGACGAGCGAGTAGGGAAGCATCGTGGCAATCACGGTGCCGATGCCGGCCTTCGGGTCGTACTTCTCGAAGAAAGCCACGATCAGCGCGAAGTAGGACATCATCGGCGAGATGATGTTGGTGGTGCTGTCGCCGACGCGAAAGGCCGCCTGCGTCAGCTCAGGCGTGTAGCCGAGCAGCATGAACATCGGCACGAAGACCGGTGCCATGATGGCCCACTTGGCCGAGGCGCTGCCCATGAAGAGGTTGATGAACGCCGCGAGCAGGATGAACGCGACCATCAGTGGCGCGCCCCCCAGCGCGGCTTCTCGCAACACGTCCGCGCCCTTGACGGCAAAGATCAGTCCAAGATTGGACCAATTGAAAAACGCCACAAACTGTGCGGCAAAAAATACCAGTACCAGATAACTGCCCAGGGTCGAGATGGACTTGCCCATGCCGGCCATGACATCGGCATCACTCTTGAACGTGCCCGCGCCGAATCCATACGCCCCACCGATGAAGATGCCCGCCAGGAAGATGAAGGCGACGATGCCCGACATGAAGGGGGAGCGGAGCAGGTCACCTGTCTGCGGGTCGCGCAGGAAGCCGTTGCCGGGTACGGTGCCCCAGAGGATCACCGCGACGAAGATCACCGTCGCCACCAGCGCCCAGCGCAGCCCGCGTCGTTCCGTGTCACTCAGTCCCGTCGGCGCGTCCTGCGTGACGGAGCCCGCATACGGGCCGAGGCGCGGCACCACGACGCGTTCGGTCACCCAGGTGCCGGCCAACACCAGAATGGGGGTGGACACCGCCATGAAGTAGTAGTTCGCCGCCGCGTTGACGACATAGTCGGGTCGAACGATGCGCGCCGCTTCTTCCGACAGGCCTGCCAGCAGCGGGTCAACCGTGCCAAGCAGCAGGTTGGCGCTGTAGCCACCCGACACGCCGGCGAATGCGGCGGCCATACCGGCAATGGGGTGCCGACCGGCGCCGAGGAAGATCATCCCCGCCAGCGGGACAAGCAGCACGTAGCCCAGTTCACTCGCCATGTTGGACATCACGCCGGCAAACACCAGCACCGCCGTCAACAACCGTGGCGGGGCTGACAGCACGAGTTTGCGGAGGCTCGCACTCATGAGGCCGGAACTCTCCATCACGCCGATACCGAGCATCGCCACGAGCACCGTGCCCAGCGGCGCAAAGCCGGTGAAGTTCGTGACCATGTTGGCGAGGATGCGATGCAGGCCCGCCAGGCTCAGCAGGTTGACCGGCGCGATGGTCGCGCCCGTCGCCGGGTGAATGGCGGACAGTCCGGACGCTGCGGCAATGGCCGAGACAACCAGGATCAGAAACGCGAAGATGGCGAACAGACTCGCCGGATGCGGCAGGGCGTTGCCTCCACGCTCCACCGTGTTGAGAAACACGGACATCCAGCTCTTGCGGGCTTCAACTGCAGACATGGGGAGACTCTAGCCGAAGTCCTGCAGACGTCGGGTGCCTTTTTCGTTCCAAGCGTGAGCAGAAAAAGACACCCGACGTCTTTGGCGTCCGGGACTCCGGGACTAGTCCCGGTAGCTCTTGAAGAAACTCTCTTCTCCGCGGTGGTCGCCGATCAGAATCAGATCGGTGCCGGCCTCGAGGACTTCGTGCGCGCTGGGGCTGGCGACGGTCTTGCCGTCGCGTACGAGCGCCAGGACGTTGCAGCGCGAGGTTTCCCGGATGCCGGCCTGGGCCAGGGTCTGGCCGATGAGTGACCGGGGGATCGGCACCTGGAACACGTCCAGGCCCTCCCCGAGCAGCAAGAGATCGCGATGCCGCAGGAGGTTGAAGATGGCGTTGGCGCCCATCGACGCATACGACAGCACGATGTCCGCGCCCGCGCGGTAGAGCGTGGAGACGTTGCGGTCGAGCGTGGCGCGACTCAGAATCTGGAGCCCGGGGCGCAGCCGGCGGCAATACAACGTCAAGTACACATTCATGTCATCGTCGTGCGTCGTGACCGCCACGGTGGTCGCGCGTTCGAGTCCCGCCGCTTTCAGGACCTCGATATCGGCGGCATCGCCCAGGACGGTATGCGGGAGTGTGCCTGCCCGGTCCGGAAGTTTTTCGACCAGACAATATTCAATGCCCGTCGCGGTCAGATGTTCCGCCGTGGCGCGTCCCACCCGTCCACCACCGAGGATCACGACAAACGCCTTCTCCGCATCGACGGCCCCAAACTCTGCATCGTAGGCCGCGAGTGATTCACGAGGGCCGGCGAGAAACAGCACACTCGTGTCGGTCAGTCGGGTCTCGGGCAGTCCGACGTGGAAGGCCCCTCGTTCCCAGACCCCGGCCACGTTGAGGTGAAATCGATCGCGCAGTTGCGCATCACGCAGACTCTGGCCGACCAGCACCGTGCCCGACACGGAGGCTTCCGCGATGCACAACGTGTCGAGTTCTCCGACGATGTGTGCGCGGCGGTCGCGACCG
>CAYZLT010000312.1:0-4488 GCA_964479175.1 uncultured Solibacteraceae bacterium | reverse complement strand
GTTCTTTGGCGTCTCGTTCCCGATCGCGCTCCGGCTGTGGGTGGCGAGCGACGCACCGACCAGTTGCACCAGGGCCAGCGTCAGCACCCAGTCCACACGGCGCCACCGCATCAGGGGTGACGCCAGCGCACTGCCGGCGGCGATGCCGGCCAGCACGGTCGCCAGCACCACCGTGAACGTGTAGCTGGTCGGGCCCATGAAGATGGCCATCAGTCGGAACCAGACCACTTCAAGCGCCAGTGAGGCAAATCCCGAAATCGCCGCAACGAGCAACGCGGTCCGCGCAGCTAGGGACGTCACCGGCGCGGGCACCACCGCAGGACGGACCGACGGCGCCACGTCCTGGGCCGCACCAGGCTGGCCCGCGTCCTGAGGCATCCATCTCGAGGCGACGAGGGCCACGAGCCCCACCGTGATGTTGACGCCCGCGGCCAGCAGGAATGCGCGTGACAAGCCGACACGCGGAATCAGGTAGAACCCGGCTGCCAGCGTGCCGACGATCGCGCCGGTCGTGTTGGCCGCATACAGCGCGCCGACGCGCGATCCAAGTCCACCCGACCGCGTCAGCGACGACTTGATCACCACCGGCATCGTCGCACCCATCAACGTCGTCGGGATGAGCAGGACGACCGCGGCCATCGCCACCCGAATCACCGTGTCGGCCGCCACGGAATCGGGCAGTGACGGCGCGAACGTGATCATCAGGGACTGGAGTCCTCCGAGGATGAACGGCGACGCCGCCGCGCACACGCCGATCAGGATTTCGATGATGCCGAACAGACGGAGCGGATGGCGGGTGCGGTCGACAAGGCGGCCGGCCACCAGGCTGCCAAGGGCCAGGCCGCCCATGAAACTTGCCAGGACGGCGGCGGCCGCGTACACGGTGACGCCAAACGTCAGCGCCAGCAGACGCAGCCACAACACCTGATACACGAGCCCGCAGAATCCCGAGAGCAACAGAAGAAAGACGAGGAGGGGCAACACCCAGAACATGGTGCAGCATCGTACCCCGGTCCGCCAGCGATATGATTCCCCGAACATGCAGTGGCTGATGAAGTTTGTGGCGGGACTGGCGGTGGGCGTGGCGGCGGTGTGGGGCTGGAGCTACCTGGGCTCCCACCAGGGAGAAGCCACGATGGACCTGGTGGCGATGCTGGACCAGGCCTCCCTCCGGCGCCCGGCGCCGGAGGTGTTTGCGGCCCGACGCGTGACGGTGGGGGGCGACACGCGGGCCGGCATCGCGGTGGCGCAGGCCAGCCGGATGGCCTGGGACATCACCGTTCCGGCGGGCGCCTGGGTGGAGGCACACCTCGCCCTCGAAGAATCCGTGTGGAACCAGCCCGGCGATGGCGTCATGTTTCGGATCGGCGTGTCGGTGGATGGGCGGTACGACGAGTTGCTGACCCAGGCGGTGAATCCGTCCGGCGTGGCGGCGGACCGCCGCTGGGTGCCGGTGGCGATCGACCTGACACCGTACGCCGGCCGTCAGGTCAGCCTGATTCTCAACACCGGGTCGCTCGACACGACGGATTTTGATCTGGCGGTCTGGGGCAACCTTCGGCTGGTCACGCGATAGCGTGGCCTGGTCGATGACGGCAACGACGATCCCCATCCGCATGTCCATGCGGGAGACTACGCAGAAGCGCTCGCCGGGTTGTCGCCAAACGGTGAGCAGGCGCTGCTCGTCCAGGCCGGCACGATGTCCACGCGCGAACGGGGCGAGCCCAATTCGTTCAACGTGCTTCGCCTCGCCGACCGCAGCTGCGTGACCATCGATCGCATGGCCTCCGCCTCACCAGCGGCACATGGAGTGCGTTCGACGACGATGAACGCCACCCCCGGTGCAGGTCTTGGCAGCTATAACCCGGCCACTCGCAGTCGACGGCCGGCCCGGAAGAACAACGTCCAGAAGGCGACGGCTGCGCTCACCGTGCCGTATTCAAGCGCCGCGAATCGTTGCAGGGGAAAGTGCATCCCTGCGTATCGGTAGTAGAACGACAACAACACCAGTGCGGTGCAGACAATAGCGGCGGAAAGCCACCAGGCTCGGCGGCGCAGCAGATGGCGCGTCTGTTCGATGACCGTGCGTTCGGTGTCCAGCAGTCGGTCGCGTGTGACCACAGGCGTCGGCCGGTCCTGCCGTAGTGCCGCCAGTTCTGCCGTCAGCACTGGATCGGTGGCCAGCCATGTCTCCACCACTTGGCGGGTCTCGGCACTGGCTTCGCCGGCCGCATAGAGGGGCAAGAGGTCTCGCACGAGGTTGCGCGTCAGCGTCATCGGGGTTCTCCTTTGGGATCAGTGGTCCGCAGGTTGCGGGCCGTGTGATCGTGAAGAGATACCCGATGACCGTCGACAAGTCGACCCGGTCCCGTGCGGTCCACAGGCGCACAAACGTCTCGGACGTGAGGTCTTCCGCGGCGGCGCGACTCCCGGACAGTGACAGCGCGAAGCGGAACACGGCCGGGGCATGTCGCCGGTAAAGCGCCTCCACGTCGGTCATCGTGACGGTATATCGCTGAACGAGGGAGAAGTTACAGCCGCTCTACCTGACGATGAAACCCGTCGCGGCCTGTGTGGTGTTGCGCGAATCGGCACCGGTCACGCGAAGTGTGTGCGCGGGTGGCACCACGGGCGCGGCAATGCCGAGGGCGGCGAGCGTCCGCGTCGGCGTGCGCCCCACCGGGACGCGAGGGCCATCGGCAAATCCAAGGGCGATCGTCGTGAGTGTCAGCGGCGTCTTCGAAAAGTCCGGGACCGTGATGTCGAGGTAGACGCTGCCTCCGGCGCCGAGGGAGCGTCGGCCGTATATCCCCGGCGAAATCGAATGGTGTAGTCGGGATGGCCCGGCACTTCAGATCCACCGGGCGGGCGACCTGCCCTCCAATGGAGTCCGGGGGATAAAACCCGAGCAGATAGTCGTGATCGAGATCGTCAAGAATCCGATTGAGCCCGCCGGTGAGATCGATGGCATACAGCGCCACGTTCGCGCGGCGCAACGCGTCCATCGCATTCTCAAGTGCCGCCTGGTCTGCCAAGAACGGTGGGGTCGAAACCCCTGCATCACTCGTTGACCGAGGCGTCATCTCGACCATCAGCCTCCATCGGCCGTCGGCCAGGCGCGACAGGTCGGCATCAAAGCCCTCGGACACCAGAACAAACGCCTTCCGCCGACGATCCTCCTGGAGGAGCATCTTCGCCGCACCGGTCAATGTTTCGAAATGTTGCACGTTGTCATCGAGGTTGCTGACAGACGCCCGCCGGGCTTCCTGGATGGCGGCGAGCTTGACCTCATCCGACCCTGCGAACGCGATGAGCGGGGCCTTCTGCAGAACAGCCCCCTGGTGCGGACGCCGGACCCGCTGCCGCCCTTCCATCCCCTCGATCGTCGCCAACAACACGGACCGATCCTGCGTGATCTCCGTACTGCCTTCGCGGCTGCTGAACATCACGGCCATCGACGCCTGGGTGCCAAGCCTGGTGACGAGGTCTCGGGCCAGCGCTTTGGCTGTGTCCGTTCGGCCCCGCCAACTGTGAGATCGTCGATGAAGACCATGACCAGGCGATCGGCCTGCACCGGTAGGTTGCACGCGACATCCAGCTTGAGTGCGATGGGCGAGGTCCCGGTCCCTGCCGCGGCGGCGTTCCCGGTCGCAAGAACGGACCGTTCGTGCGAGACCTCTTCGAATGTCGCGATCTCGAGCGGCTTTTTCCGATCAGTCAGCGCGAAATCGGACACCTTCAGGCCGCGCACGGCCGTCCCGTCCTTGCGCGCCGGGGCGCGGCTTGACGCCGGCCATCCGTCTGCATCATCATCTGTCGAAGCTTGAGGTAACGAAGCTTGAGGCATTGATGGCATCCACACGATTTCCCATTCCCCAAGGCACGCTGGACATGCTCGTCCTGCAGGTGCTCTCGCTCGGACCCGCGCACGGGTACGGCATCGCCCAGCGACTCGGCCAGGTGTCCCAGGACATCGTGCACGTGAATCAGGGCTCGCTGTATCCGGCGCTCCATCGCCTGGAACAACGCGGGTGGCTCAGCGCCGAGTGGCGCCCGTCTGACACGGGGCGTGAGGCGAAGTTTTATGCCCTGACGCGAGCAGGGCGCAAACAACTGGCGGTCGAAAAGGCCGACTGGCAGCGGCTGTCGACGGCCGTGCAACTTGTGTTCAACGAGGGCAACTAGCTAGTGTCCCGCTTCTTGAATCTCTTTCGACGCCGACGTGCACGGATGGACCATGACCTCGACCGCGAGTTGCAGGACCACCTCGATCGACGCACACAGGATCTGGTCGACGCCGGCGTTCCTGTGGCCGACGCCCAACGACGCGCCCGACTGGAACTGGGCGGCGTGCCCCAGGTGCGCGAGGCCGTCCGCGAGACGTGGACCTGGCGCTGGCTTGATGCCATCCGCCTTGACCTGCGACAGACCGTCCGGAGTCTCCGCCGAAGCCCGGCCTTCACGCTTGGAACCGGCGCGGTCCTGACG
>CAYZLT010000311.1:0-4489 GCA_964479175.1 uncultured Solibacteraceae bacterium | reverse complement strand
ACGGTGCCGTCCTCGGCCACGTGCGCCGCCGCGGCCGATGCGCGGCTTGAAGAAGCGCGTGTGCGTGAGACCGCCGCGGCGATGTCACGCGCCAGCGTTTCGTGTTTGCGGGCGAACTGCACCTGCTCCCACCGTCGCAACTCTTCGCGCAGGCGTTTGTATCGTCGCGCTTTCGCCGCCTGGCGCTTGAGCGCGCCGCGCTGTTTTTCGACTTCGAAGATGATGTCGTCCACGCGCGTCAGATTCTGCTCGGCGGCTTCGAGTTTTAACTCCGCTGACCGGCGCCGCGCCTTGTATTTGGTGACACCGGCGGCCTCTTCGATGAGCGACCGACGCTCAGCCGGACGCGACGAAAGAATCTGGCCGATCTTGCCCTGTTCGATGACGGCATACGCCTTCACGCCCAGACCGGAGTCCATCAGCAAATCGTGGACATCACGCAGACGACATACCTCTCCGTCGATCAGGTACTCACTTTCGCCGGAGCGATAGAGGCGCCGACCGATCTCGACGTCGCGGGTCACGAGCGGCAACTGGCCGTTTTCTCCCGGCGCTGGCCCCGCAGCCGGATCGGGATCCTCTTCGAGGATCTCCAGCCCGGGCTCGAGCGGCACGGTCATCCCGACCTGCGTGACGTTGGCCAACCGCAGGCGTACTTCGGCCGACGCCGTGGGTTTCCTGGCGTCGCTGCCGTTGAAGATGATGTCTTCCATCCGCTCGCCGCGCAGGCTCTTGGCGCTCTGCTCACCCAGCACCCAGGTGATGGCGTCCACCACGTTGCTCTTGCCGCAGCCGTTGGGTCCGACGATGGCCGTCACGCCGTCGTCAAACGACAACTCGGCGCGATCGGGAAAACTCTTGAATCCGTTGATGTGCAGTCTCGAAAGTCGCATGGAATCAGTCAGGCTTGCGGATCGGCGTGAGCAGTTGCTGTGCCTGCTGGAAGAACTGCAGGGCGAACTGCGCCTGCGGATCGACCCGCGTGAGATGGCGGCGGGCTTCGTCCACGCCGAAGAGATCCAGATCGACCTCGTATTTGATCATGGCGCGCAGGAACGTGGCGTCTGCGGCCAGCGCCGCGTCGTCCACCTTCACGCGCTGCTCGGCGAGGTATTGCGCGAACTCGGCGAGCATCACGTCGCTGACAGTCCAGCCGCGGGCGACTTTGTGGCCCTTGGACACGGCGGCCGCGCGGGTGTCGCCCTCCGCCGTAAACCGCTCGGCGAAACCGACAAAATACCCGCGCGTGAGCAACTGGCGCGAGAACCGGGCCGGGTTGAATCCTTCGACGGGACCGGCCAGGAAGTGATCGGGTTCGATGCCGCCCCCGCTGTAGACCTTGCGGCCGCTCTCGGTGTACTTCAGCTGGTCCGCCGCATGTTCACGCGTGGCTTGTTGGTCGCGCTGCGAGTAGGTCAGGTATTCGTCGAAGGTTCCATCCCACGGGCGCTGGATCATGCGACCGCTTGGCGTGTAGTACCGCCCGGTCGTCAGCGCGAGACCCGCGCCGTTGCTGATGCGATAGACCGACTGCACGAGCGCCTTGCCAAACGTCGCTTCCCCCACGACCAGGCCGCGGTCGTGATCCTGCACCGCGCCAGCCACGATCTCCGACGCACTCGCCGAGTTGCGGTTCACGAGCACGATGAGCGGCGTCTTGGTGTCGCCATCTTCAAGTGCCGGATAATCTTGATCAGAGTTCGGCACGCGACCACGCGTGTAGACGACCATCTGCCCACGCTTGAGAAAACGGTTCGAGACGGCAATCGCCTGATCGAGCGGACCACCGGGGTTGTCGCGGAGGTCAAGCACCAACCGGTCCAAGCCTTCGGCGCGCAGCTTCTTGAGCGCCTCGCCCAGTTCCTTGTCGGTGGTCTCGGAAAAATCCTGCAGCCGGATGTAGCCGGTGCCCGGCGCGATCATGAACGCCGTGCGGACCGTCGTGATGTTGATTTCGTCGCGATCCACATCCAGCGGAATCAGCGCCTCCACGCCCGCGCGACGGATCGAGATGTTGACCGACGTGCCCTTCGGCCCACGCAGCTCACGCACGGCCTGGTCGGCCGTCCATCCCTTCGCCGACTCGCCCTTGATCACGGCAATCACGTCACCGCGCCGGATGCCCGATCGGTAGGCCGGCGATCCCTCGAACAGGTTCGTGACCGTGATGTCGCCATTGACCACGACGATGCTCAGGCCCAGGCCGTAATAGGTGCCCTCCTGGCGTTCGCGCAACTGCGCGTATTGGCGCGGATCAAAAAAACTCGAATGGGGATCCAGCGTGCGCAACATGCCGTCGACCGCGCCATACACGAGGTCTTCCGAGTTCAGCTCCTCGACGTATTCCTTCTCCACGGTGGCCAGCGCGGCCGTGAACAAGCGGCTCCAATCGGTGGCCTCGCTCTTCTGAGCGCCGACACGATTGCCCAGGAGACCGCCGGCAAGGGCAGCGACCACGACGACGACCGCAGCGACAGGAACGCTTGAATGGCGCATAGATGCCTGAATGTTAACCCGCGGCCTCGTCTTCGGGCTTCTTTTTGCCGAAGAGCCAGGCCACACCGATGCTCATCACGTAGAGCACCATCATCGGGGCCGCAAAAATGAGCTGGCTGGCCGGATCCTGTCCGGGACTGGCCACCGCCGCCACGATAAAGATGATCAAGACCGCATATTTGAAGTTCTTGATCAGGAATTTCGCGGACACGATGCCGAACCGGGCCAGGACGAAGATCACGACGGGCATCTCGAATATGAGTCCGAGGCCAAGCACGATCCGGAGGTAGAGAGAAAACGCCGAACTGGCCGTGGGCATCCAGTTCTGGAATGGCAGCCCTTGGTTAAACAGGGCGAGAAAATCCCACGTCACGCGGAACGCCACCCGGTGGCCGAAGTATGCGCCGCCCAGGAACAACAGGGTCGAGGCCGCAACAAACGGAATGGCGAGCTTTTTTTCCTTCGAATAGAGGCCGGGCGCGATAAAATACCACACCTGCAACATGATGAGCGGCGACGCAATCATCAAGGCCAGGAACAGCCCGGCCTTGAAGAAAAACATGATCGGGTCAAGCGCTTCCGTTGCGAGAAGCTGCTTGCCAGGCAACACCGCGATCATCGGCGCCGTGATTTCGTCGAGGACCTGTCGGACAAAGAAAAACGCAATGACCGCGGCACCAAGCACCGAGTAGACGGCATACAAAATCCGACGCCGCAGTTCGTCGAGATGGTCAAGAAAGCTCATGCGGCCGGGGGCGTCCGGCTCGAGTTCGTCCTCGTGGTCCACGGCTGAACGTTACTGCTGACCGCGGGCGATGGTCTCGGGCGCGGCGGGCGATTCGAGCGTGGCCGGATCGGTCGGCACGGACAGGTCGGCGGGGGTCGGTGATACCGGAGCCGGGACTGCCTCGATCTTGCGCTCGTCTTTGCGCTCCTCAATCGAGATTTCTTCGTCGAGGGTGTGTTTCAGCTCGTTGGTCGCGCGCCGGAACTCCTGCAGGCTCTTGCCGAGGGACCGGCCGAGCTCCGGCAACTTGCGGGGCCCAAACACGATGAGCGCCACCACACCGATGATGAGCAGTTCTGGCATGCCAAGCGAGGGGAACATAGTGACGCTAGTATAACGCAGCGAGCTGGAACCAGCCTGAAATCATTGACTTGGACGGTTTCAGGTGTAGCATTAATTCGGTGTTTTCTAAGGCTGGGAACCGGTTCCGGCCACCCTCACTGAAACGGATGGCGCACATGAAACGACTTTTTGGGGCAACCGTGCTTGGCGCATTGCTGATGACCGCGATGCCCGCATTGGGCCAGACGGCGGAACCGCCGCAGGCCGCCGAAACACGACCGGCCACCACGACGGTGAGCGGCGACACGGGACTCTGGTTTGTCCCGACCGCCGAAATCCTCGGCCACAAAAAGTGGTCGCTGAGCTTCTACCGGCAGAACGCCGACTTCGGGCAGGGCTTCACCGACGTCACCAACTTCCCCGCCACCTTTGCGGTCGGCATCAACAACCGGTTCGAACTGTTCGGCAGTTTCGAAGCGGTGACGCGTATTGACCGCGACACACGCCCGATCTTCTTCACCGTGACCGACGCGCCTGCGGGCGCCAACGGCGGCATCGTCAACGAATACCCGCTCGTGCGACAGGGCTGGATTGGCAACCGTCCCGGCGACCTCCGCCTGGGCGCGAAGATCAACATCACGTCGGAGGCTGACCAGAAGGGCGCCGCGTTTGCCCTGCGCGGCGGCGTCAAGATTGCCACGGGCGACGACGCCCTCGGCGCGTCCACCGGCAAGACGGACTTCTTCGTCGACGGCATCCTCAGCAAGAACCTCCGCGTGGTTGAGCTGTCCGCCTTCGGCGGCATGATCGTTCGCGGCAACCCGGACGGCTTCGAGCTCTCGAACGGCATCCGCTGGGGCGCCGGCATGGGCTTCCCGACGGGATCGCCCCTGCGTTTCACTGCAGAGCTGCACGGCGAGAAAT
>CAYZLT010000310.1:3605-4511 GCA_964479175.1 uncultured Solibacteraceae bacterium | reverse complement strand
GGCACGGTATCGGACGCGACCAGGGCCTGCGCGTGGCGCAGCGCCTGCGCCACAAGCGCGGACACGCCGAGGGTGCGCACGTGCGCGCGAAACGCCTCCGCCTGCTCGACCGTCAGGCGGCGCGCGACCAGCGCGACGTCCAGTGTCCACTTCATCGACACGTGTTTCGGATGATGCGCGGTGGGATGCAGACAGGCAATCAACAACCCGTCATCGTCATTCATCCGACGCACGCCGTCCCCCGCAAACGGCGCCGGGACCGCGCGCGCGACCACACTCGCGGTCGGCATCATGCGCGTCATGCGCACACGATTGGACACCTGCCAGTGCAGATCCACCACCATCGTCATGCCCGACACGATGACGCGTTCAAAGACTTCCTGGCCGTTCACCAGTTCGCCGGGCAGTTTTCCCGCGCGGGTGTAGCCCAGTCCCACCAGGACGACGAACGCGTCTTCACGCTGCTCGGGCAAAATGAGCAGATCCAGATCAATGGACGGACGGCACCAGGGCTGCGGATAGTCGGTGTGTGACCACGCGCCGCCCTTGAAGATCACCGGCGTGATCCCGGCCGACACCAGTCCGCGACACACACGCGCCAGCGCCGCCTGCTGCACAGAGGCGTGCAGCACCGCGCGTCGGCGGTCATCGGCCAGCAGCGAGACGTCCGGCCGGAGCCAGGCGACGTACGCGGCCAACCCCTCCTGACGGAGCGCCGTCAGCACAACCGGCGCGCCGAAGCGATCCAGCAGTGTGTCCAGTGTGTCTGGGTGTCGGAGAACCGCGGCCAGGTCGGCCATCGGGATCATGGGAGTCAGCTCCAGAACGAGCTGATCACGGCGCGGCGGAAGGCAGGATGTCGCAGCAGGGCCATTGCCGCGCGGCGATGCCAGTTGAAGTCGGGGG
>CAYZLT010000310.1:0-3595 GCA_964479175.1 uncultured Solibacteraceae bacterium | reverse complement strand
TCCTTGAGGAGCGGCACAATGCCATCCACACGCGCGACCTCCACCAGCGCGCTGATTCCGCGATCCCCGATACGCGTGGCGAGCGCGCGGAAGGCGAGACCGGCGCGAATGTCGGGACCGAGCATCGCACGCCAGCGATCTTCATAGACGCGGAGGTCACGGCTCGTGAGCGCATCACTGGTCAATGCCGTGGAGAGCACGTCAGCGGCAAGCCGTCCGCTGAGGAGGCTGTAATAAATGCCGCCACCCGTGGTGGGCTTGACCATGCCGGCCGCATCCCCAACGGCGACCACACGATCAGCGACGGTGCGACGGACGGGCCCGAGCGGCAACATCTTGAGCCTGGCCTCGGGTATGGACGCCGGGTCGACCCCTAATTCGCGCGCGACGCCTTCGGCAAAGGCGCGGAAGCGGCGCGGCGCTTCGGAGTCGCAGAACAGTCCCAGTCGGACGTGCGGCACCGGGCCGCGATCAAACGGCACGGCCCAGGCAAACCCGCCAGGGGCGATCGACCGCCCGAGGCGCACGTCGATCCGCGGCAACCGCACAAACGGCATCTCGACCTGCGCGGTCTGCACAAACGTCCGAGGCACACCCAGATCCAGTTCGCGATTAAAACGATAGTTGGCCCCACAGGCCAGCACACACACCCGGGCACGGAGGGGACGGTCCAGATCACGCACATGAACGGTCACGCCGTGTGCATCCACGTGGAGCGTGTCCACCCGGGATCCCGTGCGCACATCGGCGCCGGCAGCCGTCGCGCGTTCGGCCAGCCGCCCGTCAAAGGTCGCGCGATCCACAACGGCGGCGATGATGCGGTCGGTATCCACGATGACCGGCTCCCCACTTTCATGGCGGAAGGCTGCAGCGGTGGAGAGGGTGAGGATGGTGTCCTGCGGGAGATCCAGCTCGGCGAAGGCGTCGTAGCCCAGGACGCCGGTGCAGTGGACGGGACGGCCCACCTCGGCATGTTCCTCCAGGACCAGCACGTGGTGGCCTTTGGACGCCAGGTCAGCGGCAGCCATCAACCCACCAGGGCCGGCACCGATGACAATTGCGTCGTACTGCGAGGACAGGGTTCCGGTCACAAGGATGTTTGCCGTTGGCGTCCGCGATGCTCCCAGTTGCCGGACAAACTGACCCACAGAGACAACAGGATCAACCTCACGTCCAGCCAGAAGGACTGGCGTTGGATATACACCCTATCGTATCGGAACTTCTGACGCCGCGGTAGGTGACGCGGGGCGTACAACTGCGCGACGCCGGTCAGTCCCGGCCGGACCGAGGATCGCAGGGCAAATCCTGGAACATCTTCGAGACGGACCAGTCGCCCATCCCCTTCGGCCTCGATTTCTCCCGGGCGCAGGGCACGCGGCCCGACCACGCTCATGTCCCCGACGAAAATGCTCCAGAGTTGCGGCAGCTCGTCCATGGCGGTCGCCCGCAGCCACCGACCGACCCGCGTGATGCGCGCGTCACCGGGCACGGCCTGGCGCGCGCCGTCACGCTCCGCATCCACCACCATCGATCGGAACTTGGCCACCATGAACTCACGTCCCAGAAGGCCCGATCGCGATTGATGAAAAAACACGGGACCGCGATCGTCGAGCCGGATCAGGATCGGAATCAGCACCCACAACGGTGAGGTGATCAGCAGGCCGACGAGGGCAAACGCGATGTCAACGGCACGCGTCATCATCGCGCGCGCCACCACGCCGACACCCACAAGGCCGACGCGCGGCCCCAGATCGCACACCACACCACAACATCCTTGGGCCAGAACGTCCGGAAGTGTTTGCGATAGTACCGCCACATGCTGCGGTGGCGCGCGAGGATCATCGGCCGGTTGACCTGTTTGCTGCTGCCGCCGACGGCGTGCTCCATCACAATGCCCGGGTGGAAGTAGACCTTCCAGCCGGCCTTCCAGGCGCGCAGACAGAAGTCGACGTCCTCGACGTACATGAAGAACTGCTCGTCGAGACCGTGCAACGCCTCACTCACGGCGCGTCGATGCAGGACACACGCGCCCGAGACCCAATCCACCGGTTCCGCCTGGGTGAAGGTGGCCTCACCGCGCAGATACCGGCGTGACCACGGGTTGCCGGGGAACCACCGCGTCAACAGGGAATACCGATGCCCCAGGGCCGCGCCATACGACGGAAACGACCGCGCGGATCGCTGGACGGTGCCGTCAGGGTCGAGAATCTTGCCCCCGATGATGCCGACATCCGGATGGTCATCCATCCACGCCAGCACGTCACGCACGCTGCCGTCGATCAGACGCCCATCGGGATTCACCCACCACACGTACCGACCGGTCGTGGCGCGCAGCCCTGCATTGATGCCCGCAGAAAATCCGACATTCTGCGGCAGGGCCACGACACGCACCTCCGGCTGGGCCTGCACGATGTCGACCGTGCCATCACCAGAGGCGTTGTCGATGACCACAATCTCGGCGTGGATTCCTGCCACCGCCGCCTTGACCGATTGGAGACACGACGCTATGTCCTCCCGCGATCGGTAGGTGACGATGACAACGGAGAGGTCTGGTGTGGTCATGAGGGCCGCGTCTCCAGACGTTCAAGGACATACAGCGCCCACAGCCGTGACCAGTGCAGACGCCCGGCGAGGAACCGCGCGACCGCGTCGGCGTAGTTCGGCGTGCGCAGTCGTTCGGCCACATCCCGCCAGACACGCGGGTGGCGCGTGGTCAATGCGGCGCGAAGCCAGTCGTCCATCGGCAACACAAATCCCTGTTTTTTCCGCCCACGTGTGGCCGCCGACGTCCAGTCCGGCCATGCGTCAAACAATGCCGCCTTCCATGACGCCCGTGCGCCCCGGGGCCAGCGGCCCGCGGCCGCCACGGCCTCAACAACCCGGTGATCGACCAGCGGCGTACGGAGTTCCAGCGCGCGGCACATGGTGGTGGCGTCGGCGTCCGGCAGCAACTGCCGCTCCAGAAAGTGACGCCACTCGCAGTCGCGAATGACATCAAAAGGATCGGCGGCGGCTGTCGACGAAGGTGCTGACGGAGCCGACGCGTGAACAAACGGCTCGACCTCATCACGCGGCCACACCGCGCGATAGGCCCACCAGGTCTCGTCAAGTGATCCCGGCGCCTCGCGTGCGATCGAGGCCAGCTTCGCCAAGCGCGAGCTGCCCCATCGATTCAGCACCGGCGCGGCCAGGCGTGTGAGTGGTCCCCAGGTGCGCAAGGTGTCGTGCAGCCGGGGCACCTCCACGAACGAGGGATACCCTCCGAACAGTTCATCGCCGCCCACGCCCGACAGTGCCACCTGCACTCCAGCCATACGTGCGGCGCGCGCCACCATGAACGTGTTCAGGCCATCCACCGACGGCTGCGCCAGTGCTGCGAGGAATTCCTCAAGCACGGTGTCGCGATCGCCGTCGTCGAGCGCCACCTCGGTGTGGGTGGTGCCGACGGCGTCGGCGGCGGCACGCGCCTCGACACTTTCATCAAGATCCGATCCCGCCATCGTTACCGTCAACGAGCGGAGATCGCCGGTGGTCTGCGCGCGCGCCGCGGCCGCAATGGCGGCGGAATCCAGGCCGCCACTGAGGAACACGGCGA
>CAYZLT010000309.1:0-4538 GCA_964479175.1 uncultured Solibacteraceae bacterium | reverse complement strand
GGTGGGGGCCGCGACCGTCACGCCGGCATCACGCGCCACAAACTCCCCGGTGACAGCGCTGTGCGCATACGCCACCACCGTGTAGGTGCCGGCGGGCAGGACCACCCCCGCACGTATCGAAAACCCTGCCGCCGAGAACTGGCTGCCGTAGGCGGTCCCAATGTCTGCCCGGGATTCACCAAGTGTTGCCGCACCCAGGAGCACCGGATTCCCGGTGGCCGGATAGGCATAGACACTGACCGAGTCCACGCCCGTGCCCGCCGACGCACGGCCATCAAGCGCCCACCCAGTCACGCGCAGCGGTTGGCCCGTGAGCAGTGGCGTGTCGAGTCCCATCGCCACCCCTGGCGCGATGGTGAGCAGACCGGCACTCGTCGAGGTCTGCCCATCCGGATGGCGGACGGTAATGGCCTTGACCCCTGCAGTCGCGTTGACGGTCGAAACCGTCGCACGCAGCGTTGTGGCATTGAGTCGCGTGACCTGCGTCACCGTCAGCCCAGCAATCGTCACGGCCATGCGGCAGCCGAAGCCGGCGGCCGTGTCAAAAAAACGCCCCGACGCGCTGGCAATGTCAAGCGTGACCGAGGCCTGGCCACTCCCCACCGACGACGGCGACACCGACGTCACCGCCGGCGGAGCGGCGCTTGGCACTCGTGCGACGCGCAGAGTCCATGCATTGGCGGGCTCTGCGACCGCCTGCACGGTCCACACCGTCATGTCATCGCATCCATCCGACACCGTCTCGGAATACCGACCCCAGCGGCGGCCGGTCGCCGATCCCGGATCGAGCGTCGGGTTGTAGGCTGACGGCGACGCCAAGATCACCGTCGGGCTGCTGAGGGTGCCGGCCGGGGTATCCTCCCGTCGATCGGCCAGGCCCGCCGAAATCCGTTCTGCCGCGCCCGCCACATTGAATCCCACCACGGTACGCCCCTCACCGGTCACGGCGAGCGATGCGTTCCAGTAGTGACGCGCGCCGGCGCCGCCCACCTCTTCGAGCGTGCCAGACTGCGCGAGCACCGGGCCGTTCCCGGGGCTGCTGATTTCATACCAGCGGGTGCCATTGGTGGTCGCGGTACCGGGCACCGGCGTCCCCACCGTGTGCACCAGCCACAACCGTCCGTTGCGGATCACCGCACTCGCAATCCGATCATCGCCGGGGTTGAGATGGCCGTTCACTCCCGCCGTGTTCCCCAGATGTGGGATGAGGATCGGCAACTGCGTCTGCGGCACGGCCAGAGTCACCTGATCCGAGAGTGTGGGAGTCCCGCCAGGATTCACAACGCGCCTGATCGCCAACTGGCCAAATGCCGCGTTGTCGACACCAACGAAATAGCCCACGGTGGCCGGCGTCTCAACGTTGTCCACACCGCGAGGCGCAAAGACACCGGCCCCGCCTGGAGTCCCCGTCAGATTATGAAACGCGGTGACGACGAAGGTGGCGGTATCGAGAGCGGAACTCTTGCGGACGACAAAGCCCGAGGTGCCCGCGTAGGTGCCGCCGCAAAACTGGTTGACACCCAGGTACAACGCCTCGCTGTCCACGGCCAGTGTGGGCATATCCACGGCGCAGGCCGATGCGGTCCCTGTGGAGAAGGTGTTGTCGAACGCGCTGAACCGCCACGTGGTGGCGGCCGAGAGCGTGGCACTGTTACTCGACGCCAGCACAATGCGCGCAGGGATGGCGTCGGTGGTCATGGTGACGAACCATCGCCCGGTCCAGCGGTCAAATTTCACACGACCACCAAAGACCCCACCCCCGGCTCGCACCGCACCAAAAAACGTGTTCGGATTGAGGTCCAGGACTCCGTCGGCGACGCCGGTCACCTTGTTGAACGAACGCAACCGCCCGTTGGCGATGACCAGCACCTGACTGGGCCCCACGCCAAGGCTGGCGTCAGGAGGAACCGCGGCCGTGTCCGCCAAGGTCAAGGCCGCAAACGACGACGGCGTTGCCACGTCGTGCGCGCCCTGCCAGCCTCCCCCGCCTGACGTGAGGGCGTCGGCCTGCGCCATCAGCGCTTCGACGGTTGCGACCTGGCCCCCAAGCGGCGTCAGCGGCTCCCCTCGTCGTCCTGCCTCTTGCGCGGCACCGGCCTGCCACAACACCGCCAGCGCCAACGCGGTCAGCAGGCCTCGGGATCGAGCGACGGCATCAGGCATGTTTCGCCACCAATTCTGCAAGAATCCTACCATTCCCTGAGGTCGCCTCTTCATATCAACAAACCTGCCCGGCGCCTCTGCCGGGCCTGGGCCGCTGACATTCTTGCCGCCGTTCTTACAAGGATGCTGCAGTTATTTCTCGAACAGGCCGAAGCCGAAACAACACGGCTCGTCCTTGCATTTGACCATGGTCACCTCGACAGTAAATCGGAGCGGCGCCGGTCCCACCGCCGGACGCCAGGTTCACCAGACATCCTGACGCGTCAGGCCGCCCCTGACAGGCCGTCAATGTACCGGTTCAACTCGGCCTGCGCCGTGTTGCGTCGATCCGTCAGATCGCGGATCTCGTGGCGCAGCGTCTCGAGCCGCGTCTCCTGTTCATCGAGTTGGCGCACGTACCGTTGCACCAGCTGTCGTTCCTCGGCGCTGCCTTTGAGGGCTTTCATGTTCTCGCGCACACGCGCCTGATCGCGGTCGATCGTGCCGAGTTCCGGCTCGCGGGCGCCGATCTGGAGGTTCAGTTCGTTGATCACCGTCTGGCGCCGGACCACCTCCCGAAGCTGTGTCGCCACCTCGGCGGTGATGGACTCGCCGCTCACCCACAGACGCACCTGCTCGTCGCTGACTGACCCGATCGAATACTGCGTCTGGCCCGGCCGCACTTCCTCCACGGTGAGGGTGGCCGTGGTGCGCGGCGCCACCGTCAATCGAAAGCGATGCGCGGACGTCGTCGTCTCCTCGGCCTTGGTGTCGCCGCTCAGGACCCAGCCGTCCCTGACGGGATGTTCGATGACCAGCACGCGCGGCTGCGCATCTTCGTTGCGTGCTGCATAGATGCGGCGTTGGCGATCTTCGCGCTGTTGCACCAGCACACCGCGCGACATCGTCACCCTGGTGATCCGCGAGGGACTGAGGTCTCCGGTCGACGTCACCTGCATCGCCAGGTCAGTCGCGTACGACACCAGACGCCGTTCGCCGGCTTTGAGCGGCTCGATCAGTCCCTCGCCGGCAAAGGCCTGCCCTTCAACAATCGACATGCTGCCGCCATCCAGTGTCTGGCCCGTTGAGTTGGTGAGCCAGATGGCACGCAGCGGGCGTGTGCCGGCACCACCTGCGCTCCAGATCGACACCTTCTCTGCGCCGACGCCGCCGTTGACGATCGGCACCATGGCGGACTGATTTTTTAGGATCGTCACCGGTGCGTTGAGCTTGTACTCGAACAGGTCGCCCAGGTCGGCGCCGGTCGCTGCGGCCTGCATCGCGTCCTGCGCGGCCTGGACACGTTCTTCCACCGATCGGAGCGCCGCCGGTGGCGAAGAGGGCAGCCCCCCTATTACGCCCCCCACCGTACCACCAGGCACACCACCCGCCACGCCGCCACCACGCCCGGCACGTGGTTGCGGTGGCGCAGGCATAGCAGGGGGCGGCGGCATGGCTGCCCCGGCGGAGCTCCCGCTCGTGCTGAGCGTGCCGGCATGTGTCTGCGGGACCGACAACATCCGCTCGGGCATCGGCACGACGGGGCGCTGCACGTAGTACGGCTGCGACAGGCGCTGGATGAAGGCCTGCGGCGCGCCCGCCACCAGCGAGAGTTCGACGCCGTTCCAGTCCTCGCCGATCGTGTTGTCAACAATCGCCCAGCCCTGAAGGAGCGGCGCCGCGCTTCCTTCACCGAGCACAAGCCGGTACGTCGACTTCCACACCGGGACCTCACTCACATAACTCACGAACAGATCGCGGTCGCCCTGGCCTGTCGTGCTCAGGGTCAGCCGCCGCACATCTTCATCCCGCGAGGATCCGATGACGGCGAGATACTTCGCGACCTCCTCGTTCAAGTCCGCGTCCACAATGCGCACGGTGATCCCCGCGTCGAGCGCGACGGTCTGAATCTCCCCGGCGTCGCTGACGAGGCTGAGCAGGTCGACGGGTGTGGACACGCCGTCACTGCGGCGCTCCTGGCGCTCCACGCTCAGCAGTCGCCCGGTCAACGGGGCCGCCCCGCCACGCACGGCAATGCGCGCCCCTTTGAGCGCCATCAACAACTGTGATCGCGTGGCCGAGGGGCCAAGCGGCAGGCGCAATCCACTCAGCCGGCGCGTCAATCCCGCATCCGAGTTGTAGCTGACGCTGGCGACACGTCCCCCGTCGAGGTCCAGGGCCGTGAGGGACTTGAGCACGTCATCGAGTTGGCTGCTCGTGAACTCGATCGTCACGTCCTGGCTGCCGCGGACTCGACCGAGATGTTCAAAATAGCCAATCCCGCTTTTGTAGAGCACCACCCGCTTCACGGGCAGGCGAACGTCCGCGGGGGCACCCGGCGTCTGCGGCGCCGCAGATACACGCAGGGATACCGGGACCGTGCTCGCGAACACGAC
>CAYZLT010000308.1:1144-4544 GCA_964479175.1 uncultured Solibacteraceae bacterium | reverse complement strand
TGCCTCGGGAGTTCCCAATGCGAACGATTCGGGTGGTTGCGACCATGTGATTACAGTGTAGTCACGTGGGAGTGATGTGGCAAGTCTCGCGGTCTGATAGGGAGGCGGTACGTCACTGAAAACGCCGTAATACGGACTATCGGTGATCTGCGCCCCTCATCCACGCCCGATGTCAGTCAGCGCCTTCATTAGCGCGTCCAAGTCAGCGTATGAAGTGGCTGTTTCATTGACATACCGTCTCCTTATCAGACACGGTCGACGGGCCTCCCAGTGTTGGTTCACAGAGACCATTTTTCCCGAGTCGTCAAAGAGTCATGTGATACTCGCAGTCGTGACGATGGCACAGATCGACAAGCTCGGTGACCGGCTTCGGGTGAACGCGGTTACCGAGACTGATTTCGGACTGCTCAACGAGTACCGCAGTTCCTTCGGCCCCTCCTACCAGGAGGTCATGTGGGTGTTGCGAGAACGCGGCCGCGGACACCTCGAACCGACGGGCCGTTTCCCGAAGACGCCCGGTTCAATCGTGGCGAAGCTCACGAGAGAGCCCAGTATCCGCCTAACACAAATCCAAGATATCGCCGGTTGCCGGATCGTCGTACCGAGTCTTCAGGACCAACTGGGTCGGAAAATGATGATTGAGGTGCTCTTCACCGACGCGGCGCCCCGTGTTGTCGACCGTCGCGACAGACCAAGCCACGGCTATCGAGCGGTCCACATCGTGGTTCTCGTCCGCGGGCGTGCTGTAGAGATTCAGCTCAGGACGGCTCTTCAGCATTTGTGGGCCGAGTTGTGTGAAAAGCTCTCTGATAATTTTGGAGCCGATATTAAATACGGAGGAGGACCGGAGAAGATTCGAAGGCTCTTGAGCACATCGTCCCAGCGCGTCGCTGAGATTGAACGTGCCGAAGAGAAGCTGTTCGCGACTGACGCCGAAATCGACGAACACCCGCCAGCCACACAGACAAAATGGAGGTCAAGCATCAGCGACATTCGTCAGGAAATCGAGCGCGCACGCGCGGACCTTATGGCAAAGCTGCGGAGGACGATCGCGCTCTTCCAGCGTGGTAGGCTCAACGGAGGCATCCAGTGATTTTCCTTATCCAGTACGATCGGGCCATGGGCCGCATCGTCGACTTGCAGAGGTTTGACGACGATGACCGAGCGTCGGCGGAAACCTCGCGGTTTGCCTTGGAACTGGCGAATGTTCGAACGGCCAGCTTGACTGAGGTCGTCTTGCTTGAGGCTGCGAGCGAGGAAGCCCTGCGAAAGACCCATCGCCGGTACTTCGAGACACTTGAAGAATTAGTCGAGCCTGCGGCGTCTGGACGCTGAGACGCACGCCGACAGACGCCGCGACCCTCGGCCGATACGACGGCTCTCTTCTTCCGCATGCCACGGAAACCCCGCACGTCGTCGTATTGCCGGTCTGGCGTCGAGCGTGCGGCGAGCACACCAAAGGCGCCGAGGTACAACAACATCGCGGCCTTGCCCGCGAAGCTGGCAGCCACGGTGGACATGAAGCCGGTCACCAGTGTGGGCGCGCCCTGATACGTCGCTCGGACAACATGCCGACGATCAGGAAGAGTCCGCCGGTGGAGATGCCGTGCGCCATAGACGATGCCGATGACGGCGAGGATGGCGAGATAGGGCGCGAACTGCAACGTCCGAGCCGGCGGTCGGCACCTGCACGTGCGCATCCGGCAGCCACGTGTGGAACGGGAAGACGGGGACCTTGATGGCAAACGCCACGGTGAACGCGAGGAACAGCCACGTCTGCAGGCCCGGCGGTATGTCGAGGGCGTACAGATCCAGCGAGATGCCCATCGCCACCTGTTTGACCAGGCGGTCACGGCTCTCCCTTCCCTTGCCGAGCAGCAATATCAGGAGGCCGACGATAGACCGTATGACGTGGCTGTTTCACGGGGCAGATCACCTTGGGCGGATTTCACTGCCCCACGCCCGCGCAGGCCCATAGTGGCGGTCTTCCCATCGGGGGAGGGCCCTGCCGTATCGCCACGATCAGGCGTCCAGCAACGCCACCTGCTCGGCGATGGTCGCCAGGAACGCCTGGATACCGATCGGCTTGGCAATGTATCCGTCACACCCGGCGGCGCGAATGCGCTCTTCGTCGCCTTTCATGGCGAGGGCGGTCAAGGCCAGAACCGGCACCGCGCGGGTGGACGGATCCTGCTTGAGGATCGCCGTGGCAGCGAGGCCGTCCATGCCGGGCAACTGGATGTCCATCAGGATCAGGTCGGGAGACTCGGCGCGCGCCATCGTCAGGCCGGTCTCGGCATCGATGGCGCTGATCACCGTGTGGCCGGCGGATTCGAGCAGCATGACCGTGAGGAACATGTTGTCGGCGTTGTCTTCGATGACCAGGATTCGAGCCATTAGGCCCTCACCCGCCGGCCTGACATCGCGCGCCGGACCTCGGTGACGAAGCGCTCTCGGCTGAATTCGGTCTTCTCCATGATCGTGGCCACGAAACCATTCAGCTGGTTACGATCTTCGACGGTGATCTGCTTGGCGGTGACGATCAGGACGGGGATGCGCGCCGTATCCGGTTGCTCGCTGAGCGACTTGACCACGTCGAAGCCGTTGACCTCGGGCATCATCAAATCCAGCACGATCACGTCCGGCAGTTCCCCCCGCGCTATCGCAAGACCCTCGGCGCCGCCGAACGCCCGCAGCACGCTACTGGCCAGTCCTTCAATGCGGACAGCGACCAACTCAACGGCATCGGGGTCGTCATCGATGACCAGCACCTTGAGCGCGCGGCCCGGTGTCGCCGGCAGCAGACCCAGGTCCGCCAGGCAATCGGCCAGGTCCTGCCGGGACATGGGCTTGGGCAGGATCGCGGACGCGCCGAGCGCGAACCCCCTGTTCCGGTCGGCGACGACCGAGATGATCACGACGGGGACACGCATGAGCAGGGGCAGCTGCTTGATCTGCTTCAGGAATTCCCAGCCGTCCATGTCGGGCAGCATGATGTCGAGGGTGATCAGCGCCAGCGGCTGCTGGCCGGCCATGACCAGGGCGGATTCGGCCGACATCGCGTGCAGCACGGTGAAGCCCTCCGACTCGAGTTGCAGGCGCACAAGATCCGCGGACTTGAGGTCGTCCTCGACCATCAAGGCGGTACCCGCGTCCGTCACCCCCGCGCGGCGAGTGGCGGGGGGAACGCTGGACGTGGGCAACGCCGCCGGGTTGGGCGCGCGGAGCGGCAACCACACCGTGAAGATCGATCCGTCGCCGACCGTGCTCTCGACCGCTACCGCGCCGCCGTGCAGTTCGGCGAGCAGCTTCACCATGGCCAGCCCGAGCCCCGTCCCCTCGAATTTTCGCGCCAGGCCGCTGTCGATCTGACTGAACGGCGCGAACAAGTGTGCCAGTC
>CAYZLT010000308.1:0-1134 GCA_964479175.1 uncultured Solibacteraceae bacterium | reverse complement strand
GTTGTCGGTCACGCTGATTTCGAGGAAGTCGGAAAACGCGTTGTCGGGGATGGGGAAGACGCGGCTGGCGCGAGCGGACGACACCACCCCGGCGGCGGCTTTCGGGACGCGGCGGGCGCGCAGCGTGACCTGCCCGCCCTCGTCGCTGAACTTCACCGCGTTCGACAACAGGTTGTAGACAATCTGCTGTACCTTGCGCGCATCGATCGTGGTCGAGCCGAGGTCCTCGTCGGCGTCCACCGTCAGGCGAATGTGACGGCTCGCCGCCTTCTCCTTGACGATGAACAGGCTGTTGCCGAGCAACGACGCCAGGTGGACCGGATCGAGGTCGAGGGTCATCTTGCCGGCCTCGACCTTCGACAGGTCGAGGATGTCGTTGATCAGAGCCAGCAGGTGCTGGCCGCTGGTGAAGATCTTGATCGCCAGCGCCCGCTGCGGGTCGGTCAGGGGCCCGACCAAGCCGTCGCGGAGCACCTCGGAGAAGCCCATGATCGCGTTGAGCGGCGTCCGCAACTCGTGCGACATGTTGGCGAGGAACTCCGACTTGAGGCGGCTGGCGGCTTCAAGCTCGGCGTTCTTGTGCCGGAGCGTCTGCTCGAAGTGTTTCAACTCGGTCACGTCGCGCGCCGCGGCGAACACTCCTTGCAGGCTCCGGTCACGGTCGTGGAAGGTGGTCGCGTTGTAGGACACGACGGTCTTGCTGCCGTCCCTGGCACGCGCGGTGAGCTCGTAGTTGGTGACCTTGCCTTCGGTCAGCACGCGGTTGATGCCCGCCTCGGCCCGGTCCGAATCGGTGAAGTAGTTCTTGAACGGCGCGCCGATCAGTTCGTCGCGCGTACACCCAGTGAGGGCCTCCATCTGCTTGTTGACGTCGGTGATGATGCCGCGTGGGTCGGTGGTCATCAGCGCGTCGGTGTTGGACTCAATGAGCGAGCGGGTGTAGAAGTGCTGATCGCGCAGCCGCTGATCGAGCTTCATCCGCTCTTCTTCCGCCTGCTTGCGGGCGGTGTTGTCGGTGCCAATCAGCAGATAGCCGATGATCGCGTCCTGCGCGTCGCGCAGCGCCGTGACGGAGACCACCGCGGGGAACCGGCTCCCGTCCTTGCGGATATAGGTCAGCTCGTAGATATCTTC
>CAYZLT010000307.1:0-4555 GCA_964479175.1 uncultured Solibacteraceae bacterium | reverse complement strand
TGCCGCCGGCGGCATTGTTCGCCTGCAAGTTTGCCTGGGCCAGCTTGAACTCATCGAGGAAGCCGTTGTTGAGCAAGCTCTCCCCACGAATGCCGTTGTAGTTGAGCGTGGACCACTGGTCGGAGCCGCGGGTCCCGAGGTAGCGGACTTCCATCGCCATGTCGTCGCCGAGCGAGCGCTGCACGCCCGCCGTCCAGGTCTGCCCCTTGCCGACCTTGATCTCCGGCGCGAAGGCGTTGAGTGTATCCACGCGGTTCGGACGAGTCACGATGGGGAAGATGGGCGTCTCAGTGAAGGCCTGCACACCCAGTCGATTCCGCTGGCTGAAGAGCACGGGCCACGCCTCGCCTGTCGGCACGAGCCCGGTGTTGACGTCGCGCGTCAACGAGATCGTGCTGCCCGGGTTGGACCCGAAGACACCGGTAAAGGTCGAGAGGCCCTCACGGGCGTAGGACATCGAGTAGCCTGCGCGCAGCGTCGCCTGATCGGGGTTGCCGAGCAGGGACCGCAGCCAACCGCTTTGGACATTCGGCCGCCATGCGATGCTCACGTTGGGCGACAGGTTGTTCCAGTCCGTGCTGTAGCCTTTGGTGCCGCCGATCAACTGGGTGTACTCCGGAATGGCCTTGCCGCTGTTGGCCCCGGGCTGGAAGAAGTTGCAGCGATCGTAGACACCACCACCACCGAGGCCCGAGATGCCGCAGGCGTCTGCCATCGAAACCGTGGTCATGACGTCGTTGGTCGGGGTGAAGGGCATCTGCAAGTCATACCGCAGACCAGCTTGAAGTGTCAGCGTCGGGGTCATGCGCCAGTTGTCCTGGACGAACCCGGAGAACGTGTTCATGAAGCCTTCGCGCGTGCGAGGGCCAAATGCGACGTATTTGTTGGTCGCCGGATCGAGCGCCGCCTGTCCGGTGATGGCCGTCACGCGGCCCGTCAGCATCGCGTAGAGATTGCGCGCATCACCGAGGTCACCGGTCGAGATACCGGGGAAATTCGCCGTCGTGAAGAGGCCCGCTGCCGGGTCATTCGCGGTGCTGAATCCGCGGGTGATGCCCGGCACCATCTGCTGGGCACTCTCGGAGGCCGTCGCGCGCTGCCACTCCGCACCAAAGCTGAAGCTGTGCGAACCACGCTGCCAGCTGACCGTGTTGCCAACCTTGTAGGTCGGCGAACTGCGCCAGCTAGGGTTGTTGGACGTCCACCAATCCGTCCACTGCGGAATCACGACCGCGTACCCACCAAAGTCCTCAAACGTCTGTGGGCCATTGCTGACCATGGAGCCGAACCTCGACTCCCCGCCCAGCGCTGTGATGTTGCCGGTGAGTTCGTTCACCACGTTCTGCGACAAGGTCGACCGCAGGGTCAGCGTGTACAACGGACGCTTCGAGTTGAACTTGCGGTAGTTCGGTGCGCCAGGGAACCGGACGTCGAAGCCGTTGAGGTAGTCGGGATCGCGCTCGGCCCAAATGATGGCCATCGTGCCGCTCAGCCGATGCGCATCGGTGATGTTGTAGTCGAGGCGGGCCGTCGGCTGATGTTCAAAGAGTTTGCCCGGGCTCTGCCACACGTAGTTGTTGACGATCGGGTCACTGGTCGGGCTGATCGTGCCGGTGGTGGCTGCGGCCGCCTGAATCTTCTGGAGGATCGACATGATGGTCGGATCCACGGCCGAGATCTGGCCGTTGGCGCGCGCCAGATCCAGCACGTTCACTTCACGAATCACGCCGCCGGCCACTTCGTACGGCAGCCACCCCTGCAGCATGCGGGGAGGTGTGATGGTGCGCGTGCGCGTAAAGGTGTTCGGGAAACGAATCTGCTCGTAGTTGAGGAAGTAGAACATCTTGCCGCGGCCGTCAAAGCCGGGCAGGATCACCGGGCCGCCCACGCGACCGCCATACTGGTTCAACTTCACGTCGTTCTTCGGCAGGTCGTTCACCTTGTTGAAGAAGTAGTTCGAGTTCAACTTTGGATTGCGGTAGTACTCGTAGAGACTGCCCGAGAACCGGTTGCCGCCCGAGCGCGTCTGGAACGCAATCGTGACGGCACCGCTGCCGCCAAGGTTCGCGCCCGCCGCCGCCAACGTCACCGTCACGGCTTCGACGGCATCCTGGCGCGGGGTCACCGACGCAAAAAAGCCGTCGGACGACCGCAGGAAGTTGTCGTTGTTGCTCGCGCCGTCCATCGTGATTTGCACGAACGAGTCGGGCAACCCATTGATCGTGGAGTTCCGGTTGCTGCTGGTGGTGTTCACGCCTGGCAGGAATGCCACGGCGTTGAGCGCGTTGCGCGTCGGGGTCGGCATCCGGTTCAGCTGATCCGAGTTCAGCGTCGCGGTGACCGTCGCGGTCTGGGTGTTGATGAGTTCCGTGCTGCTCGTGACGTTGACGGTTTCAGTCAGCGCACCGACCTCCAGCATCAAATTCACGGTGGCCGGTACGCCGATGGCCACACGCACGTTGGCGTTCTGTGCGATCTTGAATCCGGTCAGAGTCGCCGAGACCGTGTAGGTGCCGGCCTGCAGCGCCGCCACGTTATAGGTCCCGTTGGCGCTGGTCACGGTTTCAGACTTCGCACCAGTCGCGTTGTTCGTAACGACCACGGTGGCGCCAGGAATGACGCCGCCGGCCGAATCTGTGACGCCGCCCGTAATGGACGACGTGCCCTGCGCGAATGCCAGGGTCGGGGGACAAACGACGAGCACTGCCATCAGCAGCACACGCCAAACGTGTCGTGTCATGTAACGCTCCTCCTAAAGTTCACTTCCGAATGGACTTGCACGAATCCCACATCGGCGTCGTGTCGTAACGCAGGGGTAACGCGAGATGCAGGGTTCCCGGGACTTTATGGTGGGTAGCAGCTCAAGTCAATACTGGAGTGGAGGGTCGGGACGTGCCGGAGATACGCACCGGCCAACCGGGGAGGCTGACCGAAAACGAGCACGAAGAAGGAAGAAGAAATGGTCGGGATGCCGAGATTCGAACTCGGGACCCCTTGACCCCCAGTCAAGTGCGCTACCAGGCTGCGCTACATCCCGCCGACAACTACTTCTTCTTCGCCTTGCTCTTGCCCGCGCGGGCCGGCTCAGGGTTGGCCGACAACGCGAACTCGGAGGCTGGGGAGCCTCCAAGGGTCTCGAGGATCCAATGGAGTCCCCGCTTCACTTCCGTGAGGTGCGCCCGTGCGCCCTCGTCCAATCCGGGGGCCGCACCGGCCCCCGTCTCCGGCAGCGTCAGGTCGGACTCCCCCGCTGCGGCCTCGGCTTCTTCCGCCAACCGCCGCCGCACGCCGGCCAGGGTCAATCCCTCGACCAGAATCAGGCGCTTGAGGTGCAGCACCCGCTCGACGTCCGCCTTCCGGTACACCCGAGGCCCGGCCGGTGTTTTGGCCACGCCCAAGTCAGGAAACTCCGCTTCCCACCCCCGCAGCACGAATTGCGGGATCCCCGCAATCTCGCAGACTTCTGTTGCCCGGAATGCCGGCCGATTGGGAATCGAAACCGCGTCCACGCGTGCTGACAAGTATATGACCTCCGGGGCCGTTTGTGACCTCAGCCGTCCGTCTTTCTCTTGCGTCGGCGGACGGTGATGCGAATCGGGGTGCCCAGGAACCCGAATTTGTCGCGCAACTGGTTGATCAAAAATCGTTCATACGAGAAGTGAAACTCGGTCGCGACGTTGGTGAAAAACACGAACCGTGGCGGCGCCGTCGCAATCTGCGAGGCATACATGATGCGCACCTGCCGACGATGTTTGCTCGTCGGCGGATTCGCCGTCGTCACCGCCTCGACGAACCGGTTCAAATCCGACGTCGTGACGCGGTGTTGCCGCGCGTCGGCGACCTTGAGCGCCATCTCGAGCACTTTGGCCGTCCGCTCCCCTGTCAACGCCGACACGTGGATGACCGGGGCAAACTCGAGAAACTTCAACTGGAAGCGCAGCCGGTCGTCGTACTCGGTCACAAATTTCTGCGGGTCGTCGCCCATGCGTTCCGCCATCAGGTCCCACTTGTTGACCACGATCACCACGCCACAGCCGGCCGCCTCGGCTTCACCCGCGATCGCGGCATCCCGATCGGTCGGGCCCTCCGCCGCATCAATCACCAGCACCGCGACGTCGGCCTTTTCCATGGCCCGCTTGGCGAGCACGACGCTGATCGATTCCACCTGGCCCGCGCTGGCCACCTTGCCGGGCCGACGCATACCGGCCGTATCAACAAGGCAGATTTTGCGCTTCTGAAACTGGAGACGCACGTCCACGGAATCGCGCGTGGTGCCCGGCATGTCACTGACCATCACGCGGTCTTCCCGCAGCAGACGGTTGACCAGTGAGGACTTGCCGACGTTGGGTCGTCCCACGATGGCGAGCGCAAGTTCCGGATCAACGTCTGGCGTCGGCTCGGTGGATTTCACCGGCATCGCCGCCACAAGCGCGTCCAGGAGTTCATAGACGCCGGTGCCGTGTTCGGCCGACACCTCGAACATGTCCTTGAAGCCGAGTTTGTGGAATTCGTTGGCACGTGCGAGCGCGCGTTTGTCGTCCGCCTTGTTGACGAC
>CAYZLT010000306.1:0-4559 GCA_964479175.1 uncultured Solibacteraceae bacterium | reverse complement strand
ACGATTGCCGCAGACGCCGAACACGCGCGCGTGTTCGGCGTCTGCGGCAATCGTCCACGTGTCGCTGGACCACACGCGGAGCCCAACCGCACCGGACATGAATCCCAACACGTCGGTCTCCGACGGCTGGTATCGCAAGCCGGCCCGATACGCCCCGGTGCGACCGACGCCCAACGAGACGCCGACGTGCTGGGGATCGGTGGTGGTGGCCGGCGCCGAGACGCGCATCGAAAGATGCCAGGCGGCTGCCCGTTCCCCCTGCGCAGGAGCGGCAATCAGCGACGGATCATCCGTCGTCATGGGGACCGCCGACACACCGGAGAGCAGAAACAGCGCTGACGCCAATGTCCAACTCATGCGATCACCTGAACACACCGAGTCCGTTATTTAGGAGCCACGTGAGTGAGCCCACCTGCTGTTCCGGCAGGTTCACGGCCGATGTGCCCAACCCAAGGCGGTCTGACGACCAATCCTGAAAGACCACGGTGTGGGGCCGGCCGACGACGCCGCTGACCTCGTAGGCGAGCGCCATGGCCGAGGCCACCGATGCGGCATCCGTGCGACCGTCATAGCCGGTCACAATCACCTCGAACTCGATACGGCGACTCGACAAGAAGTCGCGCAGCCGCAACAGATCGTTCCGGGAGTTGGTGTCGGCGTTGAACCGGTGACGCACGTCGTAGTCAAGTCGAAAAAATGCCAACCCGACCCGCTCGTTTTCTTCGAGCGTGCGGACAAACGTCATGATCTCGTCCACTGTGAAATACGGGTACGGCTCAATCAGGCCAATCCGGATGTCGGGGTAGGTGGCGCGCACCGTATCCATGAAAGCGTCCACCTGCACGACCGTCTGATCGATGGTGAAGTTGCAGCGGCCAAACGGACTCACGCCGCGGACGGGGAGTGCGGCCGTGAAGGGCTCGTCCATCGCGATGTACGTGACGTGGGCACCAGTGGCATAAATCGGCGAGATGTCCGCAATCAGGACACGGCCCAGTTCGCGGCCATCACAGGTGTGTTCCTTGACCGAACCGGCCTCGACGCCGATTTGAATGTCGTGATCCTTGAGGTACCGGAAGGCGCCCTCCGGCACGGCACTCAGCAGTCGGGACACCGAGTTGGCGCCACACGACGCACACGCGGGACGCAGGCTCTGCTGGTAAAACTGAAACGCCCGCAACCGCGACCGCGCCTGGCTCCATTGCGCCTGACCGCCGGGTTCAAACATCGTCGCCAGATCCGCCGAATTCGACGCGGGCGCCAACACGGCAAAACGGTCCGCAGGCGGCGTGCCTGGGCTGGTGGGGCGACCACACGACGCCCCGACCATGACGGCCAGGACTAGGGGGAGCAGGGTCTTCATCGGCGAAATGAGTCTAGTCTTTCCAGCCCCGCGATTCAAAGACACGCCGGGCACCCTCGTGAAACGGTGCGGGGGCCGTATTGGGGCCGGTCGGGACAGCCAGATGACGGGCTTCCGGGTGCGCGGCCTCGAGCCGTGACCGTGAATCAAACATGGTGCGGGTCAAACGCTCCACCAAATCCGCCTCAAGGCGGCCGGAGACGACCAGGACGTTGGCCACACCCACGACCGCGATATCGGTCGACTGTCCGCGATAGGTCGACGCCGGCAGCACGACCTCGCGATACAAGCTCCGGCCGTACGTCGCCCACAACGTGGGCAGCAGGTCGGTCTGCGGAATGAACGCAAGCGACAGGCCGGGAGTCGCCGCAAGGTCCTGAATCGCCGGCGTGGGCAACCCGCCGCTCCAGAAGAGCGCATCCACCTTGCCGTCCTTGAGGGCGCCGGCTCCCTCGCTGGCGCCCAGCGCGTGTCGCGTGATGTCTGCGTGCGGATCGAGTCCGGCCGCGCGTAGGAGACGGTCCGCGATCAACTCCGTGCCGCTGCCCGGCGCGCCGGTGGCCACGACCTTGCCCCTCAGATTCGCCACGCGCAGGATGCCACTGCCCTGCCGCGCAATCAGATGTGTGACGTTGGTGTACAGCACCGCCATCGACTTCACGTCCACCGGGCCGGTCCCCGCAAACGGCCCGGTCCCAGCGACGGCTTCGGCCAACGTATCCGCCAACGTGAAGGCAAGGTCGGCGCGTCCCTGCTGCATCAACTTGAGGTTGTCGACCGACGCCCCCGTGACCTCGGCGGTCACCTGCAGCCCGGGAATTTTTTCGGTGTAGATGCCGGCCAACGCGCCGCCGTAGGGGTAATACACACCGCCCGTGCCGCCGGTGGCGATCGAGAGGAACCGCACGTCACCCTGCGCACCGCCGCACGCGATCGCACCGAGCACTACGCACAACAAGCCCCGCATTCTCAATCCAGATGCCCCTTCTCCGAATCGCCCATGACGATGCCGCGCTCGGGGAAATAGTCGCGCCACCGGCGATCGACGGTTCTGGCGATCTCGGGCCGACAGGACACTTCCTTCGGGTACCACGGCTTCATGCGCGCATCAATGCACACCGGTCCGCTGTAGGCGATGTGATTGCGCACCACGCGCGCGGAGGCCGCGTGAATATCCGCGGCCGGCTCAAACCGCGTGAACGTCGTCCACAAAAAGTTCATCGCACTGCGAGTGGCGCGTTCGGCTTCGTCACTCAACACGACCAGAGGCCAGCCGGCAAAGGCAGGGTGAGCAGCGATGCGTGCGGGCGCGTCACGGTCGGCATCAAACGCGGGTCCGGTGACCACAAGACACCCGCCGCAAAAGACACGAACGTCGGTCACGTCTGACGGCGGCGGCACGGGTGGACGGAATTCCCGCGGAAGGTCCCGCACAGGATCACCGAGACCGAGCCACACGCCTTTTGATCCTTCGTTGACCTTCGGGCCACTGTAGTCGAGCGTATCCATCGAGAGATTCGAGAAGACGTAGAGGTCCGTCTCCGGATTCGTACGCGCGAGCACGTGCTCGAGCGTCGCTCGGAAGTCGCGCAAATCCACCGGCTGATCAGTGACGAGCAGGAACTTCTGCAGCGACAACTGGCCCTCGCCAAGAATTCGGAACGCACTGGCCATCGCCTCGCGGCGGTACCGCTGCTTCACAATGGCGCCGGCCAGCGAGTGATATCCCGTCTCACCGTAGGACCACAGGTCCACCACGGTCGGCATCACCAGCGGAAACAGCGGCGACAGCAGATCCTGCAGAAGGTCGCCAATAAAAAAGTCTTCCTGCCGGGGCTTGCCCACGACGGTCGCGGGATAGATGGCATCCCGGCGGTGCGCCATCTGGGTCACCTGAAAGACCGGGTAGTCGTGCTCCAGCGAGTAGTAGCCGTAGTGATCGCCAAACGGACCTTCAGGTTTGCGCACGTGTGGTGCCACCTGGCCCATCAACGCAAACTCGGCATTGGCTACGAGCGGATGCGGGTGCCCGTTCGGGCCGGGGACCTGCGCGATCTTCTCGCCCGCCACCAGTGAGGCCAGCAACAGCTCGGGAATGTTCTCCGGAAGCGGCGCAATCGCCGACAGAATCAGCGCGGGTGGACCGCCGAGGAACACCGTCGCTGGGAGCGCCTGGTTTTTGGCTTCTGCAAGTTGATAGTGGAACCCGCCGCCCTTGCCGATCTGCCAATGCATGCCGGTGGACGTCGCGTCATGCACATGCAGCCGATACATGCCGAGATTCGGGCCGCCCTTGTCCGGGTGTTGTGTGTAGACCAGCGGCAACGTGACAAACGGGCCGCCATCTTCCGGCCAACACGTGAGCGCGGGCAGCCGATCCAAGCGGACATCACGGGTGACCACCTGGGTCACCGGGCCGGCACTACGACGTTTGGTACCGACCTTCATCGCTGCCAGACCGATGTCGCGCGCATCCCACAACTTCGATGGTGTTGGCGGCAGCATCGTCTCCGCCAAATGGACGAGACGTTTGATGAACGCCAGCGGCCGCTGTCCAAACGCCAGCTCCGCGCGCCTCGGCGTCCCGAACAGATTGGTGACGAGCGGAAAATCCGCGCCCTTCACATTGGTGAAGAGCAACGCAGGTCCGCCGCCCGCAATCACGCGGCGGTGAATCTCGGCGACCTCTTCAACGGGATCCACTTCCGTACGCACTTCGACGACGTCGCGGTCGCGACGCAAGTGATCAAGAAACGCGCGAAGGTCTGTAAACATACGAGAACACTCTCAATGGGCCAATGGAGAGCATTGCCCCATTTCCTGTCTACCGCGTCAGTTTGCGGTACTTGATCCGGTGCGGTTGGTCGGCCGCGGCGCCGAGGCGACGCTTTTTGTCGTCCTCGTATTCCTGATAGTTGCCCTCGAACCACTCGACCTGACTGTCGCCTTCAAACGCCAGCATGTGCGTTGCGATGCGATCCAGGAACCAGCGGTCGTGCGAAATGACCACCGCGCAGCCGGCGAACTCGTCGAGTGCCAGTTCAAGCGCGCGCAACGTATCCACGTCGAGGTCGTTGGTCGGTTCGTCGAGCAGCAACAGGTTACAGCCCTTCTTCAGCAACTTTGCCAGGTGCAAACGATTGCGTTCACCGCCCGAGAGGCTGCCGACCTTGCGCTGCTGGTCGCGGCCGCGGAT
>CAYZLT010000305.1:0-4565 GCA_964479175.1 uncultured Solibacteraceae bacterium | reverse complement strand
CGCCGACCGTGCCGTTACCGGAGATCAAGTTGCCGTCGATGATCGTCGCGTTCGTCCCGTCGTAGAGCGTGATGCCGTTGTCGAGGTTCGGCAAGGCGGTGAGACCGTCCGCACTCGTGCCGATGCGGTTGCCTGTCATCGACGTGCCCGAACCGCCGACGAGCAAGACGCCCGAGAAGTCGGCCGAGGAAATCACGTTGCGAGCAATCACGTGATTGGTGCTGTAGTTGAGATAGACGCCGACGTTGTTGGCCGGCCACGTCGGCACACCCGCGGGTCCGGCGCCGATGGCGTTGTCTTCGACATGCACGTTGTTCGTACCGTTGTGGACATACACGCCGGGGCCCGGGAATCGGTTGATGCCGAGGGCTCGAATCGTCACGTCTGATGACACGACTTCAAACCCAGGGGCCCGACCGACATTGGTCCCCACCTGGTCGTCGCCAGGATCGGAAACAAGATTCCTCAGGAACCGGCCGTCGACGTTGATCATCGGCACCATCGATGCCGACCCCGGCTGCGAGAGGCCGTCGATGATCACCGGATTCGAAACCACGGGCAGCGGTGTGGCGGGGGCGATGTGATGCACCCACGCTCCGGGAATGGCGAAGGTGATCGTGTTCGTGTCCACCGCGACATTCGCCGCGATCAGCGCCGCCCGCAGCGACCCCGGACCGCCGTCAGACGCGTTGGTCACGACAAACGGGCTCGGCGACGTCGCGCCATTCACGACAGCACTGAATGTGCCCTCAAGCCTGTAGGTGCCATCACCGTGGCTGCCGGCGAGCCTGAATCCGTAGGTGTCTCCCGCCTGCACCACCACCGACGTGACGCCGGCGAAGGCAAAGCCCGCGCTCGGGTTGCGGGCGCCGACGCAGTTGTCATCCAGTTGCAGCAGCGGCCCCGCAAACACATCAAGTCCTCCGCGATTGACGAACGCCTCAAGCTGCACGGAGGCCGCGCAGTACGAATGGAATCCGGTCCACTCCCAGTCCAGACGCACCGCGCCGCCGGCTGCGGCGACGCTTGTCAGCGTCCATGCACCGGTGAAATTGGGGAAGCCGTTACGCTGGTAGTTCATCCGCGGCGTGCCGCCGATCAACCCGTTGTCGGTGAGCGCGACGATGCCGTCGCCGTTGGCGGACCAGCCAGCCGCTGGCGGAGGCGGAGCCCCGGCGCCAATCGTGAATGGGGTTGAGAGCACCGGCAGTGCGCCAGACGCGCTGGCCGAGGCCGACAACCGGTAGCCAACCCCGTCACGGCCGACCGCGAGGCCGCTGAAGGTCGCAATGCCCAGCGCATCGGTCAACCTGGTCACGGTGCCCATCAGGTTGCCGCCGGACGGATTGATCGCTATAGCCAGCGTGACCTGCACGCCCGGTGCCGCGTTGGCGCCCGCGGATGCGCTCACCGTGATGTCGGGCATCACCACACTCACAAGGGTGTTCACCGGCTGCGCCACAAAGGCCAGTGCCACCGCAGGCGGCGGCACGGGGTCAGTCGGCAGCGGCGTGGCCGGCGGCACGGGTGCCGGGCCGCCCAGGTCCTCGGTGTTGACGGCGTCGGCTTGCACCACGGGCTTCACGTCGGTCACGGGATTGATCGTGATGTTGTCGTTCGGGTTCGGATCGACGATGCGAAGCGTGATCTTGCCCTCGCCGCCGGGCTCGAGCCACAACGTGGTATTCGAGATGTCTGGATTGGCGGGATCAAACGTCGTGTCGTCACCGGCCGTCTTGAACGTCGGGTTCACGACATTGGCCACCAGCACCGTCTGCGTCTGCGACTTGAGCACGCAACCGTCCGAGATCGGCGTCTTGTAGGTCTTGTGCACGACCAGCTGTGTCTTGATGCCCCCCGCCGCCGCGGCCTGATTCGCGATGAACAGATTCACGTTGAACGCAGCCGTCGTATTGCCGTCGTTCCTGATCGTCCACGTCACGTCGGTCAGCGACCCGTTCGAGATGTCGGGGTTGGAGATGTCGGGATTCGAGATGTCCGGGTTCGAGATATCCGGGTTGGAAATGTCGGGATTCGAAATATCCGGATTCGAAATATCCGGATTGGCGATCCGCACGTTGGAGATATCCGGATTCGAGATGTCCGGATTGGAGATGTCGGGATTGGAGATATCCGGGTTTGAGATATCCGGGTTCGAAATGTCCGGGTTGTAGACCTCGGCATTCGAAATGTCGGGGTTCGAAATATCCGGATTCGAAATATCAGGATTGGAGATGTCCGGGTTCGAAATGTCCGGGTTGAGAATGACCCGCGTCGCCAATCCGCCGCTCAGCGGCAGGAACGTCGCGACGTCAATCTCGCTCACACTCACCCGGACCTGTTCCTTCGCGTTCGACGACGTCGCGTAGACCGTGCGCGTCACCATGGACCGCGGGGCGACCTTCACGTCGACCGTCAGCAACAGCGGTGTCGCCTGCGCCAGACCCAACTGCGTGAATGACGCGTTGCCGCCCACCGGCTGGTTCTCGATCGTCATCCGATAGGCCTTGGTCTGGTATGTCTGGTTCTGCGCGAACACCACAAAGCCGCGCGGGGTGTCGAGACTGAGTGGCTTCGTGTTGGCGGGTGAGCCGGCGATGAGCCCCATGGTCAGTCGCGCGGAATACACATTCTGATTGCGCATCCCGGTCTGGCCGTCGGCACACGTCGCCCCGCCGGGCGGCGTGTAGTTCTTCCAGTCGCCATTCTTCGGCTTCTGCACGTCGCGGTTGTCGGTCCACACCGCGTGGAAGACCGGCGCGGATGTGTTGGCCGTGTTGTGAATCCAGGCGCCGCTGGTGTTCTGCACAAACGCCGGCGCGGGGGCGATATCAATGTAGTCGCCCATGAACGGCACGGTGCCGAGCTGGAAGAGCGGCAGGTTCGGCGCGTTGAACTGAAGTTGCTGCGCCGCGGTGCCGGTGCCGCCGCGCAGGTTGCCCATCAGATACTGCGACACCTTGGTGGACGGCTCGAACACCGGCGTGTCGCCTTTGCGCGCCTGCGTGGCACGGACGTCGATCGTGTGGCGCCGACCCTGGACCGCGATCGCGGCGGCCTCGTTGAGGAACGTGCCGAACTGTCGCGACACGTCTTCGCGCAGGTCGTAGTACACGAGCATCAGACGGCCGCCCGAATACGACATCGAGGGCATCATCTGGTGCCCCGGCATGTCATCGCCCGCCGCGCGCGAGTCCACCGCCTGCGGCGTGGTCCACAGACCGCCGGCTCGCGACGTGGACAACACGACCCGTGCGTCACCGGTCAGCGGATCCGAACGCGCCCCACCATAACCACGCTCGACCCAGGAGAGATACACACGACTCTCGTCGTCGATCGCCATCGTCGGATAGGCGTTGGTGCGGAACCGATCCTCGGACGTCCCGGAGTCAAACGGTCGAATGGACACCAGTTCGGTCACATCGCCGTGACGATGCGCACGCTGCAACTTCGGCAACAACGTGTCGGACTTCGGCCCCTTCTTGAACTCGTGGACCTTGCGCGGCTTGGGCCGCGCCTTGGCCGTGGTATTGGGAATCACCGTCATGATGGCATCGGGTGCGCCATCACTCAGCCCGAACTGGCGCCACGCGACGTGCACGGTGCCGTTCGCCGGATCGATCGCCATGGTCGCGCCCTGATTCACCTTGTGGGCGGGATCGCTAATCTGCGTGGGCGTGCTCCAGGTCGCGCCGCAGTCGTCTGACCGCGAGAACATGATGCGTGACTCGATGTCGGATTCACCCGTGGCGAGGCGAGTCGTCGTGATCGCGGCATACGCGACGTAGATCGTGCCGGCCAGCACCTGCTGTGACACGGTGGTTGGATTGCCGGGCTTGCCTGGTTTCGGAGGCGTCGGCAAGGGCGGCTTGCCCTTGCCGGACCGCGCATCCTTTATGGCTTTCGCGGCCTGCGCCACGAGCTGGCCGACCGCGCCGTGCCGGTCACCACTGCGGCCGTCGCCCTTGCGGGGCTTCGGTCTGCCGGGTTTTGGCGGCGCCACGACGGGTGCGGGCTGCGGGGTGCTGATGCGGCAGACCCGTGCCCCCGCGCGCGGTACGTCGACCGCCATCCAGGGTTTGTCGAGGAAGCGGCTGCCGGTGGACCGGTCCACCAGCGAGGTCGAGATGTAGGCGATCGGGTCGCCGTTTTCCTTGTTGTTGTTGTCAACGAACCGCGACACGAAGATGCCGCTGGCCCCGCCCTCGCCACGATTAAAGGCCAGGCCCGCAAAATACAGCAGTCCGTTGGTGCCCGGACGCACGACCGGGTCCGCGCCGGCGTGATACGCCTTGAGCGGCGAGGCCATGCCTGCGGCAGAGGTGTCCTGCGGGTACCCGGGCAGCAGCGTGCTCTGCCACCGTTCGCCGCCGTCAAAGGACTTGAAGACACCCAGCCACGCATCACCCGTCTCGCCGTCGTCGAAGTTGCCCGGAATGTCGACGGTGCGATAGTCGTTCGCGCCGGCCAGCAGGTGCAGGGGGTTGCGCGTCGAGGCGGCCACCGACGGCTCGTTCTGACGCTGCAGGTACGGATCGCCGTCGGGCGGAACGTCAATATGGTGT
>CAYZLT010000304.1:0-4601 GCA_964479175.1 uncultured Solibacteraceae bacterium | reverse complement strand
CTGCTGGGGACACTGGCAACGATGCGTGTGCTGGTGGCGGAGGACAACCCGGTGAATCAGCTCGTGGTCATGTACATGTTGCGTCGCCTCGGGTTGACGGCTGATCTGGCAGAAGATGGTCTGGCGGCGGTGACCGCAGTGCAGCGAGCCGCGTACGACGTCGTGCTGATGGACGTGCAGATGCCGAACGTGGATGGACTGACGGCCACACGACGGATTCGTGCAGCGTCGATCCCCCAGCCGCGCATCATTGCCATGACCGCCAACGCGATGGCCGGTGACCGCGAGGTGTGCCTGGAGGCCGGGATGGACGACTATCTGTCCAAGCCGATCGACCTGGATTCACTGCGCGCGGCGTTGGTGACCGCGGCAACGAGGGCGGGGATCGTTGCAACCGGGTGAGTCGGACTTCCTGCGGGACCTGTCGTTCAGCGCCAGCAGCGACACGCTGTTTCAGCTTGAGAGAAACACCGGCAGCAAGGTGGGCACATTGGCGTGTATCTCATCCGGTGCTGGCGCGCGTGCGGGTGTGGCACCCGCGCCGTCTGGTCCGATGGTGGCTGCGTTGTCGCTCGTTCCCGATTCCGACGATCTCTCGACCGACTCCGCGCTTGAGACCCGGCGGAACCGCGTCGCGGCGGATTGTGTTTGAGGGCACCTCGAAGCCACCGGCCATCAACACCGTCCCGGTGTTTCTCTCACAGATGCCTCGCAACAGCTTTGGTGGCTACGTCTCCGGCTGGGCGCTCCGGTCCGTCACACGTGCCGATGCCGACGCCGACCTGTCAGAGGTGCTGTTTGAGGTCAAGGGCAGGCACCCGTCGAGGGCGTGGTGATCACGATGACGGATCGGACTGCGGAAATCTCCGGCACGTTGCAGACCGCGTCCGGCGAACCGGCACCGGAATACGTGTTGGTGGTGTTTGCGGCCGATCCTCGGTATTGGGTGTCCGGATCGCGGCGTACGCAGCAGGTGCGGGCCGATATGAACGGCCGCTTCCTCGCTCAGAATCTCCCGGCCGGCGACTTCCTCATCGCCGCCGTGACCGACCTCGAGGACGGTCAATGGAACGATCCGGCCTTTCTCGCGGAGTTGGCCGCCAGCGGGCCCGTGAAGATCACGCTCGCCGAAGGTGACCGGAAAATGCAGGACATCCGGATCGCTGGGCAGGAGTCGGGACCTGAGCGGAGTGGTCCGCAAGACCGGATGAGTGATTCAGGCGGAGGCGATGGTGCGGAGCGCACCGGCCAGCCGGTCGGCATCCGCCGCGCTGTTGTAGAGCGCCGGGGTGATGCGCACGCAGTCGCCCTTGGCCAGGCCCGTGCGCCACTGCGTGAAGAGTCGGTAGTCGTCGTGCAGCGTGCGGACAACGGCCTGGTTGGCCTCGCGGGTGCCGCGGCCCTGCAGCCGCACACCGGTGATGGCACCGACCATGCCGGGGGCATCCGGGGTGAGCACGTTGATGGCCGGGACGCCGCGCACACCCGCGACCCAGCGGTCGCGCAGATACCGCAGGCGTGCGGCCTTGCGCTCGATCCCGATCGTCGCCTGGAAGTCGAGCGCGTCGGCCACGGTCAGGATGGTCGCGAAGTTCATGGTGCCGGTGTGCAACCGGCTCTCGACGCTCTCGAGCGATCCGGTATCCCCGTGCGCCCGGTCGATCATCGCGAGCTTCTCGGGCCGGATGTACATCACACCCGCACCCACGGGTGCGCCGATCCACTTGTGCAGATTGAGGCCGACGAAGTCGGCGTCGAGATCGGCGATTGTCAGCGGTACCTGCCCGAACGAATGCGCCGCGTCACAGACGATGTCGATTCCGCGCGGTCTGGCAAGGGCCGCGATGTCCTTCACGGGCAGCACCAGGCCCGTCTTGTTGTTGCAGTGGGTCAGGAGCAGCAGCCGCGTGGTCGGGTTCGCGTCCAGTACCCGCGCATACGTGTCGAGCACTCCCTGTCGTGACGCCGGTTCTGGAATGTCGAACGTGACAAGCCGCGCGCCCGTGCGTGCCGCCAGCGCCTGCATGCTCTGCTGCATGGCGGGGTAGTCGAGGTCGGCATAGACAATCGTGTCGCCGGGTCGCAGCCGGTTGTATTGACCGATGAGCGCCTGCAGGGCTTCGGTCGCGTTGCGCGAAAAGGTGATCGTGGCGGGCGGGGCGCCGATGAACGCGGCGACCCTCGCGCGCACCTGCTGCGCCAGCGCGGGATATTCCCGCCGGGCGAAGTAGGAGTTGTCGCGATTCGCGCGGTCCACATGCCGGTGATACGCCTCAAGCACGGGAGTGGCCATCAGGCCGAAATACCCGGCCTCGAAGTTGGTCACGGCGTCGGTGACGCGGTACTGCTCGGCGACCCGTGCCCAGAACGCCTCGTCACTCGCGACCTGCGCGGGTGTGCCCTCGGGCGGCGCCAGGGGCGTCCGCACGCGGTGCGCGGGCGCGGCCGCCAACGGCGCCGTCAGCGTGGCGCCCAGCAAGGCGGTGTCTTTCAGGAACTCTCGTCGCGTGGCCATGCGCGGAAGCTTACCCCTCGCCGGGAGGCGTGTAAACGCTGGCCAGCATTGCTGGGCCGGCGTGACCTGCAGGGCGTGCAGGGGAGCCGGAAGGCGGCCGGCGATGCCCGGCTCGCCGGGCACACGAATCGACGGTGACCGCACAGCGAGGTGCGCCGCCGATCGTGGCGGGGTGACCAGTGGCGCCACCAGCGCCGCGAGCACGCAGGCCCAGACCGTCTCGCGTCTGGGCAAGTGTCATGCGGCATGATACCTGCGTTGCCGGCTGATGATTGGCGGTCGCGTTGTCAGGCGGACGGATTCACGCTGCGCAGCGAACACCCCAAGGCCGACGAGCGTCCGATGACGTCGGCGCTGACGTGGAAGGTGACGAGGTAGATCGGGAGGGCAGGACGCACTACGATGTGCGTCCATGCCGGAGCTCCCAGAGCCCATGATCCGCGACCCGTTGACGCCAAGTGAAGTCGTCCAACTGGTCGGCAGTCACTTCGCTGCGTGCGATCCCGACCGATGGAGGTTCACACGCCTGATCTTGGCAGCCGCGGGCTTCGCGGTCGTGGGTCTCCACACACCAGTTCGTCCGCGCGATCCTGAAGGCCGCGCTCGTCGCCAACGAACGCGCCGGCGTCATCGCGCTGGTCGTTGATCGCAGCGGAAACACGCCGCGCGTGGTCGCGACACCAACAGGGAGCGCCGCACCGGCCTGGCATCACGCGACACTGGAGCAACGCCTCGAGCTCCACGGGGCTCGCGCAGTGGCCGACATCATTTACGAATGGCTCGGTCGCGACAGTCCCGATCCGTGGCGACGCGCACTCGACCAGGGCCTCACGATCGGGCCGCCGGTCGCGAAGATCGTGCCCGTGTGGGGGTCGTTGCTGATCTTCGTTGGCGCGACGGTGGGCGCGGTCTACGTCGCCGAGCGCCTTCAGGCCGAGCGCCTGGCTCTGGGCACGGCAGCGGTCGTGACGGTGTTGGCGCTGCTGTTGGCCAAGTAACCAGTTGCGCCATCCCGAGTTGGGGCAAGTGCGCTGGCAACGTGCGGCTGAATGGCAGCGAAAGAAGAGCGGCGACGCCGCGCGCGGTGAACTGCTCGACGTGCCGGTGGTGCCGATCGTCACGATGTTTGTCGTGGCGATGTACCTGACCGATTTGCGGCCGCTGCTGTTGCCGGCTGCCGGCGCGGCGCTCTGGGGATTGGTCAAGCTTCGCGCGCGCGTCTCCCCATCCATCGCCGACGTGGTGCTGCAGAGCCCGACCGAGGCATACGCCGACGCCGCGCCTCACACGGTCCTGGAGTCGGCACACACGGTGGAGCCTGCCACATCGCCGCTCGCGTCGTCTCTCAGACTCGAAATGCTCGACATGCGGAAACCCGGCCTTCTGCCGGCCCCGACGGCCTCGGGCGGACCGGCGGCGCGTTCATCCGCGCGTTCGTCGGTTTCGTGGTGGCGCGGCTCCTGCTCGGTCCGTTCGTATCCATTGCAGGACTCGCTGCCGGAGGCGACGGCGTGAGCGGCGGTGCCAAGAAGGCGGCGAAAAAGGCGACCAAGGCCGTGAAAAAGGGCGGCAAAAAGCGTTAGTCGCCAGGTGGTCTGGACTGCCGGCGAGTGATCTCGTCGGCAGTCGTTTGCTTCAGCACGATGATGTGTTGCCAGGGCAGAACATCAATGACCCGATCGATCGTGAACCCGTCGGCGGCCAGTTCCTGCCGGACCTGAGCGACGGTCATCTTGTGCAGTGCCTGGATGGGCACCGCCCGGTCTTCTCCACGGAATTCGATCAGCACCAGTCGGCCGTCGGGTTTGAGCGCGGTGCGGAGTTTCCGCACGAAACCCTGCGGCGCGGAGAGTTCGTGGTACACGTCCACCATCAGAATCATGTCGAACGTTCCCGGAGGCAGATTGGGCTCGTCCATCGCCCCCTGGACCAGTGAGACGTTGGTCAGCTGCTCGCGATCGAGCTTCGTCCGGATCAAATCCAGCATGCCGGGCTGCACGTCGGTGGCGACGACGCGCCCCTCACGGCCCACCGCGCGGCTCAGTCGCACCGTCAGGTCACCTTTGTTAGGCATCACGTGCGATAA
>CAYZLT010000303.1:1986-4617 GCA_964479175.1 uncultured Solibacteraceae bacterium | reverse complement strand
TCGTTGCACTGCCCCCGCCCAGCGCAGCAACGAGCACTCCGAGCCCGCGCCGTTGTGGTGGCCGGCCGCGCTGTGAAAACCCGCCGCGCCGTGAAAACAAGTCCGCTGCAAGTGCAAGCAGACACGCAGCGGCGAGCACCGCAAGCTCGTGCACGCCCGCCAGCACCGCCGCAAGCGCACCCAGGCCGAGTAGCGCGAGCCATGTGGACTTGACGGCCGTCCGTCCCATGCTCCAGAGCCCGTGCGCGACGATCGCGATCACCACAGGGCCGATGCCCGCCATCACCGCGCGCACGTCCGGTAAGGTCCCGTACGTCACATACACCCACGACACGGCCATAACGATCAGCGTGGCCGGAATGATAAACGCCGCGCCAGCCACGATCAGGCCGCGCCACCCGGCACGACGATGGCCGATGTGAATCGCCAGTTCAGTGGAGTTGGGCCCCGGAATCAGGTGGGTGGCGGCGACCAGGTCCAGAAACTCCTGCTCGCTCATCCATCGGCGCTTGACCACCACCTCGGTCCGCATCATCGCGACGTGCGCGGCCGGGCCACCAAACGCGATGGTGCCCAACGTGCCGAACAGTTTGACCAGCTCCCACATGTGAGGCCATTTTCCCACTCCTGTGCGCTCTTTTCCGCGCATGTGGTGGACCCTGGACCCTGGACCCGTCGGACCGTGGACCATGGGAGACGGCACAGATACTGCGTGTCTCAGGGCAAATGGCTGTCAGTGTCGCCGACGTGCGCGCCAACCCCGCCCTGTTGAAACTCGATCTGTACTGCAAGGGCGCACGGCTGGACGTGGCGGCCCTGGGCGAGGCGGGGACCGGTCGGGGACTGATGCGCACTCGCGCGGGGCTTGGTTCCGGGCTTGAGGTCATCCTGCCCGGAGGCTTTTGGACGAATGTTCCAGTGCTCGAGGCGTTTGCCCAGCGTTCACCGTACGAGTTCCAGTCTGAGAGCGACGGCCTGCGGCTGCTGCGCGACGGCGAGTTCGTCACCTCAGTCGCCCTCTCACCTCGTCCCGCCTGGTATGACCTCAAGACTTCGTCAGGCAAACCGATGGCGCGTGTGGGGACTTTGCAGGGCACCTACCTTGGCGTGTATCCGGCGAAGGTGTGCGACTACTGGGTGGCGCCAGAAAAAACCAACTGCCACTTCTGTTCGGTCGGACTCAATCTCGGCGTGGACGACGCGACGGAGAAGTCTGTCGATGAAGTGCTGGAGGTGGTGAAGGCGGCGCGCGCGGAGTCCGGCATCACGTACGTGGACTTCAACACCGGCCACTACGAAGGCGATACCTATCTCGACATCCTCGAGCCGTACATCCGGCGCATCAAGGCCGAGACGAGATTGCTGGTGGGGGTGCAGACACCGCCGCATCGTGACCTCTCGCGGTACGACCGGCTCAGGGCGATGGGCGTCAACCGGGTGTCGTTCTGTTTCGAAATCTTCGACCGTGAACGCTTCCGCGAGGTGTGCCCGGGCAAACACGCAGAGTATGGGCTTGGTCGGTATCTGGACGCCATCAGGTACTGCGCGGAGTTGGGGCGCGTTGGGCGGCTCAGCGACGAGCCGTGGGTGACCAACGGCGAGATTGTTGCCGGCCTGGAATCGCCCGAGTCTTCGATCGCCGCGATCAACTGGATCACGGCAGCCGGGGCGATCCCGACCGTCTGTGTCTTCCGCCCGTTGCGCGGGACCGACTACGAAGATCTCGATCCGCCCGACACCGACGCGCTCGTGCCGGTGTTTCGTCGTCTGTACGAGGCGTGTATGGAGAAGGGACTCCCCATCGGGTGCGCGCCCAATATTCATGTGTCGCTGGTGCTGCTGCCCGAGGAGTGCGCGGCGTTCTCCGACACGCCGTATCGATGGCACCGCGCGAAGCTGGCGGTGATGAAACGCGTCGTGGCAGCGCGGTTCTTCCGGAGCCAGTCTCACGTCTAGAGCGGTCTTCACATGCGTGTAGTTTGCCGATCGATGTCATTGTAGGGCGTGGGCTTCAGCCCCGCCATCTTGGCCAAACCGACAACGGCTTGGCCCCTCAGCAGTGCGCGACGGGGCTACGAACGGCGCTGAGATAGCGCTATTTCACCAGCACCGTGTCTGGGAACTGGGCGTACCAGCCGAACCAGAACGCGCGGAACGCCGCGACCCTGGGACGTGCCGGGCCGGACGACGGGTTCACCGGTGTCAGCGCCTCTTCAGTCACGCGCCAGGAGCGGCCCTGCTGATCGCGAACGGTGGTGTCATCAATCCACGCGCTGAGACGCAGGTCGCCTGCGTCATACACGCGGTTCGCGCCCCGCACAGAGGTCAGCACCACCAGCGATCGTCCTTCAATCGTTTCGTGATGCACGCGCGTGCGCGCGAGGAACGCGGCTGAAAAAGCCACCGCCTGCCGGCCGCCTCCTGGCGCCTGCACGAGCACACCAAGCACGTCGTCCTTGTTCTTGAGTCTCGTGTCGAGCTTGGGCACGCGGAACATCAACCGGTCGTCGGCGAAGTACTCACGATAGGCTGCGCCTTCCGCATAGTTCCGATCGTGTCCGGTCTCGAGTGAGAGGACGGTGGTCGCCGGATGGGCCGCCGGTGCCGGGGCCGGAGCGGCCGGAGCCGGAG
>CAYZLT010000303.1:0-1976 GCA_964479175.1 uncultured Solibacteraceae bacterium | reverse complement strand
GTGGTCGCCGGATGGGCCGCACGCCACTCGCCCCAGGTCGTGGTGACGATCGGCAGCGCCTCCAGGGTCAGGGGTCGACCGGCCAACGGGCCGATCACGGGACGGCCGTCGAGGGTGGACCACAGGCTCATCGACTCGCGATCAAACATCAGTTTGTTTGAACGATAGAGCAGTCCACTTGTGCCAAACGTCCGATGTTGCCCGCCGACCACGCTTTTGTACGGAATCACCGTGCCGCACAGCGTGCAGTACACGATGGTCAGCTCCGTGTTTCCGAGTCGGTCGAGCGCCATCTCGTGCCAGGCGAGAATCCGTTTGGGGTAGGCGCGTGCCTCACCGTTCACCATGAGACCAAACACCACATGGGAGTCGCGCAGATAACTCGCCTGGGTCGCCGGGATGACCCGCGCGTGATCAAGGGGAGGGATGCCGTTGACACCCACACCACCCCAATCCACTTCGTCGAGCCGGATCGTGGAGGTCGGTGTGTCGAAGAACCGCCGCATCTGCGGATCGATGCGGGCGTACACGGCGGCCTTGAACGCGGCATAGTCGGGGTGTGGATCGGCGGGTCGACTCCAGATCCACTCACGCCACTGGCCAAGGTCGTCTCCGAACCGCTGGCCGGTCTGCCGCTCAAGAAACCGAATCAGTCGGGTGCGCACCGGGTTCGGGATCAATTCGTCGTTGACGCGGCGGGGCGCGAGCAACCGCGCCATATCAATGAACATCGCCGCATAGCCGTCGCGCCACCGGCCCGCGATGTCGCGCAACGCTTCCTCCGCGACCGCAGAGTCACTGCCGCCCGCCTCCAGGAAGCGAGTCATCTGCGGCGGTCCGACCTGCGTGGTGGCGATGGCCACCAGCAGCGCGCCGACGGCCGCGCGTGTGATCACACCCATGACACAATCTGCTCCACAGGTTTTCGTGCAATATCCGGCACGCGCGCATCGTCTGCCGGATACCCGACCACGAGCAACAGGAACGGACGCTCACGCGCGGGACGGCCGAGCAGTTCGTTGAGGAATCCCATCGGACTCGGCGTGTGCGTCAACGACACGAGGCCCGCGTTGTGGACGGCGGCAATGAGCAGGCCGGTGGCGATGCCGACCGACTCGGTCACGTAATAGTGTTTGCGGCGCGTGCCGTCCGGCAGTTCGCCGTACGCTTCTCCGAAGATGGCAATCAACGCCGGCGCCGTTTCCAGAAACGGCTTGTTGGGATCGGTGCCAAGCGGCTCGAGCGCGGCGAGCCACTCTGCGGGCGCGCGTGACGCATAAAAGTCCCGTTCCTCGGCTTCGGCGGCCTCTCGAATACGCCGGCGGATCACGGCATCGGTGACCACCACAAAGTGCCACGGTTGCAGATGCGCTCCGCTGGGCGCACTGCCCGCCGCCCGCAGGCAGTCGCTGAGCACGCCCTCCGGAATCGCCTTTGATGAGAAGTCACGCACCGTCCGGCGACGATGGAGGTCGTCGGCGAAGGTGCGCGCCCGTTGCTGCATGTCGTCGGGCGAATATTCGCGGTAGTGGGTGAGCGGGACGGTTATGGCGGGCATACGGTCACACGATACGCGAGTCCTTCGGCAATCAGATGGACAAGTGCTGCGCCTGGGTCGAATCCGGCATCAACGCCGCGCGCGGCATCTGCCGCGGTTTCAACCGTGGAACCCTGGTCGAGGGCCCGGCGGAAGTGCCACGCACCAACGGCGAGCGACTGCAGACGCAGGTCGCCACGGTTGCCGTGCACCTCGATCCAGCGAGGCGTGGGTTCGATCGTGAACTGCGCAGGTGGGGCACCGGAGAGGAACACACGCATCAGGGCGTCGATCGTCCAGTCAGACCGGAGGTACACCACGCCGGGCTGGAGTCGCAACGTTGCACTGCCCAGGCGCTCCGGGTCCTGCTGCGACACCCACTCAAGGCCAATCGCCGGACCTGACACCGAGACCGCAACCCGTCCGACGTGCCACTCCA
>CAYZLT010000302.1:0-4659 GCA_964479175.1 uncultured Solibacteraceae bacterium | reverse complement strand
CCAACTGAGTCAGTACCTGAGTGACGTTCCGCAACACCGTGCGGCGTGGGCGTCTCCGGCCGTGGATCCCGCCACTGGCAACATCTTCATATTCACCGTCTCGGCGGAACTGGTTGCGTTCAACCCCGCCGGTGAGGTGTTGTGGACGCGTTCGCTCCCCGAGGAATACGGCGCGATCACGACCCACGGCGGCCGCACCACCTCGCCGATCGTGGAAGGCAACCTGCTCATCCTCAACACGCTCCTGCAGGGATGGGGCGACCTGGGCCGGCCGGGCAATCGCTACTTCGCGTTTGATAAATCGACCGGCCAGACCGTGTGGGTGAGTGCGCCACAGCCGCGCCACTACGACACGAACTACTCGAGTCCGATCGTCGCGACCATTGATGGCGTGCGTCAGATGATCGTGGGCGGCACCGACGGCGCGTTCCACGGGTTGCAGGTCAACACAGGGAAGCCCATCTGGCGGCTCGAGGTCAGTAAACGCGCGATTCTCGGCAGCCCGGTATTGCGCGGCACCACGCTGTATGTGACCCATGGCGAAGAAAACATGGACACGACGGCCATGGGGATGGTGGCGGCCGTGGACCTGTCCGGCAAGACGGGCGAGATTCCGCTCACCGCCTTGCTCTGGAACACCCATGGCTTCATGCCGACTTTTTCGTCTCCGGTGCTCGACGACGACCGCCTCTACGTCGTCGACAACGGCGCCATCGTCGAGGCGTTTGATACACAGACCGGAAAGGCACTGTGGACGCGTACGCTGGGAACACTGCAGAAGGGGTCGGCCACGCTGGCCGACGGCAAGCTCTACGTCGGCACCGAAAACGGCAAGTTCTACATCCTGCGCCCCAGTGCAACAGGTGTTGAGGTGCTGGATGAAGACGCGCTGGGGCAGGCTGGTGAGCCGGAGGTGATCTTTGCCACACCGATCGTCGCCGGTGGCCGTGTCTATGTGACGTCGATGGAGCGGCTCTATGCCATCGGGCCGAAGGCGCCGGTCGCGGTACCGGCAGCCCCGCGCGTGGCGCCGCAGGCCGCGTCGACCGCAGCACCTGCGCAGGTGCAGGTGTTCCCGTACGAAGCGTTGCTGGATCCCGGACAGGCACAGGCTTTTTCCGTGAAGTTGTTTGATGCCAATGGTGTGTTCATTCGTGACGGCAAGGGCACCGAGGTGACGTGGACCGTTGACCAGCTCGCCGGCACGGTTGACGCGAGTGGCCGATACACCGCTCCAAACGAGGGCTCGGCCGGGTATGTGAAGGCCACGGTTGGCGGCGTGACGGGTCAGGCGCGTGTGCGGGTGATTCCCGCACTGCCGTGGGCGGTGGACTTCGAGGGCATGAAGACCACGCCATCGTGGTGGATCTCAAACACGAAGGCATCCCCGCGAGAACTGGACGGCAACACGGCGCTGGTGCGTCCACGCGACGACACCGTGGGTCGGCGGACGAAGTTTTTGATGGGCAAACCGGACTGGTCCGACTACACGGTCGAGGTGGACGTGCGCGGCGTTGAGATGCGGCGGCAACGCGGCGACGTGGGCATCATCAACCAGCGCTATATCCTGATGCTGTTTGGCAACACCCAGAAGATTGAGTTGCAGCCCTGGCAGGCGGCCAACGAGATGACGGTGAGCGTGGACAATTTCACGTGGCCGGTCAACACCTGGTATCGCATGAAGCTGCGGGTGCAGAACCGCCCCGACGGCACCACGCTGGTGCAGGGCAAAGTCTGGCCCGCGGCTGATGCGGAGCCGGCGGTGTGGACCATCGAGAAGGTGGACACGATTCCCCATCGTGCCGGTGCGCCCGGCCTGTATGGCGACGGCATCTCTGATGTGTTCTTCGACAATTTCAAGGTCTATCGGAACCAGTAGGACTTCAGATGAACAAGCGTGTAGTGATTGTGTGTTCTGCGGTGTTTGTCGCCGCGTGTGCCTTGACGATCTCAGCCAGCCAGGCGCCCGCCACCAAGGGTGTGACGTCGTGGCCGATGTGGGGCGGCTCTCCCGATCGCAACATGGTGTCGGATGCCACGGGACTGCCCACCACGTGGGACGTCAAGACCGGCGAAAACATCAAGTGGGTCGCCGCGCTGGGTTCACAAAGTTACGGCAATCCCGTGATCGGCGGCGGCGTGGTGCTTGTCGGCACCAACAACGAAGCCGTGCGTGATCCCAAACAACCCGGTGACCGTGGCGTCCTGAAGGCGTTTCGCGAGACCACAGGTGAGTTCATGTGGCAGGCCACCTACGAAAAGCTCACGTCGGGTCGCGCCAACGACTGGCCTTTCCAGGGCATCGCCTCGTCGCCCCTCGTGCTCGGCGAGATTGCGTATTTCGTGTCCAATCGCGGTGTCGTGCACGCGGTGGACATCCAGGGTTTTCACGACAAGGAAAACGACGGTCCGAAAAAAGACGAGAAATTAACGGGTCCCAATGACCCGGACGTGCTCTGGGAGTTCGACATGATGGAAGAGGTCGGCGCGTTCCCGCACAACCTCGCGAATTCCTCGCCGGTGTTCTTCGACAACATGATTTACGTCTCGACCGGCAATGGTCAGGACGAGAGCCACGTCAACATCCCCTCGCCCAAAGCGCCCGCGATCATCGCGCTCGATCGCATCACTGGCGAACTGATGTGGGAGGATGCGTCCCCGGGCGACAAGATCCTGCACGGCCAGTGGTCCACGCCCACGGTCGGCACCATCGGCGGCGTGCAGCAGGTGATCCACGGCCAGGGCGACGGCTGGATTCGCAGCTACGAAGCCAAGACCGGCAAAAAGCTCTGGGAGTTTGATTCCAACCCGAAGGACGCGGTCTGGCCAAAGACGCGCAACGAAATCATCTCCACGCCGGTCGTGGTCGGCGACGTGGTCTACATCGCCAACGGCCAGGACCCGGAACACGGAGAAGGCATTGGCCATCTGTATGCGATCGATGCGACCAAACGCGGCGACATCACGCAGACGGGTCGCCTGTGGCACTACGAAAAAATCCGCCGCACCATCTCGACCGCCGCGGTGAAGGACGGGATCATTTATTACCCCGACTTCTCAGGCTTCTTCCACGCGCTGGATGCCAAGACGGGGCAGCCGCTCTGGGTGCACGACATGTTCGCCGCGATGTGGAGCTCGGCCCTGGTCGTGGACGGCAAGGTCTATCTGGGCGACGAAGACGGTGACGTGACTATCTTTCAGCACGGCCGCGAGAAGAAGGTGATTAACGAAATCAACATGGGCAGCTCGGTTTATTCGACGGTCATCACGGCGAACGGCACGATGTATGTCATGACGCGCAACAATCTCTACGCGATTCAGCAAGGCGCCAAGCTTAAGTAGGCTAAAGGGAAAAAGCCAAAGGCTAAAGGTACGAATGCAATTGAGGATGGACATGGGCGGATGGAGCGCGAGGGCGTTGGCCCTGGCTATGGCGACTTGCGCGTTGTTGGTGCCGTCACACGCGCAGTCGCCGAACTGGTCGCAGTTCCGAAACACGCCGACGCTCTCCGGCGTGGCGTCGTCTGCCCTGCCGACGACGTTGAGGCTGCAGTGGACGTACGACGCAGGCACGACGATCGACTCGTCGGCGGCGATCGTGGACGGCATCGCCTACATCGGCACGGGCGCCGGACAGTTGCTCGCGCTGGATACGTCCACGGGCAAACCCAGGTGGACCTACAGGGCCGTTTCTGACGACTACGGGATCGGAGAGTCGTCGCCGGCGGTGGCCAACGGCGTGGTCTACATCGGCGATCTCGCCGGGGTGTTCCATGCGGTGGATGCCGCGACTGGCAAGGCGCGCTGGACGTTCAAGACGGGCGCCGAGATCAAATCATCCCCGGTAATCAGCGGCGGCAAGGTGCTGATTGGGTCGTACGACGGGCACCTGTACGGCCTGGACGTGGCGACGGGCAAACAAGCGTGGAAGGTGCAGACCGACAACTACGTGCACGCCACGCCGGCCATCTGGAACGGGGTTGCGTACTTCGGCGGGTGTGACGAGTTTTTTCACGGCGTCCGCGTCAGCGACGGCGTGCAGGTCGTCAAACTCGCGACCGAGGCGTACACGGCGGCCTCACCGGCCATCGCCAATGGCGTGGCCTACTACGGGACGTTCGCCAACGAAGTCGTGGCGGTGGACATCGCCGCGAAAAAAGTCCGGTGGCGTTTCATGGACGCGGACCGCCAGTTTCCGTATTACTCCTCGGCCGCGCTGGCCAACGGCGTGATGGTGCTGGGTGGGCGCGACAAAAACGTGCGCGCCATCGACATGGGCACGGGTACACAGCGCTGGGTGTTTGCCACCCGCGCCCGCGTCGAATCCTCCCCGGTCATCGTCGACACCCGCGTGATCGTGGGTTCCAGCGACGGCAAGCTCTACGTCCTCGACCTGAACTCCGGCAAGAAGTTGTGGGAGTTCGAAGCCGGCGCGCCCATTACCGGCTCGCCTGCCGTCTCCGGCGGCCGCCTCATCATCGGCGACGGCGATGGGCGTATTTATTCAATTGGGCAATGAGGCCCATTGCCTCGCAGGCACAAACGTGAGCGCCATTAGGCCGGGCGCCCAGGCGATCGTCCAGGCGGCGAGGTGCCAGACGTAATTGCGATTGGTTTCCGTCGCGTGGTCGGTCCAGATGCCGGACACGAGAAAAAACG
>CAYZLT010000301.1:0-4667 GCA_964479175.1 uncultured Solibacteraceae bacterium | reverse complement strand
TTTCGCTGCGATCGCCGTTGGACGCCGCCCACGCCACGACCTTGGTCACGGCCGGCCGTTCCCGATTGAGGAGGAACCGGTGTTCGTCCTTCATCCGTTGCAGTCCCGCAGGCGTGATGTAGTTCTTCACCTTCGGCCCGGCCGCGTCGCGCATCGGTTCGCGCAGCGGCCTCTTCGTTCTCATCGTCAGGCTCATGCGTTCTGACCGTCCGAGGCTACCCGAACGGCTGGTCGATTGCCACGCTCTGCTTCGTGAAGAACCTAGGACCGTTGTCGGTCAGGTACAGGCAATCTTCCAGGCGGATACCGAACTCGCCGTAAATCGCGACCGTCGGTTCGTCACTGAAGCACATGCCCGGCGCCAGGGGTCCGCGGAGAAACGCCGGGGGGGCCGTGTCGGGCGGTGTTGGCGTGGCGCAACCGACGGCCAGGGCTCCGGCACCCAGTGCCCCTGTACCCAGAAAATGACGACGCGTGATCGACATGCAGGACCTCCGGGCACAGTCTATACGGCCCGGGGCGGCAGTCATCCGCCCCAGGTGATCGCGTGCTATAGTTGCCGTCCTCCTCAAGGAGGAGTCCATGGTCATCACACGGGTCGGATACTTTCTGTCGCCAAGATCGCTGCGGTGCTCTATGCGGGAATCCACGTGCCTATGACGTGGCCGCGAGCGTCGGCGGAAGTCGTCTCGAGCCGTGTCATCAACGTAAGCGGACCTCAGAAGCTTCAGCCCGAGTTGGTGTTCCGCTATGACGCAGCCGGGCAGTCGCGTGAGCGGATCATCGTGCCCAACTGGAGTTCGGCCAGCTACGGGATGGTGCGGCGGTTTGTCGATCGGTATCCGGCCGGCCGCCGGTTGATGGTCGGTGTGAATCCGGAGGATCCGGATGACATCGCGTACGAGTTGGAGTGGTCGTTTCGCCAGCAGAGGGGGCAGCTGTTTGATTCGCGCATCGCGTTTCGGTACCTCGTCGACGGCCGTGCCTACACCAACGCCACCACCTCCGGCGTGGCGTCGTCCAACCGTGATGGCGTGCGCGTACGGATCGACGCGTTTGCCCCAGGCACTAGTCACCCGATCCGCTATCGTCCTGGGGACCCCAACGTCATTCGCTTTGATCTGGACAACTGGTGGGCGACGTTCGGATTACACGTGGCCCTGATGGCCATGGGGGCGCTCTTCCTGACGATGGGTGCCGTGGTCGTGAAGGTGTTTCACGCATGAGCGGCAGTGCGGATCTTCGACAGGCGTGGCGCGCACTGAGACTGGCGCCGGGGTTCACCGCGGTGGCCGTGGCCGTGCTGACGCTGGGCATTGGCGCCACCATCGCGATGTTCTCCGTGGTGGATGCGGTGGTGCTCAAGGCACTGCCGTTCGAGGATGAGTCCCGCTTGGTGAGTGTGCTCGAAGTGACGCGGACCACTGGTCGGCCGGGTCCGGTGGCTCCGCAAAACTTCCTCGACTGGAAGACTCGCACCACTGCGATCTTCGAGGATTTGGGCACGTTCGGCCGCAGCGCCTTTGCCGCAACGGATCCGGAACTCACACAGGTGGAGGTGCGCGGCGTCAGCGCCAGCCTGCTGCGTGTCCTGCGTGTGCGACCCGCGCTGGGCGCCGTGTTTACGGAGGAACAGGAGCGCGAAGGACACCATCGCGTCGTGATGATCAGCGACGCCCTCTGGCGCCAGCGTTTCGGCGCGGACCCTGGTGTCCTGGGCCAGACGATCTCGGCAGCCGACGGGCCGTGGCAGATCGCCGGCGTGTTCGCGCCGGACTTCGGGTACCCGGTGCCGCAGCCGGGTGTCGAATTTGTGTGGCATCCGTATGTGCCGCTCCGCGAGGACCGCGATCGCGATGGGCCGGCGAAGGCCTACTTCCTGACGGTGATCGGCCGGCTGGCACAGGGCGTCACGGTGCCCGAGGCGCAGGAGGGAATGGCGGCGGTGACTGCGGACCTGGCGCGGGCCTATCCCCAGTGGTTTGAGAACCGCACAAGCACCGTGATGCCGTTGCGCACCAGGCTGGTGGGAGATGCGGGACCCGCCATGCGCCTGCTGCTGGCGTCGGTGGGAGTCCTGCTGTTGATCGCGTGCGCCAATGTGGCCAATCTCGTCCTCGCGCGCTCGACGACCCGGGCACGCGAGATCGCCGTGCGGTCAGCGCTTGGTGCGTCCCGGTGGGTGTTGACGCGTGGATTGCTCGTCGAGGGCCTGCTGCTGTCAGCGATGGGCGCGACCCTCGGTGTGCTCGTCGCGTGGTGGAGCGTGGAGACCGTCGCGGCATTGCTGCCGCCGACCATGTTCAGACTGTCGTCGATCGCCATCAACGCGCGAGTGCTGATGGTCGCCGTACTCACCAGCGTGGTCACCGGCGTCGTGTTCGGGTTGCTGCCGGCGTGGCAGTACTCACGATCGAATCTGTCGGCCACGCTGGTCCAGACCGCCGGGGGCGGCACCAGCGGTGCAACTCGACGTCGACTTCGGACGGGCATCATGGTGACTGAGGTCGCCCTCGCCGTGGTCTTGCTGGTGGGCGCGTCGCTCTTTCTCGCCAGCTTCGCGAACGTGATGCGCCTCGACTTGGGCTTCGACTACAAACCGATCACGCTGGTGCGGGTCAATGCGATTCTGCGCGTGGTCCCGCCGGAGGCACGCGCCGCCGAACGGGCGCGTGCGACGACCGTTGTGCAGGATGCGCGCACGGCCGTGACGCGGTTGCCCGGCGTTGAGTCTGTCGCGTTCATGGGGACCGGAGGAGCGCCGCTGTCGGGTGGCTCGGCCGGCACCACCCTGCGTGTGACCGGCCGTCCGGCGCTCGGCAGTGCGGACAGCAGCGTGGAACTCAAAGCCGTCTCCCCTGACTACTTCGATGTGATGGGCATGACGATGGTGCGTGGGGATGGATTCGGGGGGGCAGACCCCGCATCGGCGGGGCAGCGTGCGACGGTGATCAGCGAACTGGCCGTGCAACGGTTCTTTGGTGGCGACGATCCCATCGGTCAGTCCGTGCAGATCGGGGACGGCACCGTGTACACGGTCACGGGTGTGGTGCGGGGCTCACGCGTCAAGGGGCCGGAGGTGGACGTGGTGCCGGAAGTGTTTGTGCCGGTCGGGCCGGCCACAGGCATGGGCGGTGCGCTGATTGTGCGCATACGTCCCGGCGCCGCGGTGCCTCTCGCGGATCTGAAAGCCGCCGCCGAGGCGGCTGGAACCGTTCGGGCGGGAGCGGTGCAGCCGCTCAGTGCGCTGTATGACAATCTGCTGAAGCCGCGTCGATTAAACACCGTCCTTGTCTCTGTCTTCGGCGCGCTCGCGCTTGCCATCGCGGCCGTCGGCATCTACGGCGTCATGTCGTACATCGTGGCTCAGCGTGCGCGTGAGATTGGTGTGCGCATGGCGCTGGGCGCCCAGCCATCGGACGTGCGGGGCAGCGTGCTCAGGGAAGCCGCCGGCATCCTCGCGGGCGGCATCGGTATTGGTACCGTCGCCGCGATGGCGATCACCAGGCTTGTCGCGTCATTCCTTTTTCAGGTCGAGCCCCAGGACCCGTGGCTCTACGCGGCGGCCGTCGGCGTGCTCGTGGCTGCGGGTCTTGCCGCCGCGCTCATTCCGGCCGTCCGCGCGTCACGCGTCGATCCGATCGTCGTGTTGCGCAGGTAGGGCGCGTTCGTACCTGACGACCCAGGCGCACGGAGTTTCTCTGTCACCGCAGGTCATCAGATCGTCAAGGCTTGCGCCAGGCTCGAGGTTCTCAAAAATCGTGGCCACGGCCGTCCGCTCCTGGCGGGAGTTCGCTGGCAGACAGGTGCGCCACCACACGGCCCCGCCGTTGGCTACCGGAGCAGGAACTCCATTTGCACCATGACGAGAAACCGGACCGGGACCCCGTTGAGTCGCGCGGGCACAAATCGCCACTTGGCCAACGTCTTCAGCGACTCGTTGTCGAGGCTCCGCTCGACGGACTCGTACACCTGTGACTTTTCGATTCGACCATCGACGCCAACGACAGCCGCAATAATCACACGTCCGAAGACCCTGGCCTTATACGCCTCAATAGTGATCTTCGGATCGACTTTTTTTTTGATGATCGGCATCACCGCACCAGGCGTGGTGATCCGCACCGCTCCAGCCGCGAACTCGTCGACATCTTCGTCAGACATCACCCGCTGCGAGGGCGTGGGGACCAACGGCTCTATCGGTCGCTGCGCCGGCAGCTGAATCGTCGCCACAACAACCAACGCCCACAGGCAGACAGTCGAAGCCATCATGCCTTCCTCAGCCTGAACGTGAGGCGAACTAGGTCACGGCACTCCCGTGCTTGGGATCGCTGCGGTGCAGCCCGTGCAATCCGTTCCAACTCATTGAGCACCACTGGTCACCGTGTCAGAGGATACACGGGACGTCGGTGGGGAAGTCACCTACTTGAACAGATCGTCGAACGCCTTCCGGGCGCTTACCTCCGGGCCTGCGTGTTTACTTGTAGGCGACGCCGCACTCGTCGGCCAGTGTTTCAAGCGCCGGGTCGGCGGTCCACAGTCGCAGGCCACCGACGAGGGTTGAGGCCAGCAGATGGACATCAATCCAGCCGATCCCGCGGCCGTGGAGCACCACCGGTGCCGCTCACCTCGGCGACACCGCGAAGAAAGAACCTGAACCAGCCTTCCCA
>CAYZLT010000300.1:3506-4681 GCA_964479175.1 uncultured Solibacteraceae bacterium | reverse complement strand
AATGAGTGATCACGATGCCGTGGAACAGGTGATCACGATGGCGTGGCGCGCGCACGCCGCGAAGCGGCGAGGCATTGTCCACGTCAAGTCAAGTGCCGCGCGTTGAAATAAAGACCTCAACCGCATCTGGGTGCTCCGCAAGGTGCTCAACCCGCTGTCGCCGGTCGAAGCGATGGAACTGCTCATCGACAAGCTCAACAAGACCAAGTCGAACGCCGAGTTCCTCGCCGCGATGCAGAAGATGGGGTAGTGCGCGCTCCGCGCGAGATTCAGGGTTCTGCGTTCAGGGTGCTGGGTTCTCGGCGGAGATGTCTGAAATATCTCATCCGGAAGTCACCGATATCCAGCGGCTCGGTGCCAGCGTCGGATACGGACCGTTATGTTCGGGACACACCCACGTCATTCGGACTATCGGCGATATCGCATGTCATCCCGGGAGGGGAGTTTGATGCGAACGTGGCTGAGTGTGTGTCTGTTGCTTGGCAATGCCTCCATCGCCGAGGCAGTGGTCCGTGGCGCGTGGTGGCGGGCCTCGGGATCGTGCATGGCCGATGGGGCGAAAGAGTCAGATTTCGAGACAACGGACAGGTGAGCGAGTCGTCACAGCAATGGGGAGGGTTCCTGCTCGAACTGCAGGGCGAGCGGGCTCTGACTCGACACCTCGCGCTTCGGGCGGGTGTGACCTACAACGGCTTCACGGATCCAATCGTCTTTCACCCGCAGGCGACTGCGGTGATTCGGTTCTGACGACACACGCACAAACCAGCGAGAATCTACCCTTGGCTCACGAGCGGGTACTTCTCCGGGTGTTCGATTGACTCGACGGCGAGGTCGACGTCGAGGTCAGGCCAGTAGAGGTGATGCGGGCTCGGCAGCTGGACGTTGGCGATCGCCCCGATCGACGCGTCACGAAACCAGGGAAAATGCTGAAACGGGACGAACAATTCCCGGTCGCCAACAAACAGCCAGAACCCGTGGGGTGACACGTTGGTCACTTCAACCGGGGAAGTGCTTCGTCCAGGCGCGGCGGATGTCATCGACATGCTCCTCAACCAACTTCTGTGCCTCGGTGATCTCTTGCGACTTCAAGCCGTAGTTGGCACACAACTCGACCATGGGTTCGATCCAGAATTTGGCCTCTCCGTCCGCGTTCTGGACATGCACGTGGGCTCGAG
>CAYZLT010000300.1:0-3496 GCA_964479175.1 uncultured Solibacteraceae bacterium | reverse complement strand
GGTTCCTCGCGGGAGAAAAAATAAAAACGAAAACCCCGAACTCGGAGAACCGTCGGACTCACGCGATCAGGATAGCCCGCTTCGCCCACGTCTAGTACCGATTTTCGAGCGGACGCTCCAGTGCCTTCCGCACGATTGCGTCGACCTCTTCGGGGATGCGGGTCAACGCGTAATCGCGCGGCCGGAGCTCGAACGGTCCGAATCTGTGCGTCTCCCACACGTGTCTGGTCATCCGTATTTGGACTTTATTTGGAATTATTTCAGCCGTTCCAAAGGACGTGCCCCGCGGTCCCCCGTATCGTGTGGGTCGCCCGCCACCACGTCAATGATGGCGGCGCCATCGAGGAGACTGTCATGCCGGTTCAGATCGCAACCTGGGGTCTTCATCACGTGGCCCTCCGTTCCACCGACCTCGCCCGCTCCCGCCGGTTTTATGCCGACACGCTGGGCTTTGCCGGCGTGCTCGAGGGGCGGGCATCTTCCTGTTTCTCGCTGGTGAAACCGCGGTGGCCGTGCGCGGACCGGAGGCTCAGACCCCGGCGGGCGACGTGTTCAACCCGTTTCGGGCGGGCCTGGATCATCTCGCCCTCGCGTGCGGCGACGAAGCCGAACTGGGGCGCGTGGCGGCGGCGCTGGCCGCGGCGGGCGTCGACAATACCGGCGTAAAGCTCGACCCGGCGCTGAACCGGCGCTACGTGGCCTTCAAGGACCCCGACCGGATTGCGTGGGAGTTCTACATGGCACCAAGTCCGACCCTGGCGGCGGTCAACGCCTACTTCGACGGCCTCAGAAACAAGAACGCGGACGAGATCCCGTTCGCATCGGACGTCCGGTTCGAGAGTCCGTTAGCGGAGCCGATCCAGGGTGCCGGCGCGGTCCGCGAGTTCCTCAAGGGGGTCTTCCCGGCGGTCACCGGCGTCCGCATTCAGCAAATGCTGAGCGACGGCGAGTACGTCGCGGTGCGGTTCGACCTGGAAACCGTCTACGGAGTGATTCCGGCCTTCGATTGGTTTCATGTCGTCGACGGATCCATCGCGGCAGCGAGGCCGTACTACGACCCGCGGCCGATCACGACAGCGTCCGATGCGGTCCGGTAGCGCGCCAGCGACGTCTTCCGGCGTCGGTGCGACTGTGAGCGCGTTCCCACGCGTCGCGACCTCACAGCAGCGGTGAGCCGGAGCCCGCGCGGCGTTGCACGGCTCCTCACGCCAACTCGCGGAGCTGAAGATGTATGCGTTCCGCCGATTGGTTACCATCCTGCCATGGACACATTGCTGCAGGATGTGCGTTACGGCATTCGCCAGCTCTTCCGGCACCGCGGCTCGTCGCTGGTGGCCATTGTCACCCTGGCGCTCGGCATCGGGGTGTCCACCGCCATCTTCTCGGTCATCAACGCCACGATGCTGCGCCCTCTTCCCTATCCCCATCCCGAGCAGTTGGTGACGCTCAGTCCAGAGGAACTGATGCCCGACGGCAAGGTCTCACGAGCCACGGCCTCGATGGAAGACGTGCGCACGTGGGAGAAGTCTGAGGATGTGTTTTCGCTGGTGGCGGGAAGCGGGAGTGCCTTCCGCGGGCGCATCGTTGAAGGCGCGGAACCCGAACGGATCCAGGTATCGCACTTCACGGAAGGCTACCTGCCGATGCACGGCGTGACGCCGCTCATCGGCCGCAATTTCACTCGCGACGACACCGAACCTGGTGCGCCGCTGGTCGCGTTGCTGGGATACGCCTACTGGCAGACGCGGTACGCGGGTCGCGACCACGTCGTCGGCGAGACGGTGAAGTTCGACACCGAGGTCGCCACCATCATCGGGGTCTTGCCGGCGTCGTTCAACGCGACTACGCCGGTGTCAACGCCGCTTCGCACGCCACTGTCCGAGTATTCGCGGCGCGGCACGGGACGTGTGTCGGGGTACGCGCGCCTGAAGCCAGGCATCACACTTGATCAGGCGCGGGAACGCGTCTCGGCGCGGATGGAGCGGCGCATCTTGCCTGACGGCACACAGGCCGCGTCGACGGTGGCGATCCGATCGCGGCTCGACGCGGCGCTGTCGCAGTCACGGCCGACGATCAATGTGCTGGCAGGCGCCGTGGCACTGATTCTCCTGATCGCGTGCGTGAACGTTGCGGGCCTGCTCCTGGCGCGCGGAGAAGCGCGCCAGGCTGAACTGGCGGTGCGCGCGGCATTGGGCGCAGGACGAGGCCGGTTGATTCGGCAACTCCTCACCGAAAGCGTGGTGCTCGCCATTCCAGGAGGTGCGCTCGGCATCCTGCTCGCGTGGCTCTCGCTCGCCGCCCTCGTGGCCAACATTCCGTTGTCGATCCCGTCAAACTCCCCGGTCACGTTGAACCTCTCCGTGCTGGCCGCCACGACCGCGTTGCTCATCCCGACCGTACTGCTCTTCGGCCTGGCGCCGGCGATGCGACTGTCCCGGGTCCGCTTGGGATCGGTATTGGCGCGGGGAGGACGACAGCGGGGGTCGGCCCTGTCGCGGCGAGGCGGCCAGTTTCTTATCGCTGCCGAGGTGGCGCTCGCGGTGGTCCTGGTGGCCGGCGCCGGCCTCATGATTCGCAGCTTCGTGCGCATCTCGGCCGTAGACCCCGGGTTTAATGCACGGGGCCTCGTGGTCATGGAGGCCCTGCCGCTGGATCGGAATCCTGGCGCGCATCAGCAGTACTACCTCGCGCTGCTGCAGCAGCTGCGCGCGCTGCCAGGCCTGACCTCCGTCGGCATCGTGGACAACTTCCAACTGGGGGGCGACACTTCGTTTTCGTCCTATTCGGCGGGCGCCAAGTCTGACGGTGCCACCACGTTCGAGGTCACGCCGGGCTACTTCGAGACGATCGAGGCCACCGGATGCATTGCGGCGCTTGTGCCCGCCATGCGCGCTGCACGGGTCGATCCCGCATCGAGCCTGCGGACAGACTGAAGGCGTTCGCAAAGTCGAACGCCGAGTCCCTCGTCGCGATGCAGAATGTGGCCAGCCAGGGCGATGGTGAGCGCGCGCAGAATCGCGGTAATATCCCCGATATGCGATGGCATTGGATGCCGTGGATCGCCACGGCCATCATGCTGCAGGTCAACGCGCCTGCGGTACAAACCAGCATCCTTGCCGGTCGAGTGGTGGACGGCACCGGCGCACCTGTCGCCGAGGCAGTCGTGGTGGTCAGACAAGCTGGCGTGCCCGCTGGACCGGCCAGCCAGGTCGTGCCTGTGCGTGCCGACGGCGAGGGGCGGTTTGTCGTGACCAACGTTCCCGCTGGGCGATTCACGATTGAGGTCAGCAAGCCTGGGTGGTTACCAGGTGCCTACGGACGGCAACGCCCCTCGGGCACTGCGGGTGACGTGACACTGCCGGCTGGCTCCACACGCACCGACCTTCGGGTGGTGTTATGGCGTCCAGCAGTGATTGGCGGGACTGTCACCAGTGATGACGGTGGGCCGGTCGTCGGGGCAGAAGTGCGCGCGGTCGGACTCGTGTGGACCGCGGGG